>JANWVR010000093.1 GCA_025056735.1 Saprospiraceae bacterium
GCGCCACACATAGGTGCGGAAGCTGACGCGGGTGAGGTTAGGCTGTTGTGGGCGCACGAGGTTGAGCGACAGGCCCCAGGGGTAGAAGTTGAACATAATGTTGGGAAACAGCCAGAAGTAGTAGGCAGCGATGTTCTGGCCAGCGTCTTCGTGTCCGGGCGGCAGGTCGAAGACTTCTTCGCCGCCGCGGCCAACGCCGACCTGGCAGCTGCCCCAGGGGAGGAGTTCGGTGCGGTAGGCATTCCAGTCTAAGGCAGCGGCCAGGCCCTTATGTACAAACGGGATGTGGAAGCCCTCTAAGTAGTTGTCGCAGTAGAGGGCCCAGTGGGCGTGTACTAAGTAGTCGCGCGAGCGGGCGGGGTCGAAGCGGAACTGCTCGACGGGCAGGAAGCCAATTTTGCGCTCCATGCCCTCGACCCATTCGTCGAAGGGTATGGCGGGGTCTAAGGAGGTGAAGACGAACTGTCGCCATTGGCGCACGGGCAGCGAGGCCAGGTTATCGGCCGGGCAAGGGAAGTTCTCCATGCCGTCGGCTTCGGGCATGTGGGCAAAGCGGCCGTCTAAGTGGAAGCGGCGTCCGTGGTAGCCGCAGACGATGCCGCGCGAGAGGCGCTGGGGGTGCTGTACGAGGATGTTGCCCCGGTGCGTGCAGACGTTGGACAGGCAGCGCAGCTGGTCGCTTTCGTCGCGCAGCAGCAAGAGCGGTTCTTCGAGATAGTGTTCCATAAAAGCAAATGGCAGGGCGTCGCCGGGTAGGCGTACGAGTTCTTCGGCGCCTGCGATCATTTGCCAGGAGCGGGCGAAGATGCGTTCGCGGCAGGCGTCGAAGGCTTCGGCTGAGCGGTAGAAGGCGGCCGGCAGGGTAGCCGCGCGGCGGATGTCTGGGTCAATGCGGTATTCCATAGCGGTATGGCAGGTTATCGTTTTTGCGGCGCGAAAAGCTGTTCGATTTCCTTAGCAAAGCGGGCCTCTATGTCGCGGCGCCGGAGCTTGAGCGTGGGAGTGAGGAGGCCGTTTTCGGTCGTCCAGGGTTCGGCCAGCAGGCGGAAGGTCTGCACCTGTTCAACGGGGCCTAATAGGGTTTCATTGATGCGTTGGATTTCCTGGTCGAAGCATTTAAGAACTTTCGGGTTGAGGATCATATAGGGCGGCGCTGTCCAGTGGACGTCGTTGTCGCGGCACCAGAGCTCCAGCTGGTCGAAATTGGGCACGATGAGGGCGCCCACATGGGGGCGGTTGAGGCCAACGGCCATGCACTGGGCGATGAGGGGCGAGGAGAGGAGTTGTTGTTCGACGAATGCCGGAGCGACGAATTTTCCAGTGGTGGTCTTGAACAGTTCGCTGGCCCGGCCGGTGATGCGCAGGAAGCGTTTTTGTTCTAAGCGGCCTAAGTCTCCGGTTTTGAGCCAACCATCGGGGGTGAATCGGGCTGCGGTTTCGTCGGGTTGATTCCAGTATCCGAGCATGACGTTTGGGCCGCGCACTTCGATTTCGCCGATGCCGTCGGCGTCAGGGTTGGCGATGCGCACTTCGACGCCGGGCACGGGGATGCCCACGGTGCCGAAGTGGACGCCGCCGGGTTCGAAGCGGTTGAAGGCGACGACAGGGCTGGTTTCGGTGAGGCCGTAGCCTTCGCGGATGTCGGCGCCGGCAGCGGAGAACAGGCGACCCAATCGGGGCTGGAGGGCAGCGGCGCCCACGGCAATGCCGCGGAGGCGTCCGCCCATGGCCCGTCGCCAGTGGCGAAAGACGAGCAGGTCGGCTATCCAGCGCTGGAGGCGATATCCTAAGGGCATGTGGTAGCGGCCGGCGTAGGGGTAGCGTTCGCCCAAGGCGATGGCCCAGTCGAGCGCTTTGCGGCGCCACAGGCTGGCCTGACGTCGGCGCTCGATGAGACGCTCGTAGCTGCGCTCTAAGACGCGCGGCACAGCGGTGAAGAAATGAGGGCGGGCTTCGCGCAGCGCCTGCGGCAGGTTTTCTAAGGCGTCCACGTACCAGATGCTCATGCCAGCAGCCTGGTACATGTAGGTGACCATGCGCTCAAAGACATGGCTGAGCGGCAGGAAGCTCACGGCCGTTAGCCCTGGGCCTACGGGTGCGATGGCCAGTACGGACTTGATGTTGCTCACCAGGTTGGCGTGCGAGAGCATGACGCCTTTGGGCTGGCCCGTTGTGCCGGAGGTATAGAGCAAAGTGGCTAAGTCGTTTTCGCTGATGCTGGCGCGGCGGCGCTGGATTTCTTGCAGATCGGCCGCGTCGGGTGTTTGGCGCAGAGCGTCCCAGCCGAGGGTATCGGGCAGGTTTTCAAAGGAAAAAAGGAGTTCTGTGGAGGCGCCGCTTCGCCGCAAGAGGGCAAGCATATCGGCGTTGCTGACGAAGAAGGCGCGCACACCGGCGTCTTGAGCGATGAAGGCAATTTCCTCTGGTCGGGCGGTGCTGTGTACCGGCGTAGGGATGAGGCCCAGTTGCAGCATGGCGGCATCGGCGATAGCCCATTTAGGGCTGCCGCAGTGGGCCAGCACGCCGATACGGTCGCCGCGTTGTAGGCCGAGGGCAAGCAGGCCGGCGCTGAGGGCGTCGCGTTCGCGGACGGCTTCGGCGGTGCTCCACGGGGCCCAGGTGCCGCTTTCTCTTCCAGCGAAGGCTACGTCTTGCGGAAAGCGCTGGAGCTGGTAGTCTAAAATCTCGAAGAGCCGGTGAAAGTCCATGGATAGCTGCCCGCAGGCGCTCTGATTTTTCGGCGCAAGTTACGTGCTCCCTTCGGCGCGGCCAATGGTTGGCGTACCTTTGCGACCGTATTACAAACAGCTCCTTATTGAGCGCCCCGCCTGTTGTAGAGGCGGGTTAAAACCACATCTTATTTATTTTTCTTATGATCAACCTGACTTTTCCCGACGGCAACGTTCGTCAGTATGCCGCCGGTACGACTGGGCTGGAAGTGGCCCGCTCCATCAGCGAGGGCTTAGCGCGTAGTGCTTTGGCTGTTGGCGTAAACGGCGAAGTGCGCGACCTGACCCGGCCCATCAACGAAGATGCCAGCATCGTCTTCTATAAATGGGAAGACAAAGAGGGCAAGAGCACCTTCTGGCATTCGTCGGCGCACCTGTTGGCCGAGGCGCTGGAGGCACTTTTTCCGGGCATTAAATTTGGCATCGGGCCACCCATTGAAAACGGCTTCTACTACGACGTGGATACGGGCGACCGACCTATTACGGCTGCCGACATTCCGGCAATTGAACAAAAAATGCTCGAACTGGCGCGCAACAAGTCAGAATATCGCCGCCGCGAGGTGAGTAAGGCGGAGGCCATTCGCTACTTCACTGAAAAGGGCGACGAGTATAAGCTGGAGCTGCTTGAGGGCTTAGAAGACGGCCAGATTACTTTTTACGAGCAGGGCAATTTTGTAGACCTGTGCAAGGGCCCGCACATCCCGACGACGGAACCGATCAAGGCGGTGAAAATCCTCAATCTGGCCGGCGCCTACTGGCGCGGCGATGAAAAGCGCAAGCAACTGACACGCGTTTACGCCATTTCCTTCCCGAAACAGAAGGAATTGGACGAGTACCTGCACATGCTGGAAGAGGCTAAAAAGCGCGACCACCGAAAGATCGGCCAGGAACTGGAGTTGTTCATGTTTTCCGATAGGGTAGGCCAGGGCCTGCCCATCTGGTTGCCGCGCGGCACGGCGCTGCGCACGCGGTTGGAGGATTTCCTGAAAAAAGAGCAGCTCAAGCGCGGCTACACGCCGGTCATCACGCCGCACATTGGCTCCAAGCAGCTCTACGTTACCTCAGGCCACTGGGAAAAATATGGCGCCGACTCCTTCCAGCCCATCCTGACGCCACACCGCGACGAGGTGTTCCTCCTCAAGCCCATGAACTGCCCGCACCACTGTGAGATCTACGGCCATCGCCCGCGCTCGTACCGCGAGTTGCCGCTGCGCATCGCCGAATTCGGCACGGTGTATCGCTACGAACAGTCGGGCGAGCTGCACGGCCTGACGCGCGTGCGCGGCTTCACGCAAGACGACGCCCACATTTTCTGTACGGAAGACCAGCTCAAAGAAGAGTTTCTCGGCGTGCTCGACCTGACGCGCTTCGTGCTGGCCAAAATGGGCTTCGATAAGTTCACCGCTCAAATCAGCCTGCGCGATCCGGAGAACAAGGACAAATATGTCGGCTCTGAGGAAAACTGGCAGAAAGCTGAGCGGGCCATCATCGAGGCTGCCGAAGAGGTCGGCTTACCCACGGTACGGGAACTGGGCGAGGCGGCGTTTTACGGCCCTAAGCTGGACTTCATGGTCAAGGACGCACTGGGGCGCTCCTGGCAGTTGGGCACCATTCAAGTAGACTACAACCTGCCCGAGCGCTTTAACCTCACATACATCGGGCCAGACAATCAGGAGCATCGGCCAGTGATGATCCACCGCGCGCCTTTTGGCAGTCTGGAGCGCTTCACGGCTGTACTCATCGAGCACTGCGCCGGGCGTTTTCCCCTGTGGCTGACGCCAGAGCAGTTCGTCGTACTGCCCATTTCGGATAAGTTTGTGGACTATGCCTACGCTGTGCGCCAGCAGCTGGCCGCCGAGGAATTGCGCGGCGAGGTAGACGACCGCAACGAAACCATCGGACGCAAAATCCGCGACAATGAGCTCAAGCGCATTCCGTTCCTGCTCATCGTGGGCGAAAAAGAGGCCCAAACGGGCGAAGTAAGCGTGCGCAAGCAGGGCGAGGGCGACCAGGGGGCTATGTCGGTTTCGGCATTTGCCGAGATGCTGAAGGGGTTGCTCTGATGAAATGAGAAGTGTAGTGAATATAATCCTACTTGCTCAGTAAATTTGCACTCAGTTCTCCCAAGTTTTTTGTCCAGGATTAAAAAGACGAAACAACTAACCTATTTTCAAACATCAAAACTTAACAAATCATGAGACAGAACTTAGCGGAATTCTTAGGAACTTTCTGGTTGGTGCTGGGCGGTTGTGGAAGCGCTGTGCTGGCTGCTGCCTTTCCCGATGTGGGCATAGGCCTGGTGGGCGTATCGCTGGCTTTTGGTCTGACGGTATTGACCATTGCGTACTCGTTGGGCCACATTTCTGGCGCTCATTTGAATCCTGCTGTAACGATCGGGCTGTGGATGGGAGGCCGGATTGGCACTAAAACCCTGCTGCCCTACATCGTTTCTCAGGTGCTCGGCGCTATTGCCGCTGCAGCGGTTCTTTATTTCATTGCCACGGGTAATGGCAATACGGTAGGTGATTTCGCTGCCAATGGCTACGGAGAGCACTCCCCAGGCCGTTACAGCATGGCGGCTGCTATCGTGACGGAACTGGTGATGACTTTCATGTTTTTGATCGTCATCCTGGGCGCAACCGACGATAACGCGCCAAGAGGGTTTGCAGGGCTGGCCATTGGTTTGGCGCTCACGCTCATTCACTTGATCAGCATCCCTGTTACCAACACCTCTGTAAATCCGGCCCGGAGTATCAGCCAGGCCATCTTCGTAGGGGGATGGGCGCTTGAGCAATTGTGGCTGTTTATCGTAGTACCCATTGCAGGCGCCGCCTTGGCGGGTTTGGCATACAAGTACCTGAAATCAGAGCAGGCTTAATCTGAAACGCGGAATACGCGCTCGCAGGACACCTGCGCAAAGAAAACAGCCATGCTGGTATAGGATGGCACCTCTGAAGGGGGTGCCATCCTTTTTCAAAGATAGCGCGTCGAGTTTTTCTCCACCAACACCTCTTTTAATTCTTTCAAAAAGGCATACTGCTCAGGCATGACGCGCTTGAAGGCCTCTTTGATGGCAAAGTAGGCGCCTTTTTCGATGTCTGGCAAGAGGTTGCGCAGGCGTTCGCGGGCCTTTTCTTTGGCCACTCGGTAGTCTTCGTAGATGAGCGCGCGCAACGAGGGCAGTTCGTGCCAATCGGCTTCAATAGCAATGGCGCGACGAGTAGCACCGTCCTCTTGCTGGATGGGTTCCAGCTCAATGCATTCGGCGCGCGGAAGATCGTCCGCCGCGCTGTTGGCCGTAAGTGCTTCCCAGGTTTCCTCGCCTGAGGTGGCCGACTCTTTGTTCACCAGGAAGACCTCCAGACCGGACTCTCGGATACGATAGACAATGAGGTCAACAGACTCTTGATTGGGCATTGATTGAATTGTTTAACCAGGATAACGAAAAATTAAACAGACGCGCTGCCTGTTGGTTTGAGCCGGCAAAGAAAAAGTTTCGGGCATACATCGGCGCCAATTAGATTCGGATGGTTTTCACATCCGGCGTCTTCTTGGGCGGGTCTGCAGGCTTGGGTGGGGCGGCGTCTCTTTTCCGCGGGTTCTGGCGCTCTTGCTGGCGCAGGCGTTCTTCAGGCAGCAAGCCATCGGAGGGTTCCTCCTGGTTCTCCTGAAGGCGTAAACGCTCCTCGGGTAGGAGGTTGTCCTCACCGGGCGTATTCCCATCGTCGGTGGGGAAGTCAGGCCAGGGTTGGAATTGAGGTTGGCCCGGCATGCCGCGGAAAAAGCGCTCGAATATCCGGTCAAATTCACGGAATTCAGGCGGGAAGAGCAAGTCCTTATCTGTAGGGCCAAAGCGGAAAAACTGGCGCATTTCGCTGTGCAAGCCGCCTAAGCTGGTGTCTATTCGGAAGTAGAAAAAGCCGCTGGAGTCGGGCAAAACGCGCAGCAAACCTCCGCCTAAGCCAGAAGTATCCTTAAAAAACTCTCTCAAGGAGCGCTGTTCCCTCTTCCACTCTTCCCACGGATCCTGATTTTGTGTGCAAGCCCAGGCAGGTAGAAGCAAAATGAGTAGAGAGAAGAGCCGTTGTTGGTAAGTGGTGATCATAGCGCATCAGGATGTCTTAGTGAAATTCGGGTTTGGTACTTTCACAGAATAGAACGCCATATGGCTTATTTTAAACGCATAAACAAGCAGGCGACAGTTGAGTTTTATTATTTTAATGAAGTCCTTCAAAGGTAGGAAGCAGCGCTCTGAAAGTGCGGTTTATCTACGCGGAGGCAATTTTCAGGAGGAGCCCAACCAATTGGGCAAGGTTTTTGATACGCTTATTTTGCTATTTTTCGGTTTTCAAATCGCTTACCATGAACCGGTTTACGCTTGCTGCTCTTTGTAGCCTTGTGGGGCTATCCTCGCTTTTTTCGCAAAGTCCTTCCCTGTTCAACCAGGTTATCGGCGCTTCGGGCCGAACGGGCGTCAATCAGGGGCGCCATTTTGCCTACACGGTGGGCGAAGTTGTTGTCCGGACAGGTATTGGCAGTGCGCGCACTTTAACGCAGGGCTTCCACCAGCCCGAGCAAACACGCCTTGTCTATGTGGGCGAGCCCGACCTTTCGGCATGGAACATTGTTGTCTTTCCCAATCCTACAGCCGACGTGCTGAATGTCCGTTTTTCGACGGAGAAAGGCGCCTACTTGTTGGCCACAGTCTTCGACGCCGCCGGGCGCGTAGTGCTCTCGGACGAACGCCTTTCGGATGGCGATATCCTGAACTGCCGACACTGGCAGCCAGGGCTTTATTTTCTAACGCTGACCGATCCCGTCTCGCGGGCGTCGGCCATTACGCGCTTTATCCGCTTGTGATCCCGCCTGCTTTTATTTCCTCTGTACAAACCTGCCATTTCATTTTCTGATTCAAAAATCGATTTTCTATCATGGTTAACCGTCTTTTACCATTGCTGCTCCTGGGCGTTTTATGGGTATCTAATGCCATAGCGCAAAATGTACCTCAGGGTTTCAACTACCAGTGCATCGTCCGGGATAACACCGGCGCCTCCATCAACAACCAAACGGTTACCCTCCTTTTCACCATCCGAAACAATGCACCTAATGGCCCGATTGCATACTCGGAGATGCAAACGGCTTCGACCAATTCTTTTGGGTTGATCAACCTGACAATTGGTAGCGGCACGCCCCTTCAGGGCACTTTTGCCAACATTAATTGGGGGGCGAGTCCTAAGTTCTTGACGGTATCTGTAGAAACCGCTCCGGGCGTCTTCGACGAAGTGGGCACCTCGCAGTTGCTCAGTGTGCCCTACGCGCTATACTCGCTCAATGCGGCCAATGGCGCTGATAACTGGGGCACGCAGACGGTGCAGACCACGCCCGTCCTTAGCGGAAATGGAACGGCGGCCAACCCGCTGACGCTTGCCCAACAGGGAGCCCAAACAGGCCAGGTGCTCAAATGGAACGGCACTGCCTGGGTTCCGCAAAACGACAACACCGGCCAGAGCGGTACCGTTACGGAAGTCAATACCGGCGCAGGCCTGACGGGTGGCCCCATCACCAGCAGCGGAACCATCAGCTTAGCTAATGCCCCCGTGACGCCCGGCCTCTACGGCGGCCCCAGCGATATTCCGGTTATCACAGTGGACCAGTACGGTCGCGTAACCAACGCCACCACTGTGCCTGTTATCCTCACTACCATCAACGCCGGCGCCGGCATTAATGTCGCCAAAAATGGTCAGGTCTTCACCATTACGAACATCGGCGACGTGGATGCTTCCGACGATCTTACGACGTCCTCTGTGGCCAACGGCGAGATTACTGGCCCGTTCAACAACCTTCAAATCAACCCCGGCGTCGTAACTACGGCCAAGTTGGCCGATGGGGCCGTCACCACACCTAAAATATCTGACGGTTCAGTAACCACAGCCAAGCTGGCTGACAATGCCGTTAACACGGCCAAACTGGCTGATGGCGCAGTAAGTACACCTAAACTGGCAGACGGCGCGGTAAACACAGCCAAATTGGCCGACAATGCCGTCAACACCAGCAAGATCGCCAACGGAGCCGTAACAGGCGCCAAGATCAACGACATGGGCGCCAGCAACGGCCAGGTGCTCAAGTGGAACGGCACTACCTGGGCACCAGCGCAAGACGCTACCGGCCCCACGGTGAGCCTCAATCCCGGTACAGGCATCAATATTAGCGGCGCATTCCCAAATTTCACCATCACCAACACGGGCGACATCAACCCGAACGACGACATCACGACTACCAGCACTGCCGATGGCGAAATCACTGGAACCTTTACCAGTTTGCAAATAAAAGCCGGGGTCGTCAATGCCTTCAAATTAGCCGACAATGCGGTTACCTCTACGAAAATCAATACTCATGCCGTCACAGGGAATAAAATAGACCCTATGGGCGCTACCACGGGCCAAGTGCTCAAATGGAACGGTACTACCTGGGCGCCTGCGCCCGACAATGTGGGCTCCGTCACCATCAACGGTGGCTTGGGTATTGACGTGGTGGCCGTCGGGCAAAACTTCACCATCTCGAACACCGGCGACACCAATCCCTTCGACGACATCACCACCAACACCATCGCTGACGGCGACGTTACGGGCCCATTCAATAACCTGCAACTAAAGGCCAGCGTGGTGGGCAGCGTAGAGCTGGCTAACAACGCCGTGCAAACGGCCAAAATTCAGGATGGGGCCGTTACAGGCGCTAAAATCGCTCAAGGTGGCGCTAGCAATGGCCAGGTGCTCAAATGGAACGGCACCACCTGGGCGCCTGCCAATGACTTGGGCCCTGACAACTGGGGCACACAAACGGTTGTCGTTACCCCGCGCTTGAGCGGCAACGGCACCAGCACCAGCCCCTTAGATATTGCCCAAAACGGCGCTACCAACGGCCAGGTGCTCAAGTGGAACGGTTCCGTCTGGGCGCCTGCCAACGAAGCGGCTGCCAACAACTACACAGCTGGCCCTGGCATCAGCATCACGGGCTCTGCGCCCAATTTCACCATCAACAACACGGG
>JANWVR010000143.1 GCA_025056735.1 Saprospiraceae bacterium
CAATGCTGCGCTGAGCGGGAATGTCCGCTATTGGACCTCTGGCGGAGAAGTGGACTTCGGCAATGCGCTGCGCGAGGGCGCCACAGCGACCTTTGACACCTCGCTCAAACAGCGTTTCGAGCGGCCGGATTACAAGTTTCTTGGCTTTGCCTCTGTGGCGGGTGTGCTGTGGTATTTGCTGGCCATGCTGGTGCTGCTGTGGGCAGGTCAGCGGTTGTTCTCCAACCTCTTCAGCCGTGCCGCTGAAATGGCGCGCGCTGAGCCGGTACGGGCTTTAGGCTATGGTTTTCTGTACTTTATCGCCGTTCCGGCGGTGGTTGTGCTGCTATTCATTACCTTAATAGGCATTCCGTTGGGGGCGGTTATCATCGCTTTATATTTCTTGCTCCTCTCGCTGGCCAACGTCATCACGGCGTTAGTGGCTACTCATGCACTTGCGCAACAGAGGGGCTATCGCTGGTCGGCATGGTTGTATCTGCTGATTGCTTTAGGAGTGCTTGTGCTTTTGAAAATTATCGGCGTGATCCCTATTGCCGGCTGGGTGGTCAGGATAGCCGCCACCTGCATCGCATTTGGCGCTATTCTGGATAGTTCCGGCTTGCTTCGCCGTTCTGCTCCGCAGCCGGCAGCATAGAAGAGTGGGTAATTCAGGCGGTCTCGTGCTCAAAACTCAAGGCTCATGGGTCAAATAAGACCGCGGGCCTTGAGTTCTAAGTACTTATTGATGGTGTTAACCGAAAGGTTTTTGGGCCGAGTCAACACGACTTGGATGCCGTACTGCGTCAAGAGCCGTTTGATTTCCCTTTTTTCCTCTAAGAATTGCTGGGCCACGGTTTGTCGAAAGAGGCCCAACACGTCTTGTGGTTCTTTCTCGGCTAAAGCGCGTATTTCGGCATTTTCAAAGAAGACGACCACCAGCAGGTGCAAGCGATTAAGCCGGCGCAGAAGGGGCAGCACGCGCTCTACGGCGTACCGGCTTTCGAAGTTGGTAAACAACAGCAGCAGCGACCGCCCGCGAATGAGGCGACTTACTGCTTCGTAAAGCAGTTCGTAATTGGCCTCTCCCGTGCGTTCCTGCTCCCGGTATAGGGCGTCCAGAATACGGCGCAGCTGTCGGTTACCGCGCTCAGCAGACAGCGTAGTGCCCAGTACATCGGAAAAGGAAAGCAGCCCGACGCGGTCCTGCTTCTTCAGCGCGATATTGCTGATTGTCAGCGCAGCATTGACGGCGTAGTCGAGCAGGCTCATCCCGTCGAAGGGCATGTTCATGATGCGGCTTTTGTCTAAAAGGCAGAACACCTGCTGGCTTCGCTCATCCTCGTATTGGTTGACCATGAGCGAGGCGCGCCGACCCGAGGCTTTCCAATTGATACTGCGGTAATCGTCGCCTTCGACGTAGTTTTTGATTTGCTCAAACTCGTAGCTGTGGCCTAAGCGCCGTACTTTCTTGATGCCCGTCTCCCGGGCCACGCTGCGCAGGGCTATCAGCTCGTACCGGCGCATCTGCACGATAGAGGGATAGACTGCTATTTCCTGTGGATGCTCGAAGGTAAAGCGTCGCTCGAGCAAGCCTAAAGCGGTTTTGGCAAAGAGGTGTGTGTCTCCAAAAGCATAAACGCCGCGCGTGAGCGGACGCAGGTCGTAGCGCAGAGTGGTTCGTTGGCCGGGGCCGAGCGTCGTTTTCAGGGCGAAGTTGCGCGCCTGAAACTGAGCAGGCAGCTCGTCAATGGCCGTAACAAAGAGGTACATGCGGCTTCGGTTTTGAAGGGAGAGGGATACCGCGTTTGAGTCGCTCAAAGAGAAAACCGACGCTGTGTTGCGCTGACAGGCCAGGTAGTGCTGCCGCCCGTAGAGCAGGGCGGCGTCGGCGCCAACAAATCCTAAGGCCAGCACGAAGGCTACTTGCGCCAGCGGGAATAGCTCTTCTAAGGCATATGACAGCGCAAACAGCGCGGCAATGCTTCCAAAGAGCCAGAAGAAGCGGTCGGTCAGAAACAACGAGCGCATGGCGCTACAAAGGTAGCTTTTTCAGGAGCGATAGCTGGTTGCGGGCGCGGACAAGGTTGTGCTCTGGATACCGGATTTTGTAATAAATATCGCCGTTCAGGTAGTCCGTCAGAAAGCGTAACGCCTGCTCGGCGACGATCCAGCGTGCGCCCAGACGAAGATGCTGATGCTCTACCAGTGTCAGCACCTCTTGCACGATTTCGAGAAAGCCCTCCTCAAGCGCCTGCAGGGCCGGCAGGCGTACCTGGACGTCGCCGGGCTCGTCTTCGTAGCCGTCGGGAACGAACGTGCGCACCATGTCGCCAAAGTCAGACAGCACTGTGCCGGGCATCAGGGTATCCCAGTCAATGACGGCGACAGCCTTGCCCGTTTCGAGCGAGAGCAGGACGTTGCCGGCCTTGGTGTCGTTGTGTGCGATGCGCACGGGCAGCTGGCCGGTTTCTTTCAGGCGGGCAATGGCTTCAAACGTTGTTTGTTGTTCGCAAATCCGAGCGATTTCGGCTTTGCACTGGGCGACTCGCCCAGCGAGGTTGCGCTCGACGGCGGCCTCAAAGGCGGCCCACCGGTGGCGCGGGTCGTGAAAGTAGGGAATGGTCTCTTGCATCGTCTCCGCTGGGCAGGAGGCGAGGGCTTTCAAAAAAAGCCCATATGCGCGGGCGGCTTCGTAGGCCTCGTCGGGCGTGGGCAGCCGTTCGGGCGCGTACGATTGGGCAAAGTAGGGAAAGGCGCGCCAGTGGTTTTGCTGCGCGTCCTGGTACAAAGTGTTGCCATCCGGAGTGAGGATCGGCGTCAGAATGCCCAGGGGATAATCGGTGTTTTGCAGGTGTTCTGCTGCCGCCTGGATGTTGTGCATGACCACATTCGGCTGCGCGAATACGCGTTGGTTTAGCCGCTGTAGGATGCACTGTTGCTCCTCGCCGGCGGGCGTTTGGAAGGTCAGCAGGTAGGTATCGTTGATGTTGCCCGAACCACAGGGCTGTATGCGCAGCGCTTCGGCAGAACCTAAGAACGCGCGCGCAATCTGTGGCTCGGGCAACATACGAGGGGCCGATTTATTGCCCGCGTTTGGGCGCCGGTGCAGTGGGCGAGCTGGGCGGTGTGGGCGCGAGCGTACCCGTTTGTTGCTGCTGCGGAGTCGGGGCGAGGGTGCCTGTTTGCTGCTGCTGCGGGGTCGGGGCAAGGGTACCCGTTTGCTGTTGCTGTGGGGTAGGGGCAAGCGTGCCCGTCTGAAGCTGTTGCGGAGTAGGACCTGGCTGAGGGCCACCGGGAGCCGGAGCAGTTCTTTGAGGCGCTGCTCCCGAAGGCGCCAGCACACCTGGAGTCGCGGACGATGGCGCCGACGGCGCTGCGGCTGGCGCGGAACCAGCAGACATCAGCGTAGGACCTCCGCGCATGCTACCAGCATCCGGCAACGTGGGCGCCGGCATTTTGGCCGATGCAATTTTCTCAGCTTCAGGCAGGGCCTCCCACTGGGCCAGCATAGCATCGTAGGACTTGGTGGCCTCCGCAACAAATTCATCCATGCGCTTGACGCGCTCGCTGTAGCCCTCAAAGTTTTTCAAGTTCAACTCTGCTTGTTGCTTTGCCTCCTCTTTTTTCAGTTTGCCATCGGTGTAGTCGGCCAGAATACCCTCCACCGTGCTGACCATTTGACTCTGGTTGGCCACCATAGAGTTGTAGGCATCATGGAGCTGTATTACTCGACCGTACAGTTCGGCATAGCCAAACTTAGGGTTGTTCTTCAAGCCTTCTGGAGCTTTCTCCATTCGTTCAAAGAGGTCTCGAACTTTTTTCATACCAGACTCGAAGGCCTCACGGTTTTCGTTGGCTTTGCTGATACCAGCCTGCATTTCCTCCACAAAAGCAGTGTCAATGCGGTTGCAGGCGGCTACCATCACCAAAGCAAGTAGCAGGGTCAGGATGCGTGTGTTTGGGTTAAACATGTTCGTCGTGTGTTTTTATTCAGAAAAGCGGCGCAAAAGTACGCCTTAGGCCCTCTTTTTGAGAAAGCATTTGTCCTTACTGGGAGGGTAGCGCAGGTCTTAAATAGGTGTAGCTGCAGTTTTACTGGTTCAGATGTCCTGTTTCGCGGCGTACTGCAGCAGTTCCTCCACGTATCTTCGGTGGTTGGCCAGGCGAGGCACTTTATTCTGGCCGCCGAATTTGCCACGGGCTTTCATCCAGCGCACAAAGGTGCCGCGCGGCACGGGGTGAAGGCGCAGGCATTCCAAAGCTAAGTCTCGGAAACGTTTGGCCTCGTAGTCGGAGTTGATGCGCTGGAGCGACTCGTCGAGCAGTTGGTTGAAGCGCTTCAAGTCCGTAGGCGCCTTTTCAAATTCAATGACCCATTCGTGTCCGCCCCGACTGCGCTCGTTAGCGAAGAACACAGGAGCAGCGGTGTATTCTGCTACTATGGCGCCCGTCTGGCGGCAGGCTTCGGCCAAAGCTTTGTCGGTGTCGCCCACCATAACCTCCTCGCCGAAGGCATTGATGTATTGCTTGGTGCGCCCGGATATCTGAAAACAGAACGGGTATCGGGAGGTAAATATAACGGTGTCGCCGGGAGTGTAGCGCCACAGGCCGTTGTTCGAGGTGATGACGATGGCGTAGTCTTTATTCAATTCTACTTCCTGAAGCAATACAGTTTTGGGTTGTGGTTTTTCCAGTTCGGTCAGCGGAATGAATTCATAGAAAACGCCGTTATCAAGCAAAAGGAGCATTTCATTTTGCTTTAGGTCGCACTGGGCGCCAAAATAACCTTCGGAAGCGTTGTATATTTCCTGGTAAACGAACGTCTCGCTCGGGATAAGTTCCTGAAAGGTACGGCGATAGGGTTCGAAGCCCACGCCACCGTGCATGTAAGCTTGCAAGCGAGGCCATACTTCCAAGAGGTTCGATTTACCGGTTTTTTCCAGTATCCGGCGGAACAGGACGAGCAGCCAGGTGGGCACGCCGTTGAAAGTAACGATGTCGTCGCGTCGGCTGGCGATTTCGGCAATGCGCTCGATTTTCTCCTCGAAATCAGGCATAAGCGCGGTGTCTACGTCAGGGATTTGAAAGATACGGCCGATGAAGGGCGCGTGATAAGTGAGCACAGCGCTAACGTCGCCCACGCGAGTTTTAGGATAATCGGGTAGCGGGCTGAAGCTGCCGGGCATGTACAGGTTGCGATATCGGAAAGCCTGCAGGTGAGGGCAATTGTAATAGAGCAGGGCCAGCGAGTCCCAGATACCAGCTATGTGGGCATAGATAAGGTTGCTCCTGGGTACTGGGATGAATTTGCTGCGCTCGCTGGTGGTGCCGCTGCTTTTGCTAAACCAACGCACTTCGCCGGGCCACAGCACATCGCGTTCGCCGCGCATCATACGGGCAATGTCGTCTTTGAGCGCGTCGTAGTCATGTATGGGCACATTAGCG
>JANWVR010000023.1 GCA_025056735.1 Saprospiraceae bacterium
ACCTACACCTGTCCAATCGGGCGGCGTATTGTCGGATACATTCACCGAAAAATTGCACACGGCATTGTTCCCCGAAGCGTCGCTGATGGTGTAGGTTACTGTCGTTACCCCTGAGTTGAACGCCTGTGTTGGCGGTACAGAGCCTGCACCCATACCCAGCGTAGCGCCGGTCAGCTGCCAGCTGACCGCAGCGCCCGGGCAGTTGTCGAAGTATTGACCCGGTGACAGCGGCGCCACGCCTGGGTTCATATCAATGCCCATCACGTTCACGGCGGTACAGCCCGCATTGGTCGTTACCGTCTTGTTGCCCGGGCAGAGGACGGTAGGCGCGATGTTGTCCACTACATCTACTGTGGACGCGCACGTCGAAGTGTTGCCAGACAGGTCCTTAGCCGTCAGCGTTACCGTATGCAGCCCTGGCAGGTCGGCGCAAGTGAAGCTGGTCAGGTCAATCGTCAGCGTATCCAAGCCACAGTTGTCGAACGAGCCGTTATCCACCTGGCTGGCCGTCAGCGTCGCCATGCCGCTGGCGTTTAGCGGCAGCGTGAGGATGCCAGGCTTGCATTTGGCTACCGGCGGCACATTTTCCAAAACATTAACCACAATGGAGTCCACCGTCTTGTTGCCGGCGTCGTCAGCCCAGGTGTAGTAAATCACCGTCTGGCCTACCGGGAACGACAGCGTGGCCGCCGCGCCAAAGAGAAATGCCATACGACCTGAAAACGGGTTAAAAGCAGGCAGAGAGGTGAAGAAAGCGGGATCTACGACTCCGTTTACCACAGCCGGCCCTTCACTCAGGGTTACCGGCGGCGTGCAATCAGCAGGGTTGTGAAAAGCAAAGCCTGGATACTCATAAGTAATGCTCTTTGAGCAGTCGCCGGGCGTTACGTTTACTGTAATCACCTGGCTGGCGGGCAGCGGCGCTACCGGGCCGGCCGGCGCTAAACTATCCTTCACCGTGAGGGTGAAGCTACAGGTTTTCGTATTGGACGAGGCGTCCGTAGCCGTCCATATTACGACGGTGGCGCCCAGGCTAAATGTCGCGCCGTTCAGCGTATTCAAGCCGTTGTAGTTGTTGATCAGGGAAGCCAGCGGTGGGCAGTTGTCGGTAGCGGTGGCGTTCAGCCCCGTGCCGGATACGGTGTAATCGCACGCGAGCGGCGCCGAAGCGGGTACCGTAACGGAGGGCGGGCAGGTGATGGTCGGCTTCTCTGTGTCATTGACTGTAACCGTAAACATGCAGCTGCTCGTGTTGCCGGCGGCATCCTCGGCCACCATGGTTACCGTGGTAGTGCCCAACGGGAAGGTCGCCGTTACCGTATCGTTTATGCCTGTCGGCAGCGAAAGAGCGGGCGAAGCGCCGGGCGCCGACCAGGTTACCTGAGTTACCGCGCAGTTGTCGGCGTAAGTAGCCGCCAGGCCATTCACAGCGCGCGTACAAACACCCGCATTGGTGGAGAAGGTCTGGTTCGGTGGGCAGGTAATGCTCGGATTTTCGTTGTCGCTCACCGTTACCGTAGTGGTAGTGCTAAAGCGAAATGTTCCGCGCTCGTACACGCGATAGGTTACTGTCGTCGTTCCCACGTGGAAGGTATCTAAGCCGGCATCCCACACGGGCGGGAAAGGGAAAACTAAGGGGGCGGGCGTTTCGGCCTTTGTCGTAGCGCCCGAGAGCGTGTAAGTTACCGTAATCGAGTCCGGGCAGTTGTCCTCGAAGCAGCCCACGCCCGGGAAAAGGCCGCAAAAGCCGGGCAGTTCGCCATTGATAGCGATGTCCTGACCACTCCAAGTATTAATGTCGTGTACCCAGCAATCTCCGATGCCGTCGTCCGAGGTGTTGGCTACGGCAGTGGGTACCGGGTTCATCATGACCGGTAGGGTATTATCTATAATAGTTACTTTCAGCCGTACCGCCTGGCTTTCGCCGAAGGGGTTCATGCTCATGTCGCCGCTCGTACCGTCGTTGGTGGCCACCCAAATGGTCATGGGCGCTCCCGTATGCGAGCAGTCAAAGTAAAGGATGGCAGGGTTTGAGGGATCGAAAAAGGCAGTCTTGAGCGAGTCCGTGTAGAAGCGCACGTAGTTGTTGCTGGCCGGCGTACACGGAGCGCCACTGGTAACTCCTGCACTAACCACTACGCTATAATCTAACGTAGCGGTGCCGAGCAGCGGGTCTAAGGTGATGGTGATGGGTACCGGATTGGGAAAGCCCGGCCAGGCGATCGAGCAAGGCTGAGCGTGCAGTTTCACTGCGGCTGCGAGCAAAAAAGCCAAAGGCATGGCTGCGCCAAGCAGCCAGCGCCGCGTCGAGGTACTGTTCATGGTAGTAGAAATTGATGAAAAGGGAAGGGAAGAAGAGGTGAGAACTCGGATTGTGGGTACCGTTTTGCGCATCGAGTGTGATCGGTTTGGTAGGAAAAACGTTGTTTTAAAGCAGAAATAGGCATCCAAGTGAACGACTTCACTGGAGATTACACGGGAAAAGCCTACTGCATCACAACCGACCGCAGGAGAAGCGATTAAGGATTAAAAAACGGGCGCAAGGTTACAGCGAAAACGCTAAACGCAAGTGGTCAGATTTTCCCCGCAATGGAAGAGGACTCCTACAAGGAACAGCGAAGAAACTGCAGAAGGACTTCTTCGC
>JANWVR010000020.1 GCA_025056735.1 Saprospiraceae bacterium
AAGTGTTAATTACTCTTATTTTTCAAAAGCCGGCTAAAAAGGTCAGTTGCGTCAAATACCATCCCGCCACTCGCAGGCCTGCGGGTGTGCAAGTGTTCATCCGCGTCTAATGCCACCGCCTCAGGGCCTTTTTGGCCCGAGCGCAAGCGAACCACTTCGGCGGCAAGGGCTACATTCTCTTTGCGCTGCGCCTCAAGCGCTTCGCCCAGGTTGCTGGCGGTCGCCTTCGCCTCTTCAAGCGCTGCTTCAAGGGCAACGCAACGCTGTTCGGTTTCTTCACGCGCGACTATCAAACCGTCCACTTGCGCGCGCAATTCGCGAACGCTGCCCTCAAGCGTCGAAATCTGAGCGCGCAAATCAGAAATCAGGGCCTCCTCTTCTAAAAGCCTTGCATGCACCTCCGCTTCGGTCGCATCTTCGTGCAAGCCGAAGATGCTCGAGAGGGCGCGCAAGATGTCGTCATACAATTTAGATTTACTCATTTAGCGAATGTTTTGTGCGTAAATGCGCGCGAGCGCATCCACGCGGTTTAACACATAATTGAACCCACCGACGCCGTCAATCAGCCCGCGCCGGCGCGCCTTGTTTGCCGTAAACATGTCTCCCGAGAGGGTTTCTGCGATGTAGTCCTCATCTCCCTTCAGCGTGCGATACTTCTTGATTTTAGACTGAAAGCGCGCAGTCGCTTCATCCACCACCTCTTGCATCGCGCTGAAGTCGCCCTCAAGGGCGGCGCGAAATTCCTTGTTTTTCTTAGGCGCAGATGACCCGTAAAGGTCTAACCACTCTTCAGCGTATTGCTGCAGCGCGCGCTTGTTTATAGACACAACCGCACCAATACCTCCTACGCGCGTCATTTCCGATAGCGCTATCACCTCATCGGTAGACGCCGCAAGGCCGTAGGCTGCAGACGCAGCAAAGTACACATGCGCCAGCACCGGCTTGTTGCGCGCATCAACAGCCGAAGAGGCAATCTCCATGGCCATCAACTCGCCGCCGCCGCTGTTGATTTCAACGACGACGCCCTTAACGTTCTGGTTGTCGTAGGCGGCGTACAGGTCTTCGGCGAACGTGCGCATGCCGCGCACCGGCGCGCTGCCGCCGCTCGTTTCCGCCTGCATGAAGCCGGACACGCGCAGCACAGCGACGCTGCCGGGAGGCGTGTTCGCTTCGTCGCGCAACCACTCAGCACCAACCGTGCGCACACCGCTGGCGGCGCGCATATAGGGCAGCCACTCGCGCCGACGCTCGGCAAGGTTTAACTCACTCAAGCGCGCGCCCGCAGAGATGAGGGCAATGTCGCGCAGGTATTCGTTCAGGTATTGAAAGCCCGCTGTGGCGTCAATCGCCAATTCGCCGCTCAGCACAGCAGCGATAATCGGGTTCAGATAAACGTCAAATGATTTGACCGTGTCGCGCACTTCGCCCATGGTGCAAAGGTGCGAATGTAAAAAAATAGCCGCCAACAAGCCGGTGCTTTAGCCTGTTGGCGGCTAACATAGTTTTTGAAAATGCTACTGTCTTACCGACGCGCAAACATCTCGTTTTTTCATGCTTTCAAAATGGCCAGCTTGGTTTCTAATGAGTTTACGAAAATCAGCCCACCAATGGGCGACACGCAAATGCGCAAATAGTCGTCTTCTTCATCTACAACAAACTTGAGCGACGCAAGAAGACGACGCGCCTCATATGTAGCCATTATAGCCCAGTTCGTCTTGCCGCCCAGAAGCGGAATGCTAAACTTGGGCGGCTCATCATGCTGTCGCTCTAACTTCGCAACATCAGGGCCGATGCACACGCGCAGCTGGCAAAGTGGATTTGAGGCGCATAGGCTTAAAATCCCATCAACCAATTCGCGATAGGAAACCACCGCGCGGGCGTCGCTCTCCCAGCCGGCCCATTTATGAAGCCCAAGCCGCAGGCATCTTTTGGGCTGCGCGCATAGGCGACCATTCGCATACAATCTGCGCCGACCGGCGGCATCCGGGCGCACCTCAATACTGTCCGCGCCCTCTATGCGCCTGGCCATTGCAAATGCGGCAGTCTCATTTTCGGCCTGCACGACACCATCGGCCGCATAAATGAACATAGTGCTTTCGCTGTAAACGCCTGCGCTACTGTGCGTCATGTAGAAGCCGGCGCTCTCGATGCCTTCGCCGGCTAAACGCATAGCAGTAAAGGCCCTATTGATGTACTGCTTCATATATTGCCATTTTAAGTACATAAGGTCGCGCCTCACACCTCGCCATCATCATAAAGCGGGCAAACAAAAACCGTTTGCCGCCCAAACGTTTCGGGCGATATAGCGACGATGTTGCTTAATGAACCAAAGTCGGCAAGCCTAAAAGCAGCCGGCTGATAAAAGCCCAAATGCCTGAGCGCGCGCTCAAGGCGGAAACCATCTAAGAGCACACGCACAGGCTTTGCACCGACGCTCATAGACGAACACTTGCCCTCTGCCAACACTTTGCCGGCTTCGTTCTCGAGCAACCAGCATTCTGCAAGCGTCAGCCAGAGCCGCATCACGCCCTCGTGCTTGTACTCCCGGCGCGCGCGCTTTATCGCGTTCGCGATGCGCTCAGTCCCAATGACGAAAGAGGCGCTGTGTATTTTTAAAGTCGCCAGCCTTTCAGTCGAAAGGATGCCGACAGGGTTGCGCAAGAAAATCAGGTCGTCGAACATTAGTCCGCACTTTGAGCCCAACCGAACGACGCGCACATCGCCCGTAAGCGAAGAGGTGGCTTTGATTTCTTCTACAGTGAACTCGCAAAAGTCAAAGCCAGGCTCATGTGTCTGCATTGGGAAGTCCAGCGCCCAAATCAGCGTCGCGTGGTCGTGCACGACTATCTGACCATCGCGTATTCCGACAAAGCATCTCCCGGGCCGAGAAGAGAGCGCCTCTTCAGTTCTTAATACAAACCCATAAAAAAGCCCGTAGTCCAATTTAGCCACCGGCTGCGGCAACAGCATCTCGGCATCGTCGCTGACAATGCCGCACTTGCGCCCGTCTATAAACACATTGCCGCTCGCCAGGTCTTGAGTAAAGCAAAACCGGTGGGCCATGCGCTCGACATCGCCGAATGCAATGAAGAAGGGCGCAAAGTCAAAGCTTTCGGCTATGTGAACCCACGCGGCGCGACCGCCGGAATGAAAGCCTATCCAGGCCCACCCATCGCGGCAATCAAAGTGGATTTCAACCTGAGGCGAAATCTTGGGCGTCAATAGCGCCAACTTCAAGCGCGAGATGGCAACGCGGAGCGCCTCTCCGTTAAAACGAATTTCTGTATTCAGATTTTTCTTTTTTTTTACTTTCAAAATCGAGACCAGTTGACATACGCCCGACGCTCGCCTGAACGCACGTCCACCCATTTGACCACTTTCAGGCGGATTTGGATGTCGCCAAAGGGTCCGACAAAATCAAGGGCCGCTTTTAAGTCGCTGGCGCGCATCATAGCGGTGTCGTAAACCTGATAGCTGCCGCCGGTAAACATGCCGCAACTGAGCAACTCGTTGCTCTCGAATACGCGCAAATCCCATTCGATTTTCATCTACCTGAACCGAACCGTGCAATCGCCAGCGCTGCCAAGCGATTTATACAACTCAGCGCCGCGAAGGCTGACAAAGCCTTCATACAAAGCACCAACCTTCTGAGCGTACTCGCTCCCAAAGTGGGCATAAGCGTGGCGAAAGAGCAGAATTGTGTCTCTGCTCAAAAATCCAACGCGCCGGCCCGTATCATCTTTAATTAGCCAGCAGTTTTTGCTGTTCTCGACGTTGCGAGCATCTGTGAAGTCAAATGAATACGCGCCGTGTCCAACTGGCCCGCATTCAGACGGCATCTCTTCAAACAGAAAATGCCTATCCGACGCGGCAGCCATGCCGGCCTTGCCGATAAAAAAAAGCGCCTCGCCCTGCATATGCTTAGAAGCGTCTTGGATAAATCTATACACCCGCTCGCCGTCCAGCCGAGTGATGTATTCAATCTTTGGGATATGTATATGCTCGCAAAAAAACGGCCTGCCGCAGACGTTGGGCGCATTTTCGTCAAAGTCATCCAAAAGGCTAACCCATTGTTTGCCCTCGAGGGCGCGAACATCTTCGAGGCGCATTTGAAATGGGTCGAAATCTACGTCGGCTGGATGCGCCAGCCGCCACACCTCCTTTTCAACGTTTATCGCGCCAACGAATACGGCGCCCTCATAGGGAGCAAAGAGGATTGTAGGGTTCGCGCGCCGACCATCAATGCCGGCAGCCTTAATCACATGCTTGACGCTTTCATTTACTGCGTCAAAATCCACCAGTAAATTCATACTTTTTTGCTTTTAATGTTTTTGCGCTACAAATTTACAGGCTCCAAAACGATGTCGAGCAAGATGCGTTAAAAGGATTTCATACAAGTTAACAAAAGCGGGCCGGCCCTTTTGAGGCCGACCCGCTGCCATTTCTGGCGTCCTCACTTTGCGCCTAAACGCTTTCGCTGTCTCGGCGCGCTTTCTACAAAAACATTAAACAAAAAATATGAATACACTAATTTTTTCGCTTGTACGCGCTGGCACAAAGTGTGCGAACCTCCTGCAAAGTTAAGCCATATTTGTTCGCCAGCTGCTGCCAGGTCAAACCCTTTCCTCTATCAAACCAAACGAGCGGTTTTACCAATTGCTTGTATGAAACGTTGTCTAAAAGGTAGCGCCGCCACGCCTCCGACAGGTCGCTCCATTCATCGCAACCCTGTATGCCGTACATCTTTGCAACCTGCACGGCAGCACGGCGGTACCTTTCGTCAACGCTGTCCTCTGTCCGCATCGCTTCGGTCTGTTGCAACAATCTTGCCAGTGCTAACGCCGTACTCAAACCATCGGAACAGCCCTGCCTGGTCGCAGCAATACGAATAAGGCGAAAGCCTGTACCTGTCATGTACGTCAAGCAGCGCACGCGCATCTCTGCGAGCAAGAGCGTCCGCCACCTTTTCATGCTCTTCGGCGGGCAGACGGCTGAAATCCCAGGGCTCAAAAACTGGAACTTCTACAGTATTCATATGATGAATGATTTTTAGCCGGTCTGCCTTGCCGCCAACTTCGTCAAGCGAGAAAATCGGCTCGACGTCGCCCTCTACGTAAAAGTCAAAGTCGCTATCTTTTTTGTCTGCTTTGAACGCCCGAAGGCGTACGGCGCGAATAGCCTCAAAGTTCGGGTCGTCGGCGTCAATGTAGTCGCCATCCACGCGAGACCCGCAGGCGTACACCTGATGGCCGGCAAAGCACTCAGCAATGCGAAGGTAAACCTGGCGCGTCTTAAGAGGAAACTCTGGGAAGTGAACAACATGGCGAAGCCTGCGCAAATCCTCAATATCTGCAACCGCGCGCTGGTCTATTGTGAAGGGCGTTCCCAGCACTTTAGGTGCATTGCGTATGTGCCATAGCCAGCGAGCAACATTACCGGGCTCGGGCACGAACGGTTCCGCGCGCGAATGGCCTAAGCGCATGAAGGACTCGTAAATGGCGTATGCGTCCGTCGTCATAAGTAATCGGTTACCTCTTCGCAGTTGTCCGGAGCGTTAAAGGTCTGCGACCCGTAGCCAATTGCCGACCAGGCGCCGCCAAACCAGCGCTGCTCTTGCTTATTATGTGTGTAGCGATAAACGGGTTCATCTAAATTGCTGATGACAATCTCAAACGTCCAGCAGGCAGGGTATTTAACCCTAAAGAAACGCG
>JANWVR010000117.1 GCA_025056735.1 Saprospiraceae bacterium
AACGCCCAATCCGGCGTCTTCGAGCCTTTGCCTGCAGGTAAAGGAGGAATGGCCGCATGGGCTTCGCCTGTGGAGCGCCGATGGGCGGTTGGTGTTTTCGGAACAAGCGAGCGTCGCCACTTCCTGCTTCGACCTTCCGGCAGCGCTGCCTGCTGGCGTGTATGCAGCCGAGGTTGTTTTTGCCGACGGTTATCGGGTCGTCCAAAAGGTGATTGTAGTCCGTTAGCACCAAAGTCCCGCCGAACTCCAGTTCGGCAAAACCAGTACCGCCGAACTCCGGTTCGGCCATCAAGCAACTGTCCGTACCTTTCGCCGCTCTTTGCACTTTGAAGGCTACCGTCCCTCAAGGACTGAATCGGGCAGATAGCGCCGCTGAACTGGAGTTCGGCGGTACAGAGTTTAGCGGTAAGGCTTTATGGTACGGGCTGCGTGGTCTATGGGTTTACTGGTGCTGCTCCTGATGCCGTTTTTAGGCACGCAGGCATGGTACGGGTGGGAGCGCTGGCAGTTGCGCCAACGTGTTCGCGCGCAGCTGTTTGCAGAGTTGCCCGACTCTGCGTTAGAGTGCCTGCGTTTTTCGGTCGGCGAGGCACGTGCGCGCCTGCGCTGGGAGCGCGACGACGAGTTTGTACTCGACGGGCAGTGGTACGACGTGGCACGCCGGGCATGGCAAGGCGACACACTCCTTCTCTGGTGCGTGCCCGACCACGCCGAGACGGCCATAGAAAAAGCGCAGCAGCAGCAACTTATGGAGGCTCTGGCCGATCATACGCCCTTGCGCAAGACGCTTCAGCGCATGTGGCTCTTCTTTTTTGGCCTTTTTGAGCAAAAAGCCGAAGTGTTGTTAAACGCGGGCGTTTTTTCTATAAAACAAAAACCTGTTGAAACAGTGCAGGCGAACCACGCCCAGCTGCGCTGTGCTCCGCCCTCGCCGCCGCCCGAAGGCGGCTTGCTTCTAAAGATGCGTTGACCGCGCCGGCGAGTCATCAGGCGTAGATGCCTGCTTGCCGGCAAGGCGCAGCTGTGTTTTTCCCTGTTTTTTCACCTAAAAAGATGCTCTCGAACATGAGAAAGATACTCGTGCTCGGGCTGCTGCTGTTGGGGCGCAGCCTGGGCTTTGCTCAAACTCTGACGGTTTTAGACCTCGAGACCAACCACCCGGTAGAAGGTGCGCGGATTGAGGCAGCTGGAACGGGTCGCTTCGTTCTGTCGGGCGCCCATGGGCAGGCTGATATCGCTGTGTTGGGTCGCCCAGATAGCGTGTTCATCGGCCGCGTGGGCTATGAAATGCGCACCTATCGGTGGGCCGAGCTGCAAAGCGCTGGCTTTACGGCCTACCTGACGCCGATCGCCTTTTCGCTCGATCGCGAGGCTGTGGTGTCGGGTTTTCGCTGGCAGCAGCGGCGGCGCGAAACGCCCGCTCGCATCGCGCGTATTACGGGGCGCGATGTGGCGCTGCAAAACCCGCAGACCGCTGCCGACCTGCTGGGCACTTCGGGCGAAGTGTTTATCCAGAAGAGCCAGCAGGGCGGCGGCAGCCCAATGCTTCGCGGCTTTGCCACCAATCGGGTGCTGCTGGTCGTGGATGGCGTGCGCATGAATACGGCCATCTTTCGCAGTGGCAATGTGCAAAACGTCATATCGCTCGACCCTTTTGCTCTTGAGCAAACCGAAGTGCTCTTTGGCCCTGGCTCGGTGGCCTATGGCAGCGACGCCATTGGCGGCGTCATGTACTTCCAGACGCGCGCCCCGCAGCTCTCCGACGGTGAGGGCGTGCGTGTTCAGGGCCAGGCTGTTGGGCGCATGGCCTCTGCCAATAGCGAGCGCACGACGCACTTCCACGTCGGCGTTGGTGGCCAAAAGTGGGCCATGCTGAGCAGCGCCTCTTTCCACCATTTCGGCGACCTGCGCATGGGTACGCGCGGCCCGGCCAAAAACTATGTGCGCCCTTTTTATGTACAGCGCATAGATGGGCGCGACGTGGTGGTCATGAACGAAGACTCGCTCGTGCAACGCCCTTCAGGGTATGAGCAAATCAACTTCATGCAAAAGGTGCGCTTTCGGCCCAACGAGCGCTGGGACGTGCAGTACGGCCTGCACTATTCAACCACGACCAACTACGCGCGCTACGACCGCCTGCTGCGCGTACGGCCCAACGGCCTGCCCAACAGCGCCGAATGGAACTATGGGCCCCAGGTGTGGAACATGCACCAGCTGAACGTTGCTCACGCGCGCTCCACCGCCCTGTTCGACGAGGTGGTGCTGCGCGCGGCGTATCAGTTTTTTGAGGAGAGCCGTATTGACCGCAACTTCAACGCTGCCGTGCGTCGCAGCCGCGTGGAAAAGGTGGATGCCTATTCGGTCAATGCAGATTTGGCCAAACGCTGGGGCGACCGCCATGCGCTCTACTACGGCGCCGAGGCTGTGTTCAACCGCGTGCGTTCAACGGGTACGGATCAGAACGTGAACACGAATGTAACCGTGCCCGGCCCGTCGCGCTACCCGCAGGCCGAATGGACGTCGTGGGCGGCCTTTGCGCACTACGAGTACCGGCCTTCGGCGCGCTGGCTGCTGCAGGCCGGAGCGCGCTACAACCTGTACGGCATAGATGCGCGCTTCGACACTGCGTTCTATCCTTTCCCTTTCACTACAGCCACCTTGAACCAGGGCGCCCCGACGGGTTCGGTGGGCGTCATCTGGATGCCCACCGACCGCTGGACGCTCTCGGCGCGTGCGGCCACAGGCTTCCGCTCGCCCAATGTGGACGATATGGGCAAGGTGTTCGACTCACAGCCAGGCGCTGTCGTGGTACCCAACCCAGACCTGCGCGCTGAATATGCCTACAACGGCGAGGTGGCCCTTGCGCGCCAGTTTGGCCAGCGCGTGCGCGTGCAGATCAACGGCTACTACACGCTGCTGCAGGATGCGCTGGTGCGCCGGCCTTTCACGCTTAATGGCGAAGACAGCATTGTTTACGCTGGCCAGCTCAGCCGCGTGTTGGCCATTCAAAACGCCGCTAAGGCCACCGTCTATGGTCTGCAGGCCGACGTTGAGGTGCGGCTGCCGGCGGGCTTTGGCTTCGCTACGAAGTTCAACTACCAGAAGGGAGAAGAGGAACTCGACGATGGCAGCACAGCGCCCTTGCGCCATGCTGCGCCCTGGTTTGGGCTCAGTCGCCTGACGTACAATACCGGTGCGCTGGGCTTAGACTTCTACGTCGTTTACAATGGCGAGGTGCCGCACAGCGCCATGCCCACCGAAGAGATAGACAAGGCGTACCAGTATGCTGTGGATGCCAATGGAAAGCCCTATGCTCCCGGTTGGTACACGCTCAATTTCAAGGCAATATACCGGCTGAACAACCTGTGGACGCTCAGCGCCGGGGTGGAGAACCTCACCGACCAACGCTACCGACCCTACAGCTCGGGGCTTGTGGCGCCCGGACGCAACGCGATTTTGGCCCTGCGGGCAAATTTTTAGGTAGTATTTTAGCAAAGGTATGTCTGGGCGAGGGAGGCCTCGCCCAGACATTTTCTATGCGTTGAATATGGACAGATGCCCTCAGGCGACGATGTTGACGATGCGCCCGGGCACGACAATGATCTTTTTCACGCTGCCATTGCCCACGTGGCGCAGTACGAACTCCTGCTGCAGGGCGAGTTGTTCGATTTCTTCCTTGGTCGCAGTGGAGTCCACCTCGATGTTGCCGCGGTGTTTGCCGTTGATTTGTACCGGATAAGTAACCTTATCGGCCTCGAGGAGGCGTTCGTCCCAGGTGGGCCAGGTGGCATCGCATACGGTGGTTTCGTGGCCGAAGCGATGCCAGAGTTCTTCGGCTAAGTGGGGTGCGAAGGGCGCCAGGAGCACGGTTATCGGCTCCAAAACGGCTTTTTTATGGCACTTAAGCGCGCGCAGTTCGTTGGTCAGCGTCATGAAATGGCTGACACAGGTGTTTAGCGAGAAGCGCTCGATATCGTCGGTGATTTTCTTGATGGCAACGTGCAGGGCGCGCAGTTCCTGGCGCGAGGGTTCAGCGTCCTGCACGAGCCAAGTGTCGCCAGGACCTACGTAGAGGCTCCACAAGCGTTTGAGGAAGCCCTGCACACCGGTGATGCCTTTGGTGTCCCAGGGTTTGCTGTCCTCAATAGGACCGAGAAACATTTCGTACATGCGGTAGCAGTCGGCGCCATACTGTTCGATGACGTCGTCAGGGTTGACCACATTGTACTTCGATTTGGACATTTTTTCTATCTCGAAGGCGCACAAAAAGCGCCCTTCTGGCCCGACTTTGAAGTTGGCCTTGTGGAACATAGGGCGCTGACGGGCGGCGTCTACGTTAAGCACGTCATCCGTAACCAGCGAGACGTCTACGCGCAGGCGGCTGAAACTATCGGGCGAGTACTTAGCAGTCAGGTCGTAGGAGACGAACAGTTGCTCAATGTCGGGTACGTGGTCGCTCATGAAGAACGGTTCGCGGCTTTGGAGCGCCTGTCGTATTCGTCCGGCAGTTTTTTCGGGGTGATTGATGTGAGCAGCCAGTTCTTCGGTAAAAAGTACGAGCAGGCGCTTGCCATCGGTTTCGGCGGTTTGGCGCACCTGTTCGATTTTGTCGGCATTTTTCCAGGAGACGACTTCGATGGCTAAGTCGTTGACGGCGAAGGCAAAGTCGTAGGTGAAGGACTCTTCGGCGCGGTTTTTGGGAATGGGCATGGGGCCGAATTCGTCTAAGTAAGGTTTGAGTACTTTGATCCAGAGGTACTCTTCGTAGAAGGACTCTTTGGCTCGGAAGACGATGCTGGAGCGTCCCTGGATCATGCCCTGATTGGTGAGTTTTTTGGCGAACTCGCGCTCGGGCACGAGGCCGAGATCGTAGAGGAAATGGTTCCAGAATCGGCTGTAAAGGAGGTGGCCTACGGCGTGTTCGGCGCCGCCGATGTACCAGTCTACGCAGCGCCAGTATTCGAGGGCTTCTCGGCTGCAGAAGGCCTCGCTGTTGTGCGGGTCCATGTATCGGTACCAGTACCAGGAAGAGCCAGCCCAGCCAGGCATGGTGCTGTACTCATACTCATAGGCTTCGTCGGGCGAGGGGCGGTATCGCCAGTGTTGGGCGCGCGCCAGAGGGGGCTCGCCGGTTTCGGTCGGCAAGTATTTATCAATTTCGGGCAGTAATAAGGGCAGTTCGCTTTCGGGCAGCAGGTATGGCACGCCCTCTTTCCAATAGATAGGGAGCGGTTCGCCCCAGTAGCGTTGGCGACTAAAGATAGCGTTACGCAGTTTGTACTGGATGCGCGCCTTGCCTAAGTTTTTTTCTTCCAGCCACTGGAGGAGTTTGGGCACGGCTTCTTCGTAGGTGAGGCCGTTGATGATGCCGGAGTTGATGTATCGGCCCTCTTTGGTGGGATCGGCAGCCTGGTCGAGGTTTTTCTGGCTGTCTAAGATGGGCACTATGGGCAGGTCGAAGGCCTTGGCAAAGTTCCAGTCGCGCTGGTCGCCGCTGGGTACGGCCATGATGGCGCCGGTGCCGTATCCGGCCAGCACGTAGTCGGCGATATAGATGGGGATGGCTTCGCCGGTGAAAGGATTGATGGCAAAAGCGCCTGTGTTGGCGCCGGTAACGCGCTTGACCTCAGAAATGCGTTCGCGCTCGGAGCGGGAGGCAGTCCATTTGGTATAGGCCTGTACCTCTGCCCATTGGGCCAGTGTCGTGATGGTGGACACGAGTTTGTGTTCAGGGGCCAATACCATGAACGTGGCGCCGTAGATGGTGTCTATTCGAGTCGTGAAGATTTCGATGAACAGCCCGTCGTGTCCCTGTACGGGAAAGCGTACGAGCGCGCCTTGCGAGCGGCCTATCCAGTTGCGTTGCTGGTCTTTAATGGCTTCGGGCCATTGGATTTCCTCCAGCCCGCGGAGGAGACGTTCGGCGTAGGCGGTGATGCGCATGCTCCACTGTTTCATGCGCTTGCGTTCTACGGGGTGGCCGCCGCGCTCGCTGACGCCGTCTTTGACTTCGTCGTTGGAGAGTACGGTGCCCAAGGCCGGGCACCAGTTAACGAAAGACTCCTCTGGAAAGGTCAGGCGGTACTTGAGTAAGAAGAGTTGCTTCTCCTTTTCGGAAAAAGCGTTCCACTCCTGCGCCGTGATGGCAGGCGTATCTTCATCGCAGGCGGCGTTGATACGGGTGTTACCCTCTTGTTCGAGGCGTTGAACCAAATGTTTTATAGGCAAAGCCTTATCGGCGTCGTAGTCGTAGTAATGCTCGAAGAGCAGGGAAAAGATCCACTGCGTCCATTTGTAGTATTTAGGGTCGCAGGTGCGTATTTCGCGGCTCCAATCGAAGCCCAGGCCAACGTTGTCTAATTGTTGGCGATAGCGCCGGATGTTTTCCTCGGTAGAGACGGCCGGGTGGATGCCCATTTCGATGGCGTATTGTTCGGCGGGCAGGCCAAAAGCATCGAAGCCCATGGGGTTGAGCACGTTGAAACCGCGCAGGCGCTTGTAGCGCGCCACGATGTCGCTGGCAATGTAGCCCAAAGGATGCCCCACGTGCAAGCCGGCGCCCGAGGGGTAGGGGAACATGTTGAGGATGTAGAATTTAGGCTTATTGGGAACTTCTGAAACTCGATAGACTTGGTGTTTTTTCCACCATTCGCTCCATTTTTGTTCGATCGCGCGCGGTTCGTATTCCATTCCTGAAGGTCGTTGTGCAGGTGTTTGCAGGTTTTAAAAAGCGTCTGGCTATGCTGTTCATTTCGGGCAGCAAGCGGCTTCCCGTACGTAAGGATCAAGCGTGCTAATGAAGATGTGGCGCGTAGGTGGCTCAGGCGTTTAGCATGACCGGCATAACGAGCATGAGGATTTCGCGGTCTGAGTTAGCCTCTTCTATAGGCGTCAGGATACCAGCGCGCGAGGGCGTGGACAGTTCGATTTTGACCTCTTCGGAGTCGAGGACGCCAAGCATTTCTATGAGAAACTTGGCATTAAAAGCAATGCGCATGGGCATTCCTTCGTACGAGCAGGGCATTTGCTCGGTAGCCTCGTTGGAGAAATCCAAATCCTGGGCCGAGATAGTGAGGTTGCCATGCGAGAGGTCTAAGACGACCTGGTTGGTCGTTTTATTGGCAAAGATGGCGATGCGTTTGAGCGAGTTTTGGAAGTCAGCGCGCTGGACGATGAGGCGGTTGGGATTGTCCACCGGGATGACGGCGTTGTAATCGGGATAGCGGGCGTCAATAAGGCGGCACACTAAGTGGACATCTCCGAAGGTAAAGAAAGCGTTGGCCCGATTGAACGCGATTTCGACGGTAGCATCGGTAGGCAGGGCGCTTTTGAGGAGATTGAGGGCCTTTTTCGGGACAATGAAAGAGGTGGCTACTTCGCCCACCAGATGAGGTGTAGTGAATTTGACCAGCTTGTGCGCGTCGGTAGCAACGCAGGTAAGTTTATTAAAATCCACCTGGAAGTAGACGCCCGTCATGGCAGGGCGCAGCTCGTCATTAGAGGTGGCAAAAGAGGTTTTGGTAATGGCCTCCAGCAGGTATTTGCTTCCTATTTTAACAGCATCCACATTTTCCGGCTGAGGGACTTCAGGGAAATGCGTTGCCTTTTCGCCGGCTACTTTGTACTTGCCGTAGGAGGAGGTTATCTCAATAGCCAGGTTTTCGTCGTTGACCAAGAGCGTAATAGGCTGCTGCGGCAATGCTTTTAGGGTATCCAAAAGGATTTTAGCCGGCACGGCTACCGCAAAGTCCTCGTCGGCCTGTACTTCTAAAGTGGTGGAAATGGTGGTTTCCAGGTCGGTAGCGCAGATGGAAAGCTGCTTACCGCTCACCTGGAAGAGGAAGTTTTCCAGAATGGGCAGTACTGGATTGGAACCTAAAGCGCCGGCAGCAACCTGGACATGCCGGAGGAGGTCGGAAGAGGAAACGGTAAACTTCATAACGACGGTAAGGATAAAGTGTGAGACTGATGGCGCCGAGTCATTGCTGCCAGCAATCGTTTCTTTTTGCGGCGGCTCTTCCAAAAAGGGGGCGAGCGCTACGCCCGATAGAAGCCGACTTCAAAAAGAAATTCGGGGCAAAAGTAACGCGAGGCCTCGTCGTTTGTGCGCAAAAAAACCAACATGCGCATAAAAAGAGAGTGTTTTACCTTTGGCCGCCTTCTGTCGGCTTTCGGAAATGCCGGAGGCGTCGGGCGGTTGGACTTTTTGTACTGGTTTGCTGTGCGCAATATGAAGCCTCCGAGTCGTCGTTCTTCGAAGCGAAATGCCCCGCTGATTCGGCCGGTTGGCCCGCTGAGGCTGCCTCGTCCGGAGCGGCTTTTTTTGGACAACGGTATGCCACTGTATGTGCTGCATTTTCCGGAGCGAGAGATTCTAAAGGTAGAAGTGGTCTACCGCGCGGGTCGGCCTCAAGAGTCCAAACCCTTAGTGGCGCGCGCCACCTCGCGCTTAGTGCGCGAGGGTACTCGCCATCGCAGCGCTGCCGAACTGGCCGAATACCTGGACTTTTACGGCGCCGGCCTGGGCATACCCGTTAACTTAGATTTTAGCGCTTACGCCCTCTTCGGCCTGCATCGCTACCGACGCGAACTGCTGCCTGTATTTGCCGAAATGTTGCACGAGCCCGCTTTCCCGGAAGAAGAGCTGGAAACGTTCAAGCGCAATAACATCCAGGAACTGCTCATCGAGCTGGATAAGCCAGAAGTGATGACCTATCGCTGCCTAACGGAATGTATTTTTGGCGCTGAGCATCCTTACGGCTACAACTCTTCGGCGGAGGGCTATGCTGCCCTACAACGCGATGACCTGGTGCAGCACTTCGAGCGCTGGTTCACGCCTGCCAATGGGCTACTCATCGCGTGCGGCCACGTAGATGACGACGTCTTGCGCCTGCTCAATAATACGTTTGGACAACAGCCGGCTCGACCTGCCCCGCCACCGACCCGCTGGACGGTAACAGAGCGCCCGCCTCAATCAGTGCACTTGCCGCAGCCTAAGGCCCATCAAACAGCAATAAAGGTGGGGCGGCGCATGTTCAACCGGCGCCATCCGGACTACAACGCTTTTGTCGTGCTCAACATCGTGCTGGGCGGTTATTTCGGCTCGCGCCTGATGACCAACCTGCGCGAAAAACGCGGCCTCACCTATGGGGTCTACTCCAGCCTCGATGCGCTGGCCTTAGACGGTTACTTCTATATCGCCGCCGAAGTCCACGACCAAAAGGCACCGGTAGCTCTGCGAGAGATTTTCGCCGAAATGCAACGCCTTCAGGATGAGCCTATCCCTGAAGCAGAATTAGATATGGTGCGCAATTACCTGTCGGGCATGTTGCTCAACGGCATAGACGGCCCACTTAACATCTCTGATCTGGTGCGCACGTTCGTGGCTGAAGACCTTCCGTTTGATGCCTTCGATGCGCAGGTACAGGCCATTCAAACCATAGACGCCCAGACCCTACAACACCTGGCCCAGCAGTACCTTAATCCTAATGATTATTGGGTGGTTACTGCGGGGAAGCATCCCGTTTATACCCGGAAATGACGAAAAAAAATGCCGGCTCTGCCTTTGTGCCTGTACCATTCAATCGAAAAAACGTGCGTAGTTTTGCGCGCCTTTTACCGACAAGACGCCTTTCTAAGCCTTTAAATCGCGAGTTACGTTGAGCCTTTTCAAATTTTTTAAGCAGGAGCTGGCCGTTGACTTGGGCACGGCTAACACGTTAATCATGATGGACGGCCAGGTGGTCGTAGATGAGCCTTCCATCGTAGCCATTGACCGACGTACGGGCCAAACGATTGCCGTAGGGCATCGGGCCATGCAGATGCACGAGAAAACCCACGAGCACATCAAAACCGTGCGTCCGCTCAAAGACGGCGTTATTGCCGACTTCCAGGCTGCCGAAGCCATGATCGAAGGAATGATCCGCATGGTTGGGCGGCGCAATTCGTTTTTCAACCACCTCAAGATGGTCATTTGCATCCCCAGTGGCATCACAGAGGTGGAAAAGCGCGCCGTGTTTGACTCGGCTGACCACGTGGATAGCAAAGAGACTTACCTCATCTACGAACCGATGGCCGCTGCGTTGGGCATCGGGCTAAACATAGAAGAGCCCGTAGGTAATATGGTCATTGATATTGGCGGTGGTACGACGGAGATCGCTGTTATCGCTCTATCCGGTATCGTTTGCGATCAATCCATCCGCATTGCTGGCGATGAAATGACCAACGACATCATTGACTACATGAAGCGCGAGCACAACATTCTTATTGGCGAGCGCACGGCCGAGCAAATCAAAATTCACGCTGGCTCAGCCTTGGAGGAATTAGATAATCCTCCTGAGGACTATGCCATCAGCGGACGCGACCTGATGACGGGCATCCCTAAGCAAATTCGCGTTGGCTACAAGGAAGTAGCACGCGCGTTGGATAGCAGCATCGCCCGTATTGAAGAGGCTGTACTCCGCGCTTTAGAGAGTACGCCCCCTGAATTGGCTTCCGACATTTATAAAACGGGCCTATACCTAACGGGTGGCGGAGCGCTCTTGCGCGGCCTTGACCAGCGCCTTCATCAAAAAACAAAGTTAAAGGTGCATGTTGCCGAAGACCCGCTGCGTGCCGTCGTGCGAGGTACCGGCCTGGCATTAGAGCGTTCGGAGCAATACTCCTTCCTTATTGACCGCAAAAGCGTCTGAATAGGCAGCGCATAACAGGGCGTTACGGCTCCCTTCAGGCACAAGATAGACGGCCGGCCTTTCGGGCTGCTGAAAGCCTCTTATTGAACGCTTATGTATTCCATCGTCCAGCTGTTCGTGCGCCATGGTGGGCTGATCACATTGGTGATTGCCCAGGTCATTAGCTTTTATTTGATGACCTCGCAGAACACTCCTCAGCGAGAGATCGCGCGCTTAAGCTGGGGTTGGTATTCCAACTGGCTCTTAGAATGGCGCAATCGCTGGTTAGATTACCTGTCGCTGCGGGACGAAAACATCCGTTTGAAGATGGAGAACGCGCAATTGCGCACGCAGTTGGCCAACCTGCGCGCCTCCGAAACGCCCATGCGGGATACCGTGCGTCGGCAGGAAGCGCCGGATAGCCTGGGCAAAAAACTGATACGCCCTGAATACGTCGTCATCAGTGCACGCGTCGTAGGCAACACGTTTAGCGGACGCCACAACTGGCTCATTCTCAATCGTGGCGCCAAAGACGGAATACGTCCTAATAGCGGTGTTATTTCGCGTTCCGGCGTGGTAGGTATCGTCCGGGATGTATCTGACCACTTCTCTTTAGCCATGTCGGTGCTACATCCGCAGACGAAAATATCGGCCATGGTCAAAGGCTATGCTTTTTATGGGTCGCTGTATTGGGACGAAAAAGATCCGCGCTATCTGACCCTTTCCGACATTCCATACCACCTGCCCATCCGCCGGGGCGATACCGTACAGGTGAGCAACTACTCGCTCATCTTCCCAGAAGGGCACACGGCTGGCATTGTGGACACGGCTTATCGGCCTCAGGGCAGTAGCTTTCTACACATACGGGTGCGGCCCACTCAATCACCGGCCAGTGTGCGCGAGGTGTACGTCGTTACCAACCGATACGCTGAGGAATTGGATAATCTGACCCGAGCTACCCAGGAAAAGCGATGAAGGGCAACTGGTTTTTCCCCAATTTATGGCGATTCCTGTCGCTACTGGCCGTGCAAGGGCTGATACTCTCGGGCATCTCTTACAACACCGACGGTTACATAAGCCTCCTGTTGTACCCGCTCTTTATTCTGCTGTTGCCCATCCTTATGCCAATTCCTATAGTTGTCTTAGCTGGCTTCCTAATAGGTGTCTTTGTAGACTCCTTTACCGGTACACTAGGGCTACATGCCAGTACAGGTGCCTTTTCGGGTTATGTGCGGGCGCTCATCCTTGACCGTTTTGCTCCACAGGGCGGCTATACGGGTAAAGAGCCTATCGCTTCGCCGGCATATTTCGGTTGGCGCTGGTTTTTAAGTGTGTCGGGCGTTTTTTTTGCCGTGCATCTACTCTGGTATTTCTCTGTAGCGTATTTTACGCCCGTTTATTTCTTCAATAAAATACTACCGCAGGCTGCGCTTAGCTGGCTCTCTACAATGCCGGTGGTGATGGTGCTCATGCGTTTGTTTTATCCTAAAAATTAGGAAAGCGGCCCATGCTGGATAAACTTCGCGAACGGCAACGAACGATTCAGATCGTCTTCCTCTTCAGTGCACTGGTGCTGCTGCTGAAAGCCGCTCAGCTGCAGCTATTTGACCCTTCGCTTAGCCAACGCGCCGACGCCACCACTATCCATCGCATGACCGAGTACCCTCCACGCGGGCTAATCTACGACCGCAATGATAGCCTTTTGGTTACCAACAACGCGGTATATGACCTTATGGTTACGTACAACCAGATCAGCCCTCGGATGGACACCTTGAAGTTCTGCCGGTTGTTGGGCATTACGCGCGAAGAATTTAAAGCCAATCTGCGGAAAGACTGGAAGAGCGGAAAGTTCTCTCGCTCGGTGCCGTTTGTTTTTCTAAAAAAAGTTCCAACTACTACCTATGCTCGCTTGCAGGAATGCCTGTATGAGTTTCCGGGCTTCTTCGTACAGTCGAGAAACATACGCGCTTATCCCTACCACGCCGGCGCACACGTGCTGGGTTACATCAACGAAGTGGACCAGCGTGACATCGAGCGCGGCGGCGGCGTCTATGCCTCCGGAGACTACATCGGCGCCACCGGCGTGGAGGCGCAATACGAAGCGCGCTTGCGCGGGAGGAAGGGCTTCACCTTCTCGCTCAAAGACAACTTAGGACGCATCGTAGGCCGCTATGCCGATGGGAAAGCGGATACCACGCCTTTTAGCGGCGACGATCTCATCCTGTCCATTGACGCTCGCCTGCAACAGTATGGCGAGGCGCTCATGGCCAACAAGTCGGGCAGCATCGTGGCCATTGAGCCTTCGAGCGGCGAGATACTGGCCATGATCAGCGCGCCTACCTACGACCCCAACGAGCTGGCGATGACTAACGATCGCGGCCCAGTATTTCAGCGGCTGCACAGCGACCCTCTTAAGCCCTTCTTCGACCGAACCGTCATGGCTAAATATCCGCCCGGCTCTATATTCAAAACCGTGGTCTCGCTCGTGGGCCTTCAAGAAGGCACGCTCAATCCCGACGCCGGGCGAGGCTGTGGCGGGGGATATTTTTATGCTGGCCGCCTGTACAAATGCCACGCTCATGGCGGCATTGGAGGCGTCGTGGACGCCCTCACCTACTCTTGCAATACCTATTATTTCAATGAATTCCGCAATATTGTAGATAAATACGGCTTCCACAACCCGCATAAGGGCTTGGACAAATTTTATCAATATTGCTACGAATTAGGTCTGAGCCGACGACTGGGCGTGGACTACCCCAACGAAAGCGCTGGCAACGTTCCTGACTCGCGCTACTACGACCGCATCTATCCCAAACATCTGGGCGGTTGGCGCTCGCCTACCATCATGTCGCTGGGCATTGGGCAGGGTGAAATCCAGATGACCACGCTGCAGATGGCCAACCTCGCCGCCTGTATCGCCAACCGCGGCTACTGGTATCCGCCTCACTTGGCCAAAGGCTTCAAAAGCGGTGGCGATATCCCTCAGCAATACCGTCAGCGTCAGACCGTTAGCATTGACCGCAAGTACTTCGAACTTGTCGTGGAAGGCATGGCCCAATGCGTTAACCGCGGCACCGCGCGCTCTTGTGCCATACCGACCATACAGGTGTGTGGTAAAACAGGCACCAGCCAAAACCCGCACGGCGACGACCACTCCGTCTTCTTTGCCTTTGCCCCCAAGGACAACCCAAAAATCGCCATCGCCGTATATGTCGAAAACGCCGGCTGGGGGGCCTCCTACGCTGCACCCATTGCCAGCTTGATGATCGAAAAGTATCTTAACGACACCATCGCTGCCGAGCGCAGATTCTTAGAGGAACGCATGCTAAAGGCTAACTTAGTCGAAAAATACCTCCAAAACCGCCGGCAGGCCGCTCTCAAGCCCGTAAGGCGGCCGGTGGCGCCAACCATGCCTTCCCCCGACATACCTACTGACGACCCCCCTGGACAGACGCCTGCTACCACGGCCACCCAAAATGAACGCAAACGGCGCTAATGGAAAAGCCTGAACCTTCAGCTACCGCCAAAACGCCGCTAACCGACTACCGACTCGAGGCCATTTACCTGTACCCTATTAAATCGCTGGGCGGTATAGCGCTCTCCGAGGCGCGCCTCGAGGCCCGAGGCCTGCAATACGACCGGCGCTGGATGCTGGTCAATGCCGAAGGAAAGTTCGTCAGCCAGCGCGAATACCCCGCCCTGACCCAGTTGGGCACGACACTGCGCCAGGACAACCTGGTCGTTTTTGAAAAGCAGAACCCGCAAGTCCACCTCCAACTCTCCCTCACCCCACCCGCCCATCTACCGCAAACGATGGTGGAAGTGTGGAGCGACCGCTGCCAGGCCTGCCTATACGGCAACGATATCAACGAATGGTTTTCTGACTTCCTCAAGGCGAACGTGCGCTTGGCCTACATGCCTGACAGCATATTTCGCCGCGCCGACGGGCGCTACGCACCACCTCGAACACCCGTAAGCTTTGCCGACGGCTTTCCTTACTTGATTATCGGTCAGGCGTCGTTGGACGACCTAAATGCCCGCCTTTCGCAGCCCGTGCCCATGAGTCGCTTCCGGCCCAATTTCGTCTTCAGTGGTGGCCAGCCCTACGAGGAAGACCACTGGAAGCGCTTTTGTATTGGCTCCGCCCAATTCTTGGCCGTCAAGCCCTGTGCCCGCTGCATCGTGGTTACTACCGACCAGGACACCGGCGTGCGCAGCGCCGAACCGTTGCGCACATTGGCCACCTATCGCCAAAAGGGCCATCGCATTCTCTTCGGCCAGAACGCCATTTGGTCAGGTGAAGGAGAGGCCTTCGTCCGCGTAGGCATGCCGCTGACGCTCAGATAGCACACGTAAGGCTATAGAAAGCAACGCTACTCCTCTACTTTTACGCACTGCCGGTGTGTGCTTCCTGGCGGTTATCGCTATGGCCCTCTTAGCCATCGGGCTGGCATTCGATCTACAGCCCCGGTATCGGACGGTAGGAAAAAATGCAAAACATAAACGCTGGACAGATCAAACAGGCGCTGCGTGTCTGTCCTATTCATGCTTTTTCTAATAAAAAGGGCTATTTTGATTTTTCGCCTTAAATTGGTCATCAAAATAAACTTCTTGCATAAACTTATGGCGAAAAAGCAAAAACCGAGAAGCCTTGCTTCGCTGCTAGCTCAGGCTTATGACCTGTTGTTCAAGGTATTCTTTGATGATGCTAGCGTTGTGCGAGCCTTTGTTCGCTACTGCCTTCCCGAGGAAGTGCGCCAGCTGATTCAGACGTCTTACCTGCATAAGGCTGAGTCTGCCTACGTCAGTCAATACTTTGGCGCCGCGCTGGCTGATGTGGTTTACAAGGTCCGTTTGCGTTCGGGCGCCTGTCGTATTCCGGCGCTTCTGCTCTTCGAGCATAAAAGCAGCCAGCCTACCACGCCTATCCATATCCAGCTGCTTGCCTATATGCTGCCTGTATGGCGGAAAAACGAACGCGAGCGGAAACGTATGACTCCAATAATTCCCGTTCTCATTCATCATGGAAAGTATCCGCTAAAAAAGCGGCATCTTCGAGAACACCTTCCCTGTAAAATTGCCGTCCTGGAGCGCATGACACCTGACTTTGAGTTCGTTCTTTTTGACCTCAATACGGTGTCGGTGGTAGAACTTCGAGAACACAAGGAGTTAGAATTTTTGGGCGTTTTGCTGCTGACGCTTAAATTTGCCCGCAGATGGGAGGAATTGGCAAAGCACATGCCGGATATCCTGTCGTTCATTGAAGGTCGGCCCGTAGGCGCCCGTGAAGAGCGGTTGCTGCGCGCTTGGGCTATCTTTATTCAAAAAGTATTGGCCATGAATAAAATAAGATCAGAGGAGTTCAAGGCGAAGATACCGCGCACCGGCCAGGAGGCGTATGAAATGATGTTGGAATTGTACGGCCCTGAGGCCGCAGAAATGATCGCAGACCTCAAGGTGGCGAGAATACGCAAGCAGATTCAAGAGGAAGCCCTAAGAAAAGGTAAAGAGGAGGGTCTGCGCGAGGGCCGTCAAGAGGGTCTTCGGAAAGGCCGTCAAGAGGGTTTCCGGGAGGGCCGTCAAAAGGGCCTGCAAAAGGGCCTGCAAAAAGGCCGTCAGCAAGGAAAGGAGGAAGCGCTGGAAGAAGTGGTGGCCCATCTCTTGCGAGCATTCCCGGGCTGGAGCGCGGCCAGGGTGGCCGCCGCTGCTGGGGTGAGCAGGACTCTTGTTTCTAAGGTGCGTCGCAAACTGGTTGAAGCGTCGAATAACGGCCACAATGGAGAGGACGTGGCCCGTTGAATGATGGCTTGATTTAATGAAAATTACATGAGAAAGGGTGTTGGGCGGGCATCAAAGGTTAGGTCATAGCCAGATCGTGTCTGCTCAGCAGCGCATTTGGGAGACTTTCCAGCAAATATATGGCCGGCGACCAGTTGTTGGCGTGCGCTCGCCAGGCCGTATCAATCTCTTAGGGGAACATACCGATTACAACGGAGGCCCAGTGCTGCCCGCCGCTATTGATAGAGCAATCTGGCTGGCTGCAGCTCCACGTGCAGACGGACGTTGTCGGCTGTGGGCCTGTGATTATGGCGAAGGATGCGACATCGAGTCTATGCCAAATGGCCCCGTTGCCCAACCCAGCTGGGCCAATTACCTGCTGGGCGTACTGGCCGAGATGCGCTGGCCCGGCGGTGTGGATGTCGCCTTCGGCGGCGATTTGCCCATCGGTGCGGGTGTTTCTTCGTCGGCAGCGTTGGAGAATGCTACCGCGTTGGCCGCTAACGAGCTCTTTAGCCTGGGATATACGCGCTTAGACCTCCTTCGAGTAGCGCATCGGGCGGAAAACCACTTTGTAGGTGTGTCCTGCGGCATCATGGATATGCTCGCTGGCATGATGGGCCGAAAGAACACCTTTATACACTTAGATTGCCAGACGCTCACCTGGGAATATCTGCCTTTTGAAGCACCTGACCTGGCCTTTGTGTTGTGTCACTCGGGCGTAGAGCGACGGTTGGTGGCCTCCGAATATGGAGTACGCCGGCGCGAATGCGAACAAGGGCTAGCCATTTTGCGAACGTTAGACCCCGGCCTGGAAGCCCTCAGCAAGGCTACGCCTGCGCTACTGGAGGTGGCAAAAGACCGCATGCCAAAGGTTGTTTTTCGCCGCTGTCGCTACGTCGTAGAAGAAGTTGCCCGCGTTGCTGCTGCTGTCGAGGCCTTGCGCCACAGCAACCACAGCACTTTGGGAACATTTTTATATCAAACGCACGAAGGGCTGCGCACCGACTTCGAGGTCAGCTGCCGTGAATTGGACTTTCTCGTAGAACAGGCCACCCGGCATCCTGGCTGTCTGGGCGCCCGACTCATGGGGGCAGGCTTCGGCGGCTGCACGCTCAACCTGGTGCACCAAAGTGAGGCTCTCGGCTTTATTGCACAACTTTCAGAAGCCTATGCGCGGGCCTTCAGCCGCCCCTTACCCACCTGGGTGGTGCGGCCGAGTGATGGCGCGGAAGTCGTTTTTTCAGACTGACTAATTACCGCTGCCCTTAAATTCATTAATCAACGCCTGAAGGCTGGCCTTGGCGTCGCCGAAGAGCATGCGCGTGTTGTTGCGGAAAAACAGGGGGTTTTCCACTCCTGCAAAGCCTTTGCCCATAGAGCGTTTCATGACGATGACCGTGCGCGCGCGATGAGCCTCAATGATAGGCATGCCCCACAATGGGCTGTTTTTGTCTTCTAAAGCAGCCGGATTGACCACGTCGTTGGCGCCGATGATCATGCACACGTCCACGGTATCCATCGTCGGGTTGATAGCGTCCATTTCCACTAAGGCATCGTAGGAGATGTTGGCCTCAGCCAGCAGCACGTTCATATGCCCCGGCATGCGGCCCGCTACTGGGTGGATGGCAAAGCGCACTTCCGTGCCGTTTTTCTCCATGGCTTCCATCAGCTCGCGCACAGCATGCTGCGCCTGCGAAACGGCCAGACCGTAACCCGGTACAATGACGACGCTGTTGGCTGCCTCCAGAATGAGGTACGCTTCGTCGGGCTTCACAGGTTTGATTTCTCCGACAACCGCCTGCGCCTTTCCTGGCAAATCGGCCCCAAAGCCACCCAGCACCACGTTAGCCACAGAGCGGTTCATCGCCTTGCACATGATGAGCGTCAGGATGATACCGCTCGCGCCCACCAATGCACCCGCCACAATAAGCAGGTTGTTCTGAATGATGAAACCCGAGGCGCACGCGGCCATACCCGAATAACTATTCAGCAGCGAAATAACCACCGGCATGTCGGCGCCGCCGATGGGAATAACCAGCAGAATACCCAGCACAAAGGCCAGCGCAGTTACTGCGCCCAGCACCTGCGCAGCAGTGGGTGCGTTCATGTCCAAAGCAAACCAGATGCCGCCGCCCAGAATGGCAGCAAGCAATAAGATGGAAACAGTGCGCTGTCCTGGATATAACACCGGCTTGGTGGGAATAAAACGCTCCTCCAGCTTCGCCCAGGCCACCAAAGAACCCGAAAGCGTAACTGTGCCGATGAGTACCGTTAGCCAGATAATAATACCTTGATAAATAGGTTGCTCCGGGTGGGCCACAAATTCGGCCCAGGCCACCAGCAAGCTGGCTGCGCCACCAAATCCGTTGAGCAAACCTACCATCTGCGGCATGCCTGTCATGGGCGTGCGGAAGGCAAACAGCGCCCCAATGACTGCCCCAATCGCCAAACCGGCTGCGATGTACGTGTAGCGAACCACCTCCGGGAACATCAGCGTAGCCACCACAGCAGCTGCCATCCCTACCGCCGAAAGAATGTTGCCCTGGCGTGCCGTCGTGGGCCGCCCCATCAACTTGAAACCCAGAATGAAGGTAACGGCCGATAAAATATAAACGAGATTGAGTAAAGTGCGAACGTCCTCCATGGCTATTTGTCTTTTTTCCGGAACATGCCGAGCATACGGTTGGTTACCAAGTAACCACCCACCACGTTGATGGTCGCAAAGGCAACGGCTACACCTCCGATGAGGGCGGCAGTGTCTTCGCCTTCTCCTAAGCCAGCGGCGATGAGGGCCCCTACGATGGTTACGCCTGAAATGGCATTGGAGCCGGACATCAGTGGCGTGTGGAGCAGAGAAGGCACCTTAGAAATGACTTCGAAGCCCAAAAAGATAGCCAACACTAAGATGAAGAGCAAGAAAATGAGTACTTCCATGGACAGAAGCGTTTGGCGAGTGAACAATACAGCAAAAGGCAAACAGAACCTTTAGAGTTCGCGGCGGATTTTCCCTTCGTGAGCGATAAGACAGCCCTGGAGGATGTCGTCTTCCAGGTTTAGCACTATGCGCTTGTTTTCCTTGTCCCAGAATTCGTCCACGAAGTTGTACAAGTTGGCTGAGTACATCTGGCTGGCGGCAGCAGCCACGCGACCGGGCATGTTTTCCAGGCCGAGAATGCGCACGCCGTTGACCTCGACTTCCTGGCCCAGCACAGCGCCTTCCGTGTTGCCGCCGGTTTCGATGGCTAAGTCCACGATGATACTGCCTGGGCGCATGCCGGCTACCATTTCGCGGGTGATGATGATGGGTGCCTTTCGGCCAAAAACCTGGGCGGTCGTGATGACAATATCGCTCACCGCGCACTGGCGAGCCATCGCCTCGCGCTGGAGGCGCAGCTGCTCTTCCGTAAGCGCTTGCGCGTAGCCGTCTTTCGTCTGGCCCGTTTCGCCCAGGTCCACCTCGACGAAGCGCGCGCCTAAGGAGCGCACCTGCTCGGCTACCACTGGGCGCGTATCGAAGGCGTCCACGCGCGCGCCGAGGCGTTTTGCCGTGGCAATAGCTTGCAGACCGGCTACCCCGGCCCCAATAACAAACACACGCGCCGGATTGATAGTCCCTGCTGGCGTGGTCATCATCGGCAACACGCGGTCAGTGCGTTCAGCCGCCAGAATAACGGCCGCATAGCCCGCTAAACTGGCCTGGGAACTCAAAGCATCCATCTTCTGGGCGCGCGTCGAACGTGGAATGAGCTCCATGGCCACCGCGCTGACGCCCTGCTCAGCCAGGGCCGCTATGAGTGCTTTTTCATTAAAAGGATCTAAATAGCTGATATGCAGGCTGCCCGGCTTGAGCAAACGCACCTCTGCGATGTCGGGCTTGCGCAGTCGAAGGACGATGTCGCTACCCGTAAGCAATCCGGCCCGGTCTGTGGTTACCGTCGCCCCAGCCTTCTCGTAGTCAGCATCGCTCATGCGAAGACGGGCACCCAGCCCGGATTCCACGACAACGGTAGCGCCCAGCCTAACCAAACGCGCCACATCGCCGGGTATCAACGGCGTGCGGGTCTCCGCAGGATGTGTTTCACGCGGTACTCCTATCTGCATAACAAAAAAAGCAATGTTTACACGGTTAGTAATAGGCTTCCTGAGGAGACCGCATCGGCTCAGAGCAGCTATTCGTGGCGCTTCTAACGAATACGCGGCATTCGACGCTTACTACCACCGCGCTGCATCAAGCCGATCATACTCGGATTGGATACCTGACTCAACAATTTGAGCTGCTTCTCCAAATCTTTGATCTGCTCTTTGAGCATGGGCTCAGTGATGTTCAGCTTCTTCAACTCGTTAAAGTGCGTCTGGGCCAACTGCCGATGGTTCTTCGAGGCCGCAATCATAGTAAGCTGCAAAAGCACTGCGCCACGCTCATTGTCAGAAGGCAACCCTACCTCCAAAGCTCTACGCAGCCACTTCTCGCCCGTCGAAAGGTCTTTTCGCTGGACAGCGATAACGCCTTTTGTCATGTAATATACGCCCTTGTACCCCATCAGCAGCAAATTCGGAAAAAAGGTGAGGGCTAAGCGCTTTTCCGCTTCGTCAAACTGAGCCTTGCTCAGCAGCATCGAGGACGACACCAATGTACCCAGCAATAGATAGCCCGCCAGCAAAAAAAGCCCAACCAACAGAAACGGAAAGCCGTACCAAAAGCCATAGGCTATCCACAGCCCAATACCGCCCAGAATACCGAGAGCGATGAGCGCAAATCGCAAGTAAATATTGATAGTAAACATATATGCTTAAATGTGCGCAAGAGAGGAAACCCGGTCGCGCAAAAGTAAAACATCCTGCAAAAGCCTTGCGGTTTTAAAAGAAAATGGAGCTGGAAAAAATCAAGTGCCTGCTCATCGAGCGTTTGTTTTCGCTTGTAGGAGAAAGTTGCAGGCATGCGAACAACGTAAAGCCCTGTCGTTTAAGCCTTTTCTAAGATGACAGCATATCCTTGCCCTACGCCGATGCACATGGTGCACAAGGCGTAGCGGGCATTGCGATGATGCAGCTCGCGTGCGGCTGTCAGCAGCAGACGCGCGCCCGACATGCCCAGCGGATGCCCCAGCGCAATGGCGCCTCCGTTAGGATTGAGGCGTTCGTCATCATCAGCTAAGCCCATTTGGCGCGTGCAGGCGAGCACCTGAGCGGCAAAGGCCTCGTTGAGTTCAATAATATCCATGTCCTCCAGACGCAAGCCTGCTTTTTGCAGGGCCTTTTGCGAGGCGCCGACAGGCCCAATGCCCATGATGCGCGGCTCAACGCCGACCACAGCAGAAGAGACGATGCGTGCCAACGGCTGTAAGTTATGCGTGTGCATCGCGTTTTCAGAAGCGATGAGCAAAGCCGCTGCGCCGTCGTTAAGACCCGAAGCGTTGCCTGCTGTTACTGTACCGCCTTTGCGGAACGCCGGGCGCAAGGTAGCCAGCACCTCTAAAGTAGTATCGGGCTTGATGAATTCATCCTGGCTCACTGCGATAGGATCGCCTTTCTTGGCCGGAACGAGCACCGGCGCAATTTCTTCAGCCAGCCGTCCGCTCTGGCGCGCTTGGGCGGCCTTTTGCTGGCTCCAATAGGCGAAGCGATCCTGGTCTTCGCGGCTTATGCCGTACATGTCCACCAGATTTTCTGCGGTTTCCCCCATCGCCTCTGTGCCGTACAGCTCTTGCATGCGCGGGTTGATGAAGCGCCAGCCGAAGCTGGAGTCGTACAGTTGGGCGTCGTTGCCAAAAGGGCGGCTGCTCTTGCTTAGTACGTAAGGGCCGCGCGTCATGTGTTCAACGCCACCCGCCAGAAACACCTCACCATCGCCATTGCGGACAGCTCGATAGGCATGTACTGCGGCAGCCATCCCACTGGCGCACAGGCGGTTGACCGTCTCGCCTGGTACGGTGTAGGGTAACCCGGCCAGCAGCAGGGCCATGCGCGCTACGTTGCGGTTGTCTTCCCCGGCCTGGTTGGCACAGCCCAGAATCACGTCGTCTATAGCCGCGGGGTCTAAGGCAGGCTGACGCTCCAAAAGTCTTTGCAAAACGTGCGCCGCTAAATCATCCGTCCGGACAGGCGCTAAACTCCCACCAAAGGCGCCTATAGGCGTGCGAATTCCATCAATAATGTAGGCTTCCTGACTCAAAGCGTCGTTCTTTTTGGAGCACAAAGGTCAGGAGCGTTGGCCGAAATTAGCCAAACCGCATAAAAAAAGCCCGTTATTTTTTGGACTTTAAGTAAGTCCTCTTACCTTTGGAGCGAAAATTCGCTATATTATCATTCACCATAAAAAAGTAGCCATGGGAGATACAACAGTCGGATTGGCCGTTTTAAAAGGCGGCGAGTTTTTAGTGCGTGATACGCGCCCTGAAGAAGTTTTTATTCCAGAAGACCTCAATGAAGAGCAGCGTATGGCGCGCAAAATGGTGGAGGATTTCTTAGAGCAGGAAATCTACCCCAATACCTCCAAAATCGAGAAGCAGGAGGACGGCATCGTCGTGCGTCTGCTAAAAAAGACGGGTGAGTTGGGTTTGCTGGGCGCCCACATGCCGCCAGAATACGGTGGTATGGCGTTAGACACCAACACCAACTCGGTGATTTCGGAGGCCTTTGGGCCGGCAGGGTCATTCATCGTGGCATTCGCCGCCCATACAGGCATCGGTATGCTCCCTATCCTGTATTTTGGTACGGAAGAGCAGAAGCGGAAGTACCTGCCCGGCCTCATCAGCGGCGACCTGAAGGCGGCCTATTGCCTCACCGAGCCTGGCAGCGGTTCTGATGCCTTAGCCGCCAAAACGCGCGCCGACCTGAGCGCCGACGGCAAACACTACATTCTCAACGGCCAGAAGATGTGGATATCAAATGCCGGCTTCGCCGACATCTTTATTGTCTTCGCTAAAATCGGCGGCGAGAAGTTTACGGGCTTCATCGTCGAACGCAATACACCGGGCCTGACGCTTGGCGCCGAAGAGGATAAAATGGGCATCAAAGGCTCTTCGACGCGCCAGGTGTTTTTTGAAAACGTGCATGTACCGGTAGAGAACGTACTGGGTGAAATTGGCAAAGGCCATCTCATCGCCTTCAACGCGCTCAACATCGGCCGCTACAAGCTGGGCATCATGTGCCTGGGCGGGTGCAAAAAGGTCATCGAAATGGCTACGCGCTACGCTAACGAGCGCCATCAATTTGGACAGCCCATCGGCAACTTTGGCGCTATCCAATACAAGCTGGCCGAGATGGCCATCCGCACCTTTGCTGGCGAAAGCGCCGCCTACCGCACCTCGCAGCTCATGCAGGACCGCAAAGAAGCCGCCGAAGCGGAAGGTAAATCCTATGGCCAGGCCATGCTGGAAGCCGCCGAAGAATACGCCATCGAGTGCTCTATTTTAAAGGTATATGGCTCAGAGGCATCGGACTATTGCGTGGACGAAAATGTGCAAATCCACGGTGGCATTGGCTTTAGCGAAGAGTACCCGGCCGCACGGGCATATCGGGATAGCCGTATCAACCGCATCTACGAAGGTACCAACGAAATCAACCGCATGCTTATGATTGACCAGCTGTTCAAGCGCGCTATGAAGGGCCACTTCGATCTTGTTGGACCTGCTTGGGCAGTGCAAAAAGAGCTGGCCGCCATGCCTTCGTTTGAAAAATTAGAAGGCCCTTATGCCGAAGAGAAGCGCGCTGTGGCTGATTTCAAAAAAATCATCCTTATGACGGCTGGTGCCGCTGCCAAGATGCAAATGGACGGCAAATTGAATTTGAAAGAGGAGCAGGAAATCCTGATAAACTGCGCCGATATGCTCATAGATCTCTTCCTGGCTGAGTCTATGCTCCTGCGCGTGCAGAAATTAGCCGAGCGAACCGATAAGCCGCAACCCCAAGAGGTGTACGATGCTATGCTCCAGGTCTTTTTGCACGACGTTACGGCGCGAATGACCAAGAATGCCACCGATGCACTCACCTCATTTGCCGAAGGCGATTTGCTCAAAACCTTCCTCATGGGTTTGAAACGCTTCACGAAGTATCCACCTGTCAACGTCAAGCAAAAGCGCCGCCTCATTGCTCAGGCGCTGCGCCAGGCCAATGGGTGGTGCTTCTGAGGAAGAAGAAGACAAAAGTAGACGCATAGAAATAGAAAAGGTTGTGGGCGGCCAACCGTCCGCGTACACCAAAAGCCGGCAGCCGTTCAGCCGTCAGGTTTGAACGGCTGCTTTTGTTGTGGCCAATAATTTTTTCTCGAAGAGGCGAAAAGCCAGAGAATACTTAGCGTTTTGCCTCCTTACAACCGACGTTCTCGCTCTACCTTTGCGCAATTCACAGCTTACGCACTTACATGGCATATGGCAAATTTGACCTATCCTTTTGGTTCTAAGCGGGAAATGTTCCTGCTGTTGGCCCTTGTGGTCATTGGGATTGCCGGCTTAGTGGCGCTTCAGCTGGCTCAGCGTGCTTCAAGCGCCCGTCCTGATGAGCGCACGATGGTCCAGTCGGCAGCACAAAAAACCGAGGCGCCGGCGCCTTTATCGGCGCCTATCCAGCGCATTACGGGTGATTTAGTCAACCGCGATGAAGAGTATCCCGAGGTTGGGCAGCCCTTCACCTTCCGCCTGACAAATTACTCCCAGGGGGCTGTTTTTGAACTCGACCTTGGCGATGGCAGCCCTCGCCGCGTCTTCAAAGACGGCCAGCTGCGCTACACGTACAAAAAGGCGGGCGACTACCAGATTTCTCTATGGGCAAAGTACAAAGGCGAAGAGGTCAAGTTGAAGACCATCACGAAAAAAGTAAAAGTGCCTCCGCCCACCTCGCGTGAGCACATAGGCACCATTGTCGAATTTTAAAATCACCTCTATTTATAAGACGGATTAAAAGCGAAAAGCATGAAAAAAATCGGAATTTTACATGGAAAAGAAACTTCCTTCCCGGAAGCTTTTGTAGCGCGCGTAAATAGTAAGAACGTTCAGGGTGTCCATGCTGAACCGGTCTTTGTGGACGAGCTCATTCAGGGCAATCCCACACCGTATGCCGTAATAATTGACCGCATTAGCCAGGACGTACCTTTCTATCGGGCCTATTTGAAAAACGCAGCGCTCAACGGTACGGCTGTGCTCAACAACCCATTCTGGTGGAGCGCTGATGAGAAGTTTTTCAACAACTGCCTGGCTACCAAAATCGGCGTACCTGTGCCGCGCACTGTGCTGCTGCCCTCTAAAGAAATGCCGCCTGACACCAGCGCGCGCAGTTTCCGAAACCTCAAGTTTCCGTTGGAGTGGGAGAAAATCATCGAATACTTAGGCGGCTTTCCGCTCTTTATGAAACCACATTCGGGCGGCGGTTGGAAAAACGTGTACAAAATACACAACTTCGACGAGTTTTTCAAGGCTTATAACGAAACGGGCACTTTAGTCATGATGCTGCAGGAGGCCATTGAGTTTGATAGCTATTTCCGTTGCTACTGCTTGGGCGGCAAGCACGTGCGCATCATGGACTATGAGCCGCGCAACCCACACCACCTGCGCTATGTGGCCGACCACAAGGTACCCCAGTCGCTGCGCGATCAAATGCACACCTACGTGTTGCGCCTCAACGAAGCGCTGGGCTATGACTTCAACACAGTGGAGTTCGCCGTGCGCGACGGTATTCCGTACGCGATTGACTTCTGCAATCCGGCGCCTGACGCTGCTGTGGACTCGGTGGGTGAGGAGAACTTCGAATGGGTCGTCGAGACTGCCGCTAACCTTGCTATCGAGCGCGCTTTGGCGCACCGCGACGGGGCTAACAACCTCACCTGGGGCACGTACGTTAGCGGGGCCACAGAAGGTCGTCTACCCGTCAATCCAGTGGAAATGCCTAACGCAGACGCGGTAAAAAAGGCCACTCGGAAGGCGCCGACCGTTAAAAAGGCATAGACGCCCGCCCTTTGGCACATCGTTTGGAAAATGAAAGCCCGTAAGCGCGAATCTGCTTACGGGCTTTTTTAATCTAAGCGGCAAAATTCTCGGTCTGCCCAACCGTTCATACGAATGAGCCGCCTCAACTTCAAACCATCTAATCCAACAACCGATTTTGTGCTATGAAATCAATCTTCTTAATCCCGGTCTTCTTCCTGCTGCTTATCCACACGGTTAGCGCCAACACCAGCAGCTTCGACACTCACGGCGACGGGCCCACATTCCAGGATTTCCTGGCGCAGTTTCCAAAGGCTTCGCTGCCTTACGTCTTCGAGGCTGAACAACTGCAAGCCGAATTGGGCAACAGCGCCGCTCGCCCTAAGGCTAAGCGCTTAAGCTGGGAGTACTACTCCTTCCTGCCCATGCTCGAAGAAATCGCCAGCATCAACCGCATGCCAGTGCACCCCGAACCGGTGGCCGCCTTCGAGACTCAAGAGTTCTACGCCGTGCTCTACAATACGGGTCGTCAATACACCCAGAACCTGAAGAGCTACCACATCAGCGTGTTCGATAAAGCCGGCAATCACTTAGCCACGCACTTTGTGGCCGGTGTGAATGCCCAAACCATCACCGAAGCCACCATCACGGAAAACTTAGTGGCTGACGTGCAGTCCTACTTGGTGAATTGGGCTAAGCCCTACCAGAAAGGCGCCAACGATGGCAACCTTGTCGTGGGCCTTACGCCAGCAGGCCGCCAGAGATTCGCTCTCACCCATGGCAATGTCGTAGAGCAGGTGCGCTGGGCCTATAATAGCTTCAATTCCGCCGATAACGCGCTGACTGCCGATGCGCGCTAATTGAAAAAACGCCCTTGCAGAAAAGAAAAATCCCCGTCCAGCACTGCGGCTCCTGGGCGGGGATTTCGTTTTTGCCCCTCCCCTTTTACAGACCATGGTGCTGATTGCAAAGCCTCGTTTTTAGAGGGCGAGGTGCGTACCTCTTCTTTTGAAAGTGCGCGGCTCGCAATGACCTGTTCTGTGGCGCATGTAGCCCAAAGGCCGAAGGGACGCCTTCCGTGCGCGCAGGAGGCTAGCATCCTGAAAGCATTTTATGAGTCGCAGGGCTACGGCTTCGATGAAGCCATCTTCGCGCAACCGGCTGCAAAACATTGCTGATGCCATGTAGCGCAGACCGCCGACGTATGCCTGTTTGAAGTTGGCCTCAGCATGTACCTCGGCAACAAGGGCGTATAGCCTCCTGCGTGTTGCCAAAGTTACCTCAAAATACACTTCGGGCTCATCGCCTCGTAGGTGGCCAGGCGCAGCGGCGAGAGGAGGCACTCAGCTAGCCTCGATGTGATATCGGTGCGTCGGAATATCCAACTCGGTCGAGAGGATTTTTTTACCGGGCTCGAAGAGACACTCGTTCTTCCTTATAAAAACCTGATGAAAGTTCTTTGACCCTACAAAAAAAATAATGTGGCCAATCTTCAAACGCTCTGCCGCCCGAAAGCGCAATCCAGCGTGCAGGTGGACAGGTAGATGAAAGTAATTCGAGTAGGTTTTAAGGCATCTTTCCCTCTGCGACTTTAATCGTAGGAGCAGCAACCCAATGCCCGCCTACACAAGTGGTTTCAACCGTCTCGCCTCTCCACAGGCAAAAACCATAAATGCAGTTTGCGGCTCTCCGTATAGCGCTAAGTCCCATGACTTAAGTCATGGGTTAGTACCCTAAGCCTCTCTTCCCTGGCTTTATTTCGTCATTTTATAAAACTCAGGCCGATTTTTTAGTCAAAATGTATTCTTTTGAAATAATAAAAAACTCCGCGGGTAAAGAGAACCGCGGAGTTTTTTCAGGGCATTTTCTATTGTATGAAGTTAGGCTTCCCTTAAGAAGGTGTAGTGGGCTCCGAAGCGACGGGCCATTCCACCGGGGCGCAACTTTTGACAAGAGGATGAGCTATTTCCCTTGCGCAAGCGGATGAGAAAAAGGTGGGAGAGATGGGTTGCACATGCAAACCTGAGGGAACGCCCTTACTGCTTTGGCAGCATTAGCCATAGGCGGCCGTAGCCATTGATCTTGCGGGCCTCTCGCAGGCCTTTTTTGCCGATACCGCTATAGAGGTCTAAGCGTTTAGTGGTGAGAATGGCGCCACCGCGGTCTTGGGCGAAGAGGATGCGGTAGATGTAGCCCTTCAAGCGTCCATTTTCGTCCACGTCAGGCAATTCAGCCAGCAGCGTGGCACCCAACGGGATGTACCGAGGGTCAACGGCTACAGAATAGCCGGCCGTAAGAGGGAAGAAACCCGCTCCGACAACCTCTGGGCTGCCCATTTTTTGAAAGAACACGTACTTGCCACCGCGCCCTTTAATGGAGCTGTGAAAGCCAAAGTGTTCGCGCTTACCGTCTGGATATTCCACCCAGCAAGAGCCTTGCAGTTGAGCATCGGCCAATTCGCTTTTGCTGCGAATCCAGGCCAGTTCTAAGCCTTTGCCCTCGAGAGCACCTTCTTCAATGGCTGCTGGCGAAGGCACATGGCCATCTGGACGGCGCAGAATGGGCACGGAGAACTCTGGAGTACGTACGCGGCTGGCCGGTATAATAGGCGTGTAATAGCCCGTGATGCGCACGCGGTCGTCCTTGAGTTCGGTTTTTACGGTGTAAAAGTCAAAGCGATCTACCAAGGCTTCTGGTTGGAGTACCTGGCATGCCTGGAGCAGTTCCAGCGTACGAGACATTTCCAACTTGCTGATGCCTTTCACAGGATAGTCGGGAACGTCGGGACGCTTCAGATAGTTGGCTTGTTCGTAAAGTGCCTGAAGCATATCGCCGTCGTAGGGCAGGTAAGGCAGTGTATCGGGTGCCGTGTGGTGCAACACTTGTGGATTAACCTGACGGCGCAGAATCAAAGGCTTGACGCGAGCAGGAGGGGCCATTAAGGCAATACGCGCCAGCGCTTCGGAACTGAAACCTTCGGAAGAAACGATGCTGGCTTTCGCTGCAGACGTAGTGGATACTGACTTGCTCCCCCAATCCAACATCAACAGTATGGGCGCTGAGAGCGCTAAAGCGAAAAACAATACTTTTCGTATCATGGCAGAGAACCGATTTTGGGCTGTGGCAGCAACAAATGCGCCGGAAAAAGCGCGTCTTTGTCTGAAATCGAGGCCATATTACCTTTTGCAACCACGACCTTATTAAAAGAAAGAACAAATGTAATGCCGAATGAACGTCGTTGACTTTATTTTTATTCTTCTTTTGATAAACGTTAACAGGGTGCGCTTTGATAATCAGTTAGTTGTGTTTTTTATTTACAAATCGCTAAAAGTCCCATTTTCCGTTTCTTTTCCACTCATGAGCAGCGAGTAAGGCAGCTACGGAGAGCGCGTCGGTGATCTGGCCGTTTAAGGCCATTTGTACAGCTTCGTCGAAGGGTAGCCGGCGCAGTTGGAGCTGTTCGGTCTCCTCTGGCTGTGCCTGTCCTATCTCCAATTCTTGGGCCAAAAACGCGATGGCACGCTCGTCGGTAACGCTATTGGAGAGGTGTAGCTCGAGCAGTTGGGTCCAGCGCCCGGCTCGGATGCCGGTTTCTTCCTTCAATTCTCTTTGCGCGGCCACTAAAGGTGCCTCGTGTACAGAGCCGCCGCCTTCGGGTATTTCCCAGCTGTACTGGTCGAGAGTGTAGCGATATTGCCCTACCAACCAGGTATAGCCTTCGTTGTCCACGGGTACGATGCCGAGGGCTATGTGTTTGAAGTGCACTACGCCGTAGATGCCAGCCTTTCCTGCAGGCGTGAGTACGTCCCGATGCGTTACGCGAATCCAAGGGTTGTCATATACCTGACATACGGCTCTGGTCGTCCACGGATTGTATTTTAGTTCAGACATCTTACCTCGCTATTTAGTCCGGTTTTTGTCGTATTGGTCGAATGCCCATACAGGCTGGTAGATTACCCCGACTTTAGCATTGCTATTCAAAGCAGCGCACCTTTTATCATATTTCTCCCCTGCAGGTGCCGGCGTTACTCTCCTTCTCCAAGACGGATTTTGAAAGCCTCATCCTCTGGCTGCTTGTTTTCATCCCGCCTCTTGCCGACCCCCGCTTTTTGTAGGCCAGCAGCGCATGAAAACACCGGGGTTCTTTATGCGTGAATCCCATCCGCGTTATCCAATTGTGTCCATGGAAAGCCTTCTGGTAAGGCGACGGTAGCTCGGGAAGACGTTATTTGAAAGGAGCGATGGCAGGCTACCCGGATGCTTGAAAATCACAACATACTATCTGTTCCAACAACCGGGCCAATTTTGTCCGACTCCCTTTTTCCGTTGAAAAAAGTTTTTAATCAGTATGCGCCTCCCGCCAATTTTCATTCTTGAGAAAACGAGAATTTGGCGTTATGAAACTGCTGCATCGCATCACTTGCACACTTTTCTGGGTTTTTGCCCTAGCGCCCTTGTGGCTGAAGGCAGAGTTAACCATCGTGGTTAATTCGTTGCCGGCGAATACGCCCGCGAGCGAACCCATTTACATTTCGGGGTCGTTCAACGGATGGTTGGCAGCCGAGCCGGCCACAAGGTTGGAGCGGAACATTTCGGGCAAGTTTCAGGTGAAAATACAGCCGCCGGTAGGGCCGCTGCATTTCACGTTTACGCGCGGTAGCTGGAGCATAGCGGAGGGCAACACTACGGGCGAATACCAGGCTGTTCACGTCGTGCACTACAATGGCCAGTCACAGACGCTGACGGTGGACATTCCCAGCTGGCGCATCAGCAATCAGACGGCGTTTAATAGCGATAAAAAGGGCACGGTGGCCGTCGTAAATGACTCCTTTTTCATGCCACAGCTCAACCGCACGCGGCGCATTTATGCCTACTTGCCGCCGAATTACTATGCCAATAGCAGGCGCTATCCGGTGCTGTACATGCAGGACGGCCAGACGCTCTTCCAAAAGAGCGCCTCTATGGCCGACGAATGGGAGGTGGACGAGTCGTTGGACAAATTAGTTAACGAGGGCAATTACGGCTGCATCGTCATTGGTATTGAAAATGGCGGCGTCAACCAGATGAACGAGTACTCGCCCTGGTTCAACTCAATCCACGCAGCCGGCGGCCAGGGGGCTTCTTACATGAGCTTTATTGTCAACACGTTAAAGCCCTTTGTAGACTTGCACTTCCGCACCAGCCCCGACCGGGAGTACACGGGTATTGGCGGCAGCGGCTTTGGAGCGCTCATCTCGCTGTACGGGGCTATGGAGTACCAGCATGTGTTTTCCAAGGTATTGCTCTTCTCACCGTCGTTTTGGTTTAGCGACATGGCCGTGCAAAACCACATTCTGGGCAGGGGCAAGCGCAACGCTATGCGGATGTACTTTTTGGTGGGAGAGCAGGAGCCTGTTTATATCTTGCAAAGCACACGAAATGCCATGAACCGGCTGCGCGAGGTAGGCTTTGGCGACCACGAGATGAACCTCCTAATCCACCCCGACGGGCGTGGTACGATATCGTTCTGGCAGAAGCGCTACCCGGCTGCGTACGAATGGCTGTTTGCTGGTCTGACGACGACGTCCACAGACCCTCGCCGTTTCGATGAAAAGAGGGTCTCTGTCACCGTTTACCCTAATCCTGCTACGGACTGGGTGCGCGTGCGGACGACGGGCGCCAACGAATGGTTGCAGGTGCAGATCGTCGGTGCAAATGGCGCTGTCGTGCGCGACGTGCTGGCCTATGAAGAGGAGACTATAGCGGTGTATGACCTGCCGCGAGGCGCCTACTGGGTACGCATTCGCTCAGAAGATGCCGCTCAATGGCAGACGACTTCGCTGATCAAACGATAATTAGGACGTAGTTTTTGCGCACTATATGGAAATACAGCGGGCCTGACCGCAAGACCGCGTATCTGCAAAGGCAGGCGCGGTTTTTTTGTTTAATGCGCCTCCAACCAGTTTTTGCCTGCGCCCATTTCCACCACGATGGGCACGCGCAGGTCAGGCAGGGCTGAGGTCATTTTCTCGCGGACGAGCGCCTGGAGGGCGTCCAATTCGTCTTTTCGGGCGTCGAAGACGAGTTCGTCGTGCACCTGCAGGATGAGGTGCGAGCGCATGTGGGCGGCGCGCAAGGCTTTCCAGATGTTGACCATAGCCACTTTGATGAGGTCGGCGGCTGTGCCCTGGATAGGGGTGTTGATGGCCATGCGTTCGGCCATGCTTCGGTTCATGCCGTTGCGGCTGTGGATGTCGCGCAGGTAGCGGCGTCGGCCTAAGAGGGTCTCGACATAGCCGTTGGTGCGGGCGAAGTCCACGATGGTTTCCATGTAGCGCTTCAGCCCTGGGTACTGGGCGAAGTAGTTGTCAATGAGTTCTTTGGCTTCGGTGCGTTTGATGCCCAGCTGATTGCTGAGGTTGACAGCGCCGGCGCCATAGATGATGCTGAAGTTGACGGTTTTGGCGGCCCGGCGTTGTTCGGGGGTTACCTGCTCGAGCGGCACGCCGAAGACGCGCGCGGCGGTGGCCTGGTGGATGTCCTGGTTTTTTCGGAAGGCTTCGAGCATGGCCTCTTCGTTGCTGATGTGGGCGATGAGCCGCAGTTCGATTTGCGAGTAGTCGGCCGAGAGGATGAGATGCTCCTCATCCCGCGGGATGAAGGCTTCGCGCACGCGCCGGCCTTCGGGCGTTCGGATGGGAATGTTCTGCAGGTTGGGGTTTTGACTGCTGAGGCGGCCCGTGGCAGCTAAGGCCTGGTTGAACGACGAGTGTACGCGCCCAGTGCGCGGGTTGACCAGCGCGGGCAAGGCCTCTACGTAGGTGCTGCGCAGTTTTTGCAGCGCCCGGTGTTGCAAAATGTCGGCGCATACCGGGTATTCGGTTGCTAACGAAGAGAGCACCTCCTCGTCGGTGGAATACTGACCGCTCTTCATCTTTTTGCCCGGGTAAGGGATTTTCAAGCGCTCGAAGAGCACTTCGCCCACCTGCTTAGGGCTGGAAACGTTGAAGGTGTGGCCCGTTTCCTGCAAGATTTTTTGTTCTAACGCCTGTATATCAGCAGCCAATACCAGAGAATATTCTTTCAGGAAATGGGTGTCAATGCACACTCCGGCAAATTCCATGTCGGCTAAAACTTTGATAAGCGGGCATTCGACCCGCTGAAACAGGCGCACGAGGTTGGGGCCGCCGCTTTCTAAGAGCGGCTCAAGGTGATTTTTCAGCTGTAGGGCCAGGTCGGCATCTTCGGCGGCGTATTCTTTAATTTGCTCTAAGGGCACATCGCGCATATTGCCCTGGGTGGCGCCTTTTTTGCCAATCAGGTCCTCGATCTTGACCGGGCTGTAATCCAGATAGGCCTCGGCTAAGTAATTGAGGTTGTGGCGCAATTCAGGTTCGAGCAAGTAGTGGGCGATCATGGTATCCCATAACGGGCCGCGCAGTTCGACATCGTAATTTTTAAGGACAACGGCATCGTACTTGAGGTTTTGGCCGATTTTTTCGATGTTTTCGTTTTCGAAGAAGGGCCGGAATTCCTCCACAATGGCCTGAGCTTGAGCGCGATCGGCGGGGATAGGGACATACCAGGCTTCGTGCGGTTTGAAGGCGAAGGAGAAGCCCACTAAGTCCGCTTGCGTCGGTTCGATGGCGGTAGTTTCGGAGTCGTAGGCGACGGCAGTGCGCGTCAGCAGGAGTTGGAGGAGTTCAGCCCGGCGTTCGGGCGTGTCGGCTAAGTGATAGTGGTGCGGTGTGTTGTGGATATTTTTTGAGGCGTGGCGGATTTCGGGAGGCGAGGCGCTTTCGCCAGGGGGCGGCGGGTCATCTTCAAAGAGCGAACCTTGTCTGCCTGACGCATCGGCTGCGGGTTTGGGCGATGAAGGCGCTGGCGCTCCGGCGAGCGGGTGTTTAAGGATGTCGTTGGCTAAGGTGCGGAATTCCAGTTCTTTGAAAATATCCAACAGGGCTTCCCGGTCGAAAGGCTCTACTTCAAAGGCTTTTTCATCAAATGTTACCGGGGCGTTGGTGTCAATGGTGGCTAACCATTTGGAGAGTAAGGCTTGTTCACCGTGTTTTGCTACGATTTCGCCTACTTTGCCTTTAATGTTTTGGGCGTTTTTCAGTACATTTTCTATGGTGCCGTATTCGGCCAGCAAGCGGGTGGCTGTTTTTTCGCCTACGCCGGGCAGGCCAGGGATATTGTCCACGGAATCGCCCATGAGGCCCAGCATGTCAACGACCTGTTCGACGCGCTGTATGCCCCAACGTTCGCACACTTCGGCGGGTCCCCAGATTTCTATTTCATTGCCCTGCCGACCGGGTTTGTAGAGGAAAATCCGGTCGGTAACTAATTGGCCCATGTCTTTGTCGGGCGTAACCAAATACACCTCGTAACCCTGTTCGGCCGCTTGGCGCGCTAAAGCGCCCATGACGTCGTCGGCCTCGTAGTTGGGCACGATGACAACGGGCAGGTTCATGGCGCGCACGATTTTCTCGACCCACGGGATGGCGAGGGTGATGTCTTCGGGCTGCTCCTGGCGGTTTGCTTTATAGGGCTCGTATTGTTCGTGCCGAAATGTGCCGCCCGGCGGGTCAAACACCACCGCCAGATGGGTGGGTTTTTCACGCAGAAACATATCCCACAGCATGCGTACGAAGCCGTGGATGGCCGAGACGTTCCAGCCTTTGGAGTTAAACAAGGGCCGGGTGATAAACGCATAATGCGCGCGGTAGATCAGCGCGTGGCCGTCGAGGAGGAAGAGTTTTTTCATAAAAACGAAGGCGTATGATGCCGCCCATGCCCGCTTAGAGGGCAACTGCGTGCAAAGATGGCGGTTTGGGCCGGCAACATGTTGCGCCGGTAGTTTCTTTTGCTAAGCGTTTTTTTACAAATAGATGCCTGCGCCGAAGCCCAGCGGCAGGTCGAGCACAAGCCAGAGGATCAGCAAAAGCACCCAACCGACGCCAAAGACGACAGTGTAAGGCAGCATAGTGGCTACCAACGTGCCGATGCCGGCGCGCGCGTCGTAGCGCTGCATGAGCGCCACAATCAAAGCAAAATACGACATCATAGGCGATATAATGTTGGTGATACTATCGCCTACACGGTAAGCCGTCTGGGTAAATTCGGGCGAATAGCCCAGCAACATAAACATGGGAATAAATACCGGCGCCATGATGGCCCACTTGGCTGAGGCGCTGCCCATCACTAAGTTGACCGTAGCCGTTACCAGCACAAAAGCGACAGTGAGCGGAATGGCGCCCAGCCCCGATGCTTTGAGGGCTTCGGCGCCTTTGACGGCAATGATCAGGCCGATATTTGTCCAGTTGAAGTAGGCCACAAATTGGGCGGCAAAGAACACCAGCACGATGTAGCCTCCCAGGGTCTCCATGCTTTTGGCCATGCCTTTCATCACGTCGGTTTCGCTGCGGATGGTTCGCGCGCCCCAACCATAGGCGATGCCGGTGATGGCAGCCCCCAAAAACAGCAGCGCCACAATACCCGACATGAAGGGCGAGTGCAAGATGTCGCCCGTTTTGGGGTCGCGCAGGTAGCCATTCGCCGGCAGCAAACCACCCAGAATAAAGGCAGTAAATAGCCCTGCAGCTACCAGTGCGAAGCGCAGCCCTCGGCGTTCGGCGGCGCTCATAGGCTTTACCTCCTCGGCCTTCTCGTCGCCCGTGTATGGCCCTAAGCGCGGCGCCACAATGCGCTCCGTCACCCACGTGCCCAGCAGAGCTATTAGCGGCGTAGAGGTTGCCATGAAATAGTAGTTGCAGGCCGGATTGACCCTATAGCCAGGCTCCACGATGCGCGCCGCCTCTTCCGAAAGGCCTGCCAGCAGCGGGTCAATCGTGCCCAACAGCAGGTTGGCGCTATAGCCACCCGACACGCCGGCAAACGCCGCAGCAATGCCCGCTACCGGATGCCGCCCTGCCGCCAGAAAAATGATGGCCGACAGCGGCACCAGTAACACATAGCCCACTTCGCTGGCCGTGTTCGACATAACGCCTGCGAATACCACTACGAACGTCAGCAAGCGCGCCGGCGACTTGAGCACCACCAACCGCAAAACCGTACCTATCAGGCCGCTTCCTTCAGCAATGCCAATGCCCAATAGCGACACCAGCACCGTGCCTAAAGGCGCAAAACCGGTGAAATTCTTTACCATGTCTGTCAGAACACGGTGCAGCCCCTCCACTGAAAGCAGGTTGACCACTCGAACCTCTTTGTGCGTGCCCGGATGCACAACGCTTAGATCGAACCAGCTGAGCAGCCCGCTAAGCATGATAATAAAAAGAGCAAAGCCCGCGAAGAGCGCCGCCGGATGCGGCAGCGCATTGCCCACGCGCTCGACAATGGCCAAAAAGCGATTGACCCAAGAATTAGAGGAGGCTTTCATGCAAAAGACTTTTCTGAAAAAACACGCTTTTTCGGATAGCGCCCAAATGTACGAGGGGATTCGGAAAAGGCCTTCCGAAGGCAACAGGATAGGTTTTTCAGGCCGCTGACTGGAGCGCCTGAATATTGCCGTCGGAGGGGCTGTCTTTGCGGAAAATCCTCAAGTTGACCACCCGTTGCGCGCAAGGCATCTGCGTTCCATGCAGCCAACTGTCTCAACCGGGCATGGCATCGGCTAAATTGGAGCCGTATCCCTCATATTTCAAACCGCCTCAAACCAAAGGCATCGAAGGGCCGGTGAGGTGCGACTGCTCGTTGTTATCTCTAAATTCTTTCCCTCAAAACAGGTTCAATGAGGTGCTAACGCCCACCTTTGCCGTCGGATGTGCGTCATTTAAGGTATGAGTGAATTTAGAACGACCCGCAATAGCAGGGAGAGCAGGCGCCTTTTGCGGCAAAAAGGCGCACTCCAAGCTGTCTTTGCATGGCGAGAATGGTTCTTTACCTGCATTCTGACCTGCCACTGTTTCGCCGTAGTTCAGGCGCAAGTAGGTACGGATACGGGTGAAAGGACGGCGCTTCTTCAGGACACGAATGCTGTTTATTACTTGTTTGCTTCGGCGCCCGAGCGTATTCATCCTGACGGAGACACGCTGCCCGATGCCGCTTTCCGAATGTACGACCCCGCTCGACAGCCGATCATAGACTGGGGGACGCTGGGCAACATAGGCGCTTCGGCGCGCCCTTTGTTTTTCCAAACAGACTTGCGTCGAGGCGTGCAGACGGGCTATCGCGTGTTCGACCTGTACCATCTGGACGCCGACGATTTGCCGTTTTATCTGGGTAGACGCGCTTTGACCGACTTGTTTGTCTCCCGCGGGCGCAACCAAAACGACCTGATGGTGCGCGCTAAGTTCTCACGCACGTTTGCTCGAGGCACTAATTTCTCTCTGTTCCACCAAAATATTGTGAACATCGGCCAATACCAGTACCAGGCCGCCCGGCATATGGCCCTGACCTTTGGCCTCTGGCACCCAATCGGTCGCCGCTTGGAGAGTTTCCTAATGGCTGCGCGCAACGTCAGCCGTCAGCAGGAGAACGGCGGATTGGCTAACCCAAGCGAAATCACAGGCGGCCTATTTGGCGGCCCTATCACCGCCAGCATACGTTTGCCCGACTTGCAAGCGCTAACGCGCCATGCTTCTACCGCCCTGACCTGGCTCAATCACTGGACACCCGTAGGCGACTCTGCTGCTCGAAAACGCACGCTGCGCCTGACACACCGCACCGAATGGAGTATGGCGCGCTTTAAATTCTCCGATCCCGGAAGCCGCCCAGGGCTCCCGCTGCGCAACGACACCGCCTTTTTCGGTACGTTTTTGGTAGACCGGCGCGGCATCCGGCATTACGCTGAACTGGAACGCTTGGAGAATAGCATCGAGCTGGCCACTTTTAAACGCAAGGAACCGCAATCGCCCTCAGACTTGCTGGCCGTGGGCGTGCAGCATACCTTTTTTCGTTGGCGGCAGGAGCCTTTTGCCGACACATCCCTCCAAAACCTCTTTCTCACCGGGCGGCTGCTGATAGCGCCCTCCAAACGGTTTGCCCTTTTGGCGACGGGAAGCGCCGGGCTACTGGCTAATTTCGGCGAATACCAACTGCACGGTCAGCTGCGCCTGAGCCTCGGCAAGGCTGGCGAACTGCGGGCCGCACTCATTAGTCAGCGTTACCCACCAGCGCTATTGGCACACCGTTTAGGCGTCAGCCAAAGGCCCTTCTGGCAAAATGCCTTCGAAAAACCCGTGGAAAACATGCTCGCCGCCACTTACGCACTACCGGCGGCAGGGTTATCGGTAACGGCACAAACGCATCAGGTCAACAACTACCTCTACTTCGACCAGCGCGGCCTGCCCGCCCAAACGAGCGCACCGCTCCAGGTAGCGCAGCTGCTTGTACGCGAAAACCTGCGCTGGAAACGCCTGCGCCTCGACCTGACGTTGGCCAGCCAACGCTTCAACCGCACCGACGTGGTGCGCCTGCCCGAATGGTTCGTCAAAGGCGCTCTTTATCATTCCGGCTACCTGTTCCAAAAACGCCTACTTCTGGAGGCTGGCGCGGATTTCCGCTGGAACAGCGCCTTCCGAGCCGACGCTTACCAACCGCTGACAGCGCAGTTTCATCTACAAGACACCTTCATCGCCCAGCCTTATCTGTGGATAGATGTATTTGCGGCGTTCAAAGTGCAAGCATTCCGCTTCTTCTTCCGCTACGAAAACCTGACTACTCTTTGGGCCGATAACCGCCTTTTCTTTCAAACAGCTTACTACGCTCAGCCCTTTGGCGCCATACGTCTCGGCGTAGCCTGGCGCTTTTTAGACAGCGAACGCACAGATCCCCCGGCAGCCAGCACTCCGCCCGGCAGAGCGCCGCGTTAGAGAAAGTTTAATCAACGCGCTCGCATCTTTGCAAACCTTTTCAGGACTCCTGTGTTTCACCGACCAACTTTTCACCTAATAACAGACCTTGCATATCATGGTACAAACATTCACCGACGACAACTTTGAAAGCGAAGTGCTCGGCAGCGATAAACTCACCATTGTTGACCTTTGGGCAGAGTGGTGCGGGCCGTGCAAAATGATGAACCCCGTCATCGAAGAATTAGCCCGCGAATACGAAGGGCGAGCCGTTATTGGCAAGCTGGATGTGGACAACAATCCGAAGGCGCCCACAGAATATAATGTGCGCGGCATTCCAACCTTCCTCTTCTTTAAAAATGGCCAATTAGTGGACCGAATTGTGGGTGCGCGTTCTAAGCAAGATTTCGTGGCTAAAATCAACGCCCATCTCAGCTAAATCTACAGCACACAATGGGATTTTAGGGCGGCGCTTCGCAAGCAAGAGCGAAACGCCGCCCTTTCATTTGAAGCACCCAGCAGTACTTTTGCCGGTAAGACACAATTTCGGCTATAACATGGATATTACGGAAATCATCAAAGTCAGCGATATCACCCTGCGCGTAGGGTTAGATAAAGAGCGCATCCCCGTCAAAATAGAATGGGCCGCTACCGACATGCACGCCCCAGGCCAGATGGACGAATGCAAGGCTATGTCGTTGGCTCTTTTTGATAAAAACAGCCGCGACACGCTGCGTATAGACCTCTGGACCAACGAGATGCAAGTCCAGGAAATGGATCGCTTCGTCTATCAGGTTCTCCGCTCGCTCGGGCAGACCTATCTGCGGGCGACAAACAACAAGGCGCTGGCCGAAGACATTGCGCGCTTTGCCCATTACTTTGGCGAACAGACTGAGATCATCCCCAAGGCGAATTGAGGGCGGGGCTATCCTTCCGTCCGACGGCGCACCATGGTGAGAATAGTGGCGATGGCCACGGTTTCGCCCGTTTCATCGTACACGTCCACCAACCATTTCACGATGCCGCGTGGGATGGCGGCCACACCTTCCCGTGCGGGGTCGTGCTCTTGAGCAATTTTTTCCTTCACCGTCAGGCGCACGCCAATGGTCATGCCTGGATAGACAGGTTTGGTGAATCGGCATTCATCTATGCCGTAGTTGAGCAACACTGGGCCTTTGCGCGCATCTACGAAGAGGCCCGCAGCTTTAGAGAGGACGAAATAGCCGTGAGCGACGCGCCCGGTAAAAGGCGTGCCTTCCAGTGCGGTGGCGTCCATGTGCGCATAGAAATGGTCGCCGCTGACGTTGGCGAAGTTGTGGATATCGGCTTCGCTGACGGTGTGTTTGGCAGTGGTGAGCGTTTCGCCGATGGCGAGGTCTTCAAAATACTTGCGGAACGGATGCACAGGTGTTTCCGTCTGCTGAGCGCCAGGCTGATATTGGCGGGTTACATTTGTGATGTCGGAGGGGTGTCCCTGGATGGCCGTGCGCTGCATATAGTGGAGGACGCCGCGAATACCGCCCATTTCTTCGCCGCCGCCGGCGTGGCCTGGCCCGCCGTGCACGAGCAGGGGCATGGGCGAGCCGTGTCCGGTGCTTTCGGGGGCCGAGTCGCGGTTGAGCATGAGGATGCGCCCGTGGTCGGCAGCGGCCTCCAGCACGTATTCGCGCTGAATGCGGCGGTCGTAGGTGCAGATGGTAGTTACTAATGAGCCTTTGCCCATACGGACGATTTCGATGGCCTCCTCGATGGTTTTGTAGGGCATCAAGGTGCTCACTGGGCCGAAGCACTCCATTTCGTGGGTAAGCGTGTGGCGCAGGGGCGCGTCGTTGCGCAACAGCAGCGGTGGCAGGAAGGCGCCGCGTTCGCGTTCGGCGCCGATGACCTCGAAGGTATCCGGGTCACCCCATACGATGGGGGTGGTTTGAGCGAGCAATTGTAGTTTTTCGCGCACGCGGGCCAGCTGGTGGCGGTTAATGAGCGCACCCATGCGAACGCCCTGCACCGAAGGATCGCCTACGGATGTTTGCGATAGGCTTTTGCCCAAGGCTTCCTGCACGGCGTCTATCAGGCTTTCGGGCACGAGAATGCGGCGCACAGCCGTGCATTTCTGGCCGGCCTTGGTCGTCATCTCCCGCCGTACTTCCTTGATAAACAGGTCAAATTCTGGCGTACCAGGCACAGCGTCTTCGCCCAGCACAGCGGCGTTAAGCGAGTCGGCTTCCATGGTGAAGGGCACGCTGTGGGCAATAATGGCCGGGTGGGCGCGCAGCCGGCGGCCCGTCTCGGCACTGCCGGTGAACGTAACGACGTCCTGGCTTTGCACGTGGTCGAGGATGCCACGGCCCTGACCCACCAGCAGCTGCAGCGCGCCCTCAGGCAGGATGCCGGAGGCGATGATGTCGCGCATGACAGCTTCGGCCAAAAAGGACGTCTGTTCGCTGGCCTTTACTACCGCGGGAACGCCCGCTAGCAGGTTGACGGCGATTTTTTCTAACATGCCCCATACCGGGAAGTTAAAGGCGTTGATATGTACGGCCACGCCGCGTTTGGGCGTTAGAATGTGGTGGCCTACAAAGGTGTTTTGTTTGGAAAGGCGCACCGTCTCGCCTTCAATGTAGTAGGGCTCGTCTGGGAAGCGCCTGCGCAGGCTGCTGTAGGCAAACAGGTTTCCAATGCCGCCCTCAATATCCACCCAGGAGTCGGCGCGGGTGGCGCCGGTTAAATGGCTGATGGCATAGTATTGCTCTTTGCGCTCCAGCAGGTACAGTGCCAGCGCCTTGAGCATGCGTCCGCGTTCGGGAAACGTCATGCGCCGCAGCGCGGGATTGCCCTTGCGGCGCGCGTATTCCAGAATAGCGCCGTAGTCCAGCCCGGCATCGGAAGCCGTGGAGATGACCTCGCCCGTGTAGGCGTTGTATTGCGGCACGCCATCGCCCTCGCCGCTCATCCACTGGCCCAGTACATAATTTTGCAGCTTTTTCATACGCTTTTTATCGAAAAATAATTCGTCAGCGCAAAAGTACAACGATAGCCCCTGCTGGCTTTCTGGCTTTCTATGCCAGTGCGACAACTTTAATCGAGAGTAACCTCATGCCAGCGAAATCCACCCAAAACGAATGGCCCGTCTTAAAGGATTTCTTCAATCATCCGCCTTTGGCGGCGCTGCATTCGCATCTGACTCGACAACAAAACAGCGTTTATAATGTGCGTTTCACTGCATCTTCGCCCTATCTTTGATTTGCTTAATCGCTCGATAAATAAGAACTTATGCAAAAAAGCGTCTTGTGGGAAGTGGTGCGCTCGCTCAATAAGAAGGAGGTGCGCGAGCTCAACAAATGGCTCCAGTCGCCCATTCACAACCAGCGCGAAGACGTATTGCGTCTCTTCGAGTATTTGCACAAGCACCAGCATTCTGACGCTGAAACCGCTACTGAGAAAAAGCGCGTTTGGAAGGCCGTTTTCCCAGGCGAGACGTATGACGACGCCCGCCTACGGCAAACCATGTTCTTCCTGCTGAAAGCCATCGAGGATTACTTAGTTTTTAAAAATAGTGTTGAGGATAAGGCGGTCTATTGGAGTACTTTGGCTAAAATATATCGCTCACGCAAGTTGGACAAGGCCTACCGGCAGGTGCACCGTCAGGGCTTGGAGTGGCTTCAAGAACAGCCCTTGCGCAATGGCTACTACCTGCTGCATCGGTATTTTCTGGAGTTAGAAGAATACAACTACCGCCTGCCTATCTCTCAAAACACGCCCGTAAACCTGCAGGAATCCGCCGATGCCTTGGAGAGATGGTTTCTAGCCGAAAAGCTACGCATCGCCTGCGCTATGATTGCGCATCGCAATGTGTTCCAAAAAATCAATTACGAACCCGGTCTTCTGCCCGAGTCGCTGGATTATGTGCTGCGCAAAGACCTGCTTAAGGAGCCGGCAATAGCCGCTTTTTATTACGCTTACATGGCCATCACGCAGCCCAACGACGAGCAATACTTCGACCAGTTAGAAAACCTCATCCACAGCCGCATTGAATGCTTTGACCATCCTGAGGCGCGGGTACTTTACATAGCTGCCATCAACTACTGTGTGCCGAAGATCAACCAGGGCAGTGCTGATTACGCCCGACGCGCCTTTTTGCTATACCGCTCTGGTTTGGAGACAGAGACCCTGTTGGAAAATGGCCTTGTATCGCGCTACACCTTTGGTAATGCCGTGGGCGCTGCCCTGCGCATCGGCGAATACGGGTGGGCCGAGCAATTTATCGAGCAATTTCAGCACCAATTGGAAGAGCGCGAGCGCAAAAGCATTGTCAACTTCAACCGCTCGCGCATCTACTACGAGAAAGGCGACTACGACAACGCTCAGCGCCTGCTGATGCGGTTCGAGTATGACGACATGCTGCTCAATATTATTGCTAAAACCATGCTGCTCAAAATTTACTACGAGCAGACGGAATTTGAAGCCTTTGAGTCTCTGCTGGAAAGCATGCGCATCTACCTACAGCGCAAGGAAGCCTTAGACCCTGCGCGCAAGACGGCCTACAAGAATATGCTGCGCATGATGCGCAAGTTGCTGAGCTGGAACCCCTATTCTAAGCCTCAGACCGAGCGTTTACGTCAGCTCATTGAGAGTACTCACCCACTCATGGAGAAGGACTGGTTGCTCAAGCAGATAGACAAGCGATAACTTTTCTGCAGACTAATTCACTCGTCGGGGTAGAGCAAATAATCGCGGCGGATTTTTCGGAAGGCATCCAGGTCGCTTTTCCAGGTGGCGCGGATGTCGGACTCGCTGCTGCCCGCCTCGATCTGCTCGCGAAGGGTGCGTGTGCCGGCTAAGCGGTCAAAGAATCGGTTTTTGAGAAAGAAGGCCTCCTTGTTTGGGAACTCGCAGTAGATGTCGAGCAAAGGCGCTAAGTTAAGGGTGCGTTGCTCGTATAGGCTGTCTACCGATAGTGAGCGGAAGTCGAAGCCTCGGCAGTGGCGGCCTTCTAAGGGTGGGTATCGAGAGCCTTTGTTGGGTTTAGGGACGAATTCGATACTGGCCGGGCCGGGGTAGTCCGGGTGTCCGACGACCTGGAAAGGCCAATCGGTGCCGCGCCCTACGCTGATAACGGTGCCCTCGAACAAACACAACGATGGATACAGCAGAATGGCGCGTAGGTTGGGCAGGTTAGGGCTGGGCGGCAGCGGCGGTGCGTAGCGCGTCTGATGCGTGTAGTGCTCGCACGGCACTACCGTCAGTGGCGGCGGCTCCGGCCCCGTCCATCGCTCGCCTACAAAAAGGCGGGCTAATTCTCCCACCGTGCACCCATGTACGATGGGCAGAGGCGCTATACCCACGAACGAACTCAGGCGCATATCGAGCACAGGCCCGTCCACGTAGTGGCCATTCGGATTTGGCCTATCGAGGACGATAACCGGTATTTGCAATTCTCCACAAACCTCCAGCACATAAAAGAGGGTAGAAATATAGGTGTAAAACCTTGCTCCCACGTCCTGGATGTCGTAAATCACGGCCTCTACGCCAGCTAAGTCGTCGGCGCTGGGCTTGTATTTTTTGCCGTAAAGTGAAATGATGGGTATCCCAGTGCGCCGGTCTACGTCATCGGCAATACGCTGACCATCAGGTGCGTCGCCTCGAAACCCATGCTCCGGCGCCAAAATGCGCAGCACGCACATGCCTGCCGACATGAGCGTATCCACTAAATGCGTCTGGCCCACTCGCGAAGAATGATTGACCACGACAGCTATCTGCTTGTCTTCCAACAGCGGGAAATAGACCTCCGTCCGCTCCGCTCCAACGCGCACAGGCGACCGAGCCGCTGCATACGTACACCCGCCCAACAGCGCGACGAGCCATATCCAGGTATTATTCCAGACACTCCTTTGCATTTCAGCAGTGAAAAAACAGCGTTTTGACTTCACGAATGACATTTCGCCACAGGACTTTTGTGCCTGACGCCTTCAGATGCCTCTTGCACCGAACAGCAAACGGCAGATACCTCTGCACTACCTCTCTTCCGAGCCCTCGTGCGTAAAAAATTTCATGCATCTGCCTGCCAGAAACTTTTGACCTTTTCATTGGCTTTGCTGTTTATTCGCTGCATGAAAATAGGTGTCGTTTGCTATCCGACCTACGGCGGTTCGGGTGTTGTGGCTACCGAATTGGGACTCGGCCTGGCGCGCAAGGGCCATGAAATCCATTTCATCACCTACCGCCCGCCAGTGCGACTGGGTTACTTTCACCAGAACGTTTTCTACCACGAGGTAGATTACGAGGATTATCCGTTGTTCGAGTATCCGCCTTACGACACTGCGTTGGCCTCGACAATTGTGGATGTGGTACAATATCAGAAATTAGACCTCCTGCACGTCCACTATGCCATTCCGCACGCGGCTGTGGCGTATATGGCCAAAAAAATCCTGCTCACGCAAGGGCGTTATGTGCCGGTCATCACTACACTGCATGGGACGGACATCACATTGGTAGGCGCAAACCGCACTTTTGCGCCGGTAGTGGAATTTAGTATCAACAAAAGCGATGGCGTCACGGCCGTCTCTCAAAGCCTTAAGAACGACACCCTTCGGTTGTTCCATATCCAGCGAGACGTGCGGGTTATTTACAATTTTGTTGACTTTGAACGCTTTAGAAGGGTCAACAAAGAACATTTTAAAAAAATTATCGCTCCTGAGGGCGAGCGCATTCTGGCTCATACCTCCAATTTTAGAAGAGTTAAGCGGGTAGAGGATGTGGTGCGCATCTTTCAGCGAGTACGTGAGCGCGTGCCATCCAAGTTGCTTATGATTGGCGATGGCCCCGAGCGGCCCAATGCTGAACGCCTGTGCCGACAGATGGGCATTTGCGCCGACGTGCGGTTCTTGGGCAAACAAGACGCCATTGAAGAGTTGCTGGCCATTTGCGACCTGTTTTTGATTCCTTCGGAAAACGAAAGTTTTGGCCTATCCGCCTTAGAAGCCATGGCCTGCGAAGTGCCCGTTATTTCCTCCAACAGCGGCGGCCTGCCGGAGGTCAACATCCACGGCGTTACAGGCTACCTGAGCGATCCTGGGAATGTAGAGGAGATGGCCCAGTACGCCATTCAGTTGCTGACTAATGAAACGTTGCATCACCAATTTCGACAAAATGCCCTGAAGCAAGCTCGGCGCTTCGATCTGAATCTTATCTTGCCCGAATACGAAGCCTACTACGCAGAAATTCTGGAGAACAGCAAAATCAAAATCGAATAGCCTATCCCCTATGTTACGCCTTGCTGTATCGTCCACTCCCGAAGGCCGCTGGCTGGGTAAGCAGGCCGAAGCTGCTTTGAACGCTGCCGGCGTAGCCTGTTCGCTGCTGGAGTGGCGCGATGCGCCACAGCACGCTCTGCTGCGCGGCGATGCTGACGCAGTTGCCATTTGGCTGAGCGATTGGCCGCCCGCCCAAGGGGATGAACCCGTTGCCGTTGCCGCCATTCTATCGCGCGCACATCCCTTCGATTTGTTGGTGTGGCGGCCTGAGGCTGCCGACCTGAGGAAGGATTTTTTTCTAAAAAAAGAAGCAGTGGTGCTGGGCGCTACAACCCTTCAGCGGGCGCAAATCGCTGAGTTTCGGCCCGATTTGCACTGGGAAGAGCCGCTGCTCGCCCTGCCTGAAGCGCTGCAACGCCTGAGCCAGGGCGCGGCGGAGGCACTCATTACCTCAGAAGCCGCCTGGCATGCTTCGGGAGCCAACTTAAACGGATTTCAGCGCGCCGTTTTGCACCCGCGCGAATGCACACCTGCGCCCGGGCAGGGAGCACTGGCTCTGTTGGCACGCCGCGACGACAAACCCACGCGCCAATGGCTTCAACGCGCCCATCAGCCTGCGCTCTCGGCCTGCACTAATGTGGAACGGCGTCTCCTTCGAGAGATACAAAAGCACTGGCCCGGAGCTATCTTTAGCGCATATGTCGAGCAGGGCGCTAACCGCACTTTTCACTTCTTCACTGCAGTGGTCTGGCCAAATGGCTGTTTGCAACGCTATCGCTTGTCGCACAGTACGCATGCTGAGTTTGTAGAGCAAACCCTCCGGCATTTTCAGGAGAGCAGCGACTACTCGCGCACTTGAAGATAGGCATAGGCCAGCTCCAAGGCCCGCACTTGTGACTCTGCGTAGCGATGCAGCATCTCATAGTCCTCGCGGGCATACTTCAAAAAACCCGAAGCCTGCCCATATACCGCTGGTAGCGGGGCGCGTTGCAGCAGGTAATACCCATCTAAGAAGTCGCGCACGCCGCCCGATAAAATAAGCCCTTGCGTGCGAACGCCACTGCCCAACTCCACACACAGGGCCCGCACGAAATCGAGCATTTCCTCGGCACTGTGCCCGACCAGTGCAAATTTTTGGAAAATCTGGCGCTTTTCAGGAGCACTGCGCAGCAGTTCCAGCTGGGCAAAGTTGGTACCGCCTGCTGCGCCAAACTCGATAGCAGCCAGCGGCAACTGCAGCAGGGCCCGCAGGCTGGCCGGCCCCATGCCTTGCCCGACCTCTTTGACAGCCACCGGAAACGGCGCGTTCGCTATCAGTTCAGCGATAGTGTCTAAGGGCGGTCGCCGGAAACGGTCGCCTTCGGGCTGCATGGCTTCCTGAAGTGGATTGACGTGCACGAATAGCCCATCGGCGCGCAGGCGCTCTACTAAGCGCGCTAACACGTCGGTCTCGTTGCGTTCCAGCAGTGCTTCTACCTGGGCTACGCCTAAGTTGACCATTAGCGGCAGGTCGTAACCCAAGGCATCGCGCACGTCAAAGTCAGCTAAAAAAGTGTCGCTGTACAACAGTTGGCGGCACGAGCCTAAGCCCATACCCATGCCGAAGGCAGCGCACACGCGGGCCAGGTTGTGGTTGATGGTGCGCGCCAGAGTCGTGCCTCCTGTCATTGAGGAGACCCAAATGGGCGTGCGCAGCGTCTTACCCAGCAACCTGACTGGCGGCAGGCTGCCGGGTGCCGGATGAGCGCTCAACAAGGGCTCGTAATAAAAACGGCGGTCTAAGGCCAGGCGATCTACCTGGCTCTGAAACGCCAGTTCGATGTGGTCTTGCTTACGCGACTCGGCCGTGGGGTCTGGGTTGGCAAATTCAGCAGACATGCAGCGTGCGGTTAAAAAAAATTTTCGTTAAAACAAAAACGCTACCCACAGGGTTTTTGAAAGCGACGGGCAGCCCAAAAGCGATTTGCCGCGATTTGTTTATTTTTGGTTAGCGCGTCTTTTTCACTTTCGGCGCAAAATGCTTCCATTTGCAGCGGCGAAAATGCGCACCCGCCGGAAAAGGCCAAAAAACGACCGTTTCTATGAATATAAGACCCTTTATCTGGATGCTCGGACTTTGCCTGCTGGGCTGGAATGCCCGGGCACAAGACCCGATTTTTTCTCAGTTTTATGCAGCGCCTTTGCAGATCAATCCTGCCTTTGCGGGCAGCAGCCATGCGCCGCGCGCCGGCTTGGCTTACCGCAACCAGTGGACAGGCTTCAACAACGCTTACCGCACCTATGCTGTTTTTTACGAGCAGACGCTAGAGCGCCTCAATACCGGCATTGGTTTCAATATAGAGAGCGACGACGCCGGCAACGGCATCTTGCGTACCCTGCGTGCGTCGGCCCTATTCTCCTATCGCCTCCAGCTAAGCGATCGCGCAGCCGTAAAAATTGGCGCAGAGGCCGGTGTCCATCAAACTGCTTTGGACTGGGACAGACTTGTTTTTCCTGACCAGATTGACCCCATTCAAGGGCCAGTCATTACCACTTCGGAGTTGCGACCCGACCAGACGAATCGGTCCCTGCTCGATTTGTCGGCAGGCCTTTTAGTCGTCAGCCAGCGCTTTTGGCTGGGCTTAGGGCTAAAACACCTAAATACACCTGACCAGGGCATCCTTTTCATCAACGACAACCTATCAGGCGGCTTGCCGCTGCGCTATAATGTGAACGGCGGCATGGAATTGCCGCTGGGGCGCAGCAATAAAGGCGGCATGTCCTCGTTTATTTCGCCGAATTTCTTATTTGCATCGCAAGGGCCGTATCGCCAGGTAAACGCCGGAGCATACCTCGCCATAGGACCTGTGTTTGGCGGCGCGTGGTTCCGGCATACCTTAGCCAATGTGGATGCAGCCATTTTGTTGATAGGTTTCCGACAGGATATGTTCAAATTGGGTTTCAGTTACGACTTGACTATCTCCGACTTAGCAGCTCGGGCAGGGGGAACGTATGAAGTAACCCTGGGTCTTTTTTTTGACCGTGGTCGAAAACGCCCGATAGATTGGAACGACTGCGGAAAAATGTTCCGATAATTGCGCCCGAAAAGAGGGCTATCGAAATTTAAAAGCGTTAAAATTTACCTGCGCGCACGCCAAACCACGTTCACACTCTACATTTGCTGCTCATTTTCTAAAACCGGACAAGTTTTAATAACAATGAAGAAAACACTCATTCACGGGTTAAGCCTACTCCTGCTGGGCTTATGGGTTGCCAGCTGCGGTCGCGGCACGGAGCGTTCCTCCACAACCAACTGGAAGTACAACGACCAGAAGTGGGGCGGTTTTGAAAAGTTAAACTATGAAGGCCAGGCCACGGGGCCAAACTTAGTGCTCATCCAGGGGGGTACCTTTGTCATGGGCCGTACACAGGAAGACCCCACATACGAATGGAACAACGTGCAGCGCCGAGTAACCGTATCTTCTTTTTACATGGACGAAACGGAAATCGCCAACATTGATTATCGCGAGTACCTGTATTGGATGGCCAACGCCTGGGGCGAGAGCTTTCCAGAAGTAGTGCGCAAGGCCCTGCCCGACACCCTTGTATGGCGCGAAGAACTGGCCTACAACGAGCCATTGGTCGAGTACTACTTCCGCCACCCCTCCTACGACGACTACCCTGTGGTGGGCGTCAACTGGGTGCAGGCCAGCGATTATTGCGTGTGGCGTACCGACCGTGTGAACGAAATGATCCTCATCGAACGCGGCATTCTGAATCCTACGCCTGACCAGAAAAACGAGAATACGTTTAACACGGAGGCATACTTAGCCGGTCAGTACGAAGGTTCTGTTCGCAAAAACTTGCCGGACCGTCGCACAGGTGGCGAGCGCCCGGTGCGCTTAGAGGATGGCATCATGTTGCCGGCATATCGCCTACCAACCGAGGCCGAATGGGAATACGCTGCGCTGGCGCTCATCGGCAATCAGGCGACGAGCAAAGACGAACTTTACACCGATGGCCGCATTTATCCGTGGGATGGCAACACGCTGCGTTACCAAAAGCGCAACCGCTATCAGGGTAAAATGTTGGCCAACTTCAAGCGCGGCGCTGGTGATTACGGCGGTATGGCGGGCGCCCTCAACGACAAAGCCTTCGCTCCCTCGCCCGTGCGCTCCAATTGGCCCAACGATTTCGGTCTGTACAATATGGCTGGCAACGTCAGCGAATGGACGAACGACGTATATCGCCCGCTGACCTCGCAAGACCTTGTGGACGTGGAGAACATGGACCTCAACCCTTACCGCGGTAACATCTTCATGCACAAAGAGCGCGACCCCGAAACCGGCGCGCCTGTCCAGAAGAATGAGCTGGGCCGCTTGAAGTACGTGGTGCAAGATACCACCGAAACTGCCTTGCGCGACAACTATAAGCGTCCTGAGCTGTACAATTATTTGGACGGCGATAAAGAGTCGGAGGTCGAATATCGCTACGGTATCAGCACGCTTATCAACGACCAGGCCCGCGTTATCAAAGGTGGCTCATGGGCTGACCGTGCCTGGTGGCTTTCCCCGGGCTCGCGCCGTTACTTAGACCAGAATAAAGCCAGCAAAACCGTCGGCTTCCGCTGCGCTATGACGCGCGTGGGCGCCCCAACCGGCAATAACGAGCCCTCGGGCAATCACTTCAAAACGAAGAAAAAACCCGTCAAGCGCCGCTACAAGTAAGCCCAGGCCGCTGTGGGCGATATCCAACGGAGCGGGAGCGACGACATAGTCGCTCCCGCTCTTTTTTTGCGCAAATGCCTATCTTGCACGCGCTTTCTACCATCCTATGGCCACGCTTGAACACCTATACGCCGTCTATCGGCAGCACCCTGATGTCTGCACGGACTCCCGACGCATCCGGCCTGGCTGCCTTTTCTGGGCGCTCAAAGGCGAGCGCTTCGACGGTAACCTCTTTGCCCGAGCTGCCTTAGAGGCAGGGGCTGCTTATTGTGTCATAGACCGCCCCGACTGTCAACACGATGCTGAGCGCTGTCTGCTGGTGCCGGATACTCTTGAGATGTTGCAACTCTTAGCCACCCATCATCGCCGGCACTTAGAAATCCCTGTTCTGGCCATCGGCGGCTCTAACGGGAAAACGACGACCAAAGAACTCATCACTGCCGTGTTGCGCCAGCAATACGCTTGCGCCGCCACTGAGGGTAACCTCAACAACCACATCGGAGTGCCGCTCACGCTGTTGGCGATGCCCTTTACTACCGAGGTAGCCGTCGTCGAAATGGGCACCAATCAGCCCGGAGACTTAGAACACCTGTGCGCTATTGCCCAACCTACCCACGGGCTGCTGACCAACATCGGCAAAGAGCATTTAGAAGGGTTAGGCTCCATCGAGGGCGTAAAGAAAGCCGAGGGCGAGTTGTTCGACTATTTAGCTGCTCACGGAGGATGTGCTTTTGTCAATCTCTCCGAAAAATACCTGAAAGCTTTAGCCAAAAAGGTACAACGCAAGGTTTTTTACACAGAGATTTCGTTTGATGAGGGCTACCTGCCGCGCGGCGTTATTGGTATTCAACGCCTTCCTCCTTCACCGTTTGTAGGCGCCCAATTTAGTCCTTCGCCAGGCGTATCTGTTTCCATAGAAACCCATTTGCTGGGCCAGCACAATTTCCACAACGTCATGACAGCCATTGCAGTAGGGCTGTACTTCAAGGTGCCGGCTGAAAAAATAAAGGCAGCCATTGAGGGGTATCGCCCTCAAAACAACCGCTCGCAAGTCATGGTCTGGGGTAGCAACACCGTTTTCTTAGATGCCTACAACGCCAACCCCAGCAGCATGCGTGCGGCCTTGGGTGTCTTGCAAGAGGCCAAAGCGTCGCAAAAGATAGCCATTCTGGGGGATATGCTCGAATTAGGAGCGGCTGCCGAGGGCGAGCATCGCGCACTTATTCGTTATGTGGAGCGCATGCCTTTGGCTCAGCGGGTATTTGTGGGGCCAATTTTTGGTCGGTGTCGGCCCAGAGGCAGTCGTTCGCTCTTTTTTCCCGATGTTGCTTCGGCCCGGGAATGGTTGGAAGCGCAGCATTACGAGCGCGCCTTTTTGCTTGTGAAAGCCTCGCGCGGTATTGGGTTGGAGCGCCTGTTTGCCGGCTCAGGTGAAGCGCTGCAACGCCTGCACTAAGCGTTCGGGCAGTTCCTCGCGGCAGGCTGCCTGATAGTCCTGAAACGAACACGGCACTAAGTAATGCCGCCCATAATTGGCTGCTGATGCTGAGGGCGTTTGAAGCCACCAGCGTCCGCTGCGCGCGCTTTTCCAGAAAGTGATTTGAAAGTTCATGCCCGGAAAGTCCACCACGTATTCCTTCAGCCCATCTGTCGAGAACGGGAAGTCGCCCTTTCGATTAAAAAAGCCATCTAAGAAGTACCAGATCATTTGCGCAACGCCCTGGGCCGTGAGGGAGCAGTCCTCTCGGACGAAGCCGTAGATGCCGAACGAGGTCAGTTTGTCACTCATGCCGGCATATCGGCACAGTTGGCAGGCCTCTTCCCAGGTATAGCCCGAAGGTGATGGGCGCAACACTCCGGGGGCTTCGGCTGCTTTGAGGGCACTCAAGTGGAAGCACAACAGGTCGGCATCGCGCAAGATAGGTTCGGCCTCTTCTAAGGCGGCGCGCGATTTGCCTAAGCGCAGCACGTCGAAATGATGGCTCATGAGATAGGATACCTGTTCCTCGGACATTCGATGCGTTTGACAGCCGATGAAACCTGCGTGAAACAGCAATCGGTGGCGCGGGTGCAACAGGGACGTGTAAATGCGTTGTTCGGGAGACAACGACGGGGCATCGCCTATGCGCAACTGCTCGTCCACTACCGTAATGCTGACAGCGGATTTGGTCTCCTCGTAGGCCAGGAATTGCATACGGGCCAGCTCGTCGGAGGCAGCCATCACCACGGGCAATATGCCGGCGCTAATGAGCTCGAACAGCACCGATCGCATCGAGGCGGCTTCACTACGGCGCAGATTTCCTAAGTCTATCACGGTTTGGGGCGCAAAGGGGTATGCCATGCGATACAACGCTTCGCGCACAGCCTGGGCCTGTGCCTCGCCAGCGCCCAGTAAGGCTATCTTAACCTCACTAAAATCGGTGTTTTGAGCATCCCATAGGCGTATTTTTTGGCCAAACATGCCATCAGGGAGCGTATGCAGGCGTTCGCGAAAAGCTTTTGGCAGCGGTTTTACCCAATGGTGGAGCATCGCTTGAGCATATTTTTTCCGCAAAAAACGGACTTTAGCCGCCAGCTATCCAACTCTATTTTTATCAAAAGGTAGCAAAATAGGTGAAAAAGGTTTGTTTTTAGACTAAAGCGTTTGCCTACCTTTGCCGCGAATATGGTGGAAATACGAACACCTGAGCCGGATATCGCCTTAGAACTGGAGGCATTGCTGACTCGCTACAAAGAGAAGCCTCCGGAGATCATCTTCGAATGGCACGATACTGAGACGGCTGCGGAAGGCTGGATTGTAATCAATTCGCTTCGGGGCGGTGCTGCTGGCGGCGGCACGCGCATGCGCAAGGGATTAACGCGCGACGAAGTAGTCTCGTTGGCCAAGGTGATGGAGGTAAAATTCAGCGTTGCGGGCCCTCCCATTGGCGGAGCCAAGAGCGGTATTAATTTCGATCCGGCCGACGCGCGCCGCGACGAAGTGCTGAAGCGCTGGTATCGGGCGGTGCTGCCGTTGCTCAAACACTATTATGGTACAGGGGGCGATCTAAATGTAGACGAGCTGAAAGACGTGGTGCCCATTACCGAGTCTTTAGGCCTCTGGCACCCACAAGAGGGCATCGTACGCGGCCATCTCAAGCCTTCGGAGGGGCAGCAGATTCGCATACTGGGCCAATTGCGCCACGGATGTGCTAAGGTAGTAGAAGACCCGCGCTATTTACCCCAAGGCGGATCGCGCCCTTGCGCAGTGGCCGATCTGATTACCGGCTACGGTGTGGCGGAGTCTGTGCGGCATTTCTACGATCTCTACCACGACGCCTCCCTCGTTGGCAAGACAGCCATCATTCAAGGGTGGGGTAATGTCTCTTCGGCGGCGGCCTGCTATTTAGCACAGGAGGGCGTCCGTATTGTAGGCATCATAGACCGGGAGGGTGGGTTAATTCGTCCGCACGGCCTTTCCGCCAACGAGGTTTACGCGCTTTTTCACAGTAAGCTGGGCAATCGGTTGAACACGCCCGATATGCTTCCTTTTGATGTGGTCAATCAGGAGATCTGGCATCTGGGGGCTGATATTTTTATCCCTGGAGCGGCCTCGCGCCTGATTAGTCGCGAGCAGGTAGATGCCCTGCTCGATGGTGGCATCGAGGTCATCGCCTGCGGCGCTAACGTCCCCTTTGTGGATGACGAGGTATTCTTCGGCCCCACAGCGCATTACGTCGATCGTTACACGGCGCTAATTCCCGACTTCATCGCCAACTGCGGCATGGCGCGCGTGTTTGCTTACTTGATGCAGCCCGATGTTTCGGTAACAGATGAGGCAATCTTCAACGACGCCTCCTACACCATTCGCTGCGCACTAAAAGAAATAATAAAAAAACACGCAGCTCCAAATAACATTTCATCTAACGCCCTATATTTGGCGCTCAAGAAATTGGAAGGCTGATTTGCCTTGCTTAAAAAGATCTCTGACGGAGCATTTTTGTCGCTTATTTTTTATAAAGTCGTTGATAATCAATTCATTGACGTTGAACTAAAACTTTTAACATTATCAAATTCTAAAAAAGTCACCCTATGACAGTTAGGAACTTGCTTTTGAGCATTCTCTTCATGGCTGCTGCTTCGAGTCTGGTGGCTCAGGATGCGGCTGCCCCGGCAGGCGGGACGTACCGTTCTTTTACGCCCGCCGACCAGTGGGAAATCGGTCTGAACGCTGGCGTGCCCTTCGTTTCGGGCGATTTGGACAGCAAACTCGGCTTTGGCGGTGGTTTGCATGTGCGTAAAGCCTTCGACCACGTCTTCTCGCTGCGCGCAGGCGCTCTGTATGCGAAAACAAAGAATGAGCTGCAGGCTTCGCAGAGCTCTTCGGAAATGAGCTGGTTCTCCGGCTCGCTGCAATTGGTGGCTGCGTTGAACAACATCCGCTTCAACAAGCCCTATCGCAAGGTGCTGGTCAATGCGTTCTTTGGAGTTGGCGCCACTAGCTTTACCACCGATTACACCAATGTGTTGCAGGCCGACGGCTCGAACAACGGCCAGTTTAAGAGCGGTCTGTCGCCGCTGATGGAAACAGGTCTGGGCCTGGCTTTCCGCGTCAGCCCGAAGTTTAACATCGGCGTTGAGTACGGCGTTGGTTTTGTACTGGGCGGCAACGGCGACCTGCTCGATGGCGACGAAAACGTGGGTGCGCGCACGACCACCTACCGCGACTACCTGCACTATCCGAACCTGCGCCTCAATTTCAACCTCGGCGGCAAGGACAAATCGGGCGCCATGCGCTCCGAGCCGCTCTACTGGGTGAACCCGCTGGCTCAGGTGAGCGACGCTATCGCCGCTCTGGAAGCCCGCCCGGTACTCGACCTGACCGATACCGATGGCGATGGTGTGATTGACATGCTCGACCAGGAGAAAGAAAGCCCAGCCGGCGCCCGTGTGGACACGCGCGGCGTAACGTTGGATAGCGACGGCGACAAAGTGCCCGACTACAAAGACAAAGAGCCCTTCTCGCCTCCGGGATACAAAGTCAATGCTGATGGTGTAGCTCAAGTGCCGCCCGGATTGACGGAAGCCGATGTGAACCGCATCGTGGACGCTAAGCTGGCCAACTTCAAACTCCCGACGCAAGAAGGCTTAGCCGACTGGTTCCTGCCGGTGATCAACTTCGCCAACAACAGCTACAATATCGGCTATGGCGAATACACCAAACTGTTCCAGGTCGCTCAGGTGATGAAGAACAATCCGAAGATTCGCGTAGCCGTTACGGGCCACACGGACCAGGTTGGTTCGGACACCTACAACAATGTCCTCTCGTACAACCGCGCTAAGGCCGCCATCGAGTTCTTGGTGAATCAGCATGGTATTGCGCGCGACCGCTTAGTGCTCGATTGGGCAGGTGAAAGCAAGACGCTGGTGCCCACTCGCTCTTCGCAAATCAACCGCCGTGTTGAGTTCCGCGTAGCCAAGTCAGGCGAAACCGACAAGCCGCGTCCGCAAGGTCCTGAAGCCGGCAAGGGCCGCTTCACGGGCGATAAAGCTACGGGCTACTAATCGGTCTGTAAAAAACACCTTTTTGTCGCGGGCGTCTTCTGCCATCGGGTAGGAGACGCCCGCTTTTGACTTAGGTGCAAACTATGCGTATAAATTGTGCGTTAGTAAAAGCATAATTTCCGCAACAAACAACTCGCATGACGGACAAGATGAAACCCTGGCTTGCATTTCTTGCAGCTTTTCTTTACGCCGGCGCAGCCTTCTCACAGGCGGCCGTGTCGGCGGTGGCGTTTACAGCAAAAGGGAATGGCAATAGCTATGCCTTTCAGGCTGGCGAAAAGTTGACATACAAAGTTTATTACAACTGGAATTTCGTTTGGTTGTCTGCCGGCGAAGTCACTTTCGAGGTTAATGAGGACGACCGCCAATACCATTTTAGAGCCGTGGGAAACACGTACGAGTCATACGAGTGGTTCTATCAAGTGCACGACTCGTACAATTCGTGGGCGGATAAGAACACTTTACTGCCGCGCTACTCGGAGCGGAGCATACACGAGGGCAACTACCGCATCTTCGAGCGCATTCAATTTGACCAGAGTGGCCGCAAGGCTACTGTCTGGAGAGCGCCTAAGCGCGGCGATCCGGAAACCCGCACAGAGCACAGCGTGCAGGACCGTGTTTTCGACGTACTGTCGTCGCTGTACTATTTGCGTACGCTTGACTTTTCGGACAAAGCCGCTGGCGCCGAGCATCCATTCCGCATTTTCATGGACCAGGAGGAATATCCCCTGCGCATGCGCTACCTGGGCAAAGAGAAAAATACCAAAATTCGGGGCTTAGGCCGCTTTAATACGTTGAAATTTCAGCCGCAGGTGATTGTAGGTAACATCTTTAGCGACGACTCTAAGATGACGGTGTGGGTTTCGGACGACGAAAACCGGATCCCGCTTCTGGTGGAAACGCCAATAGCGGTTGGCTCGGTAAAAATGGTGCTTAAGGAGCACAAAAACTTGAAATATCCGCTTCAGTCCAAAAAGGAGTGACGCAGAGTAAGCGGGGGCTATTACCTTTGCAGCGTTCCAGCCAATAGGGGCCCGTAGCTCAGGCGGTTAGAGCAGCTGACTCATAATCAGACGGTCGCGGGTTCAATTCCTGCCGGGCCCACACGGATATGCAAAGGCCCTCATTAGCAAGTGCTTATGAGGGCCTTTCGCTTTTTGAAGGCAGAGGTTGCCTGCCATGTGTCTGGGTGTCTTATGAACCCTTCTTATCGTCGTCTTCAAGCTGCTTTTTCAGCTGTGCTAAGGCAGCTAAATCGCCCAGGGTCTCCTTTTCTACTTTCTTCTGGATTTCTCCGATAACGGCCTGAGTTTCGGCTACTTCACGCATCTTTTCCTCTTTAGCAGCAGCTTCTGCTTTGTGTTTGACGTCTTCCCAGTAGCGGACATGTGAGGCAATAATGCGGCGCTCTTCTTTGTAGAACTCAATGATTTTGACCGTGATGGTCTCTCCTACCTCTGGGAGTGAGTTGTCTTCTTTACGCAAGTGCTTAGCCGGGATGAAAGCCTCTACTTCTGCACCGCGCGAGCTGAGCTGCAGCGTAGCGCCTTTTTCGTCGCGGCGAGTAATGGTGCCCTCGTGATACGAGCCGACCGCATAGATCGTCTCGAACGTATCCCACGGGTTTTCCTCAATTTGCTTGTGGCCAAGGCTGATCTGGCGCTTTTCGCGGTCAATTTCTAAGACAACGACCTCGATCTGGTCGCCTATTTTAGCGAACTCGCTGGGGTGTGAATAGCGCTTGGTCCAGCTCAAATCGCTCACGTGCACCATGCCGCCGATGCCATCGCCCAATTCCACAAAGATGCCGTAGTTGGTCATGTTCTTGACCGTGCCGGTGTGGCGCGAGCCTACCGGGAAGCGCTGGTCTATTTCCGTCCAGGGGTCTGGCGTCAATTGCTTGATGGACAGCGACATTTTCTTCTCAGCACGGTCAATGGTTACGATGCGCGCTTCTACCTGCTGGCCTATGGTGAAGTACTCGCGCGCATTAACGCTCTGCGAGCTCCAGCTGACTTCACTGATATGGATGAGGCCTTCTACACCAGGCATGATCTCTACAAAGGCCCCATAGTCTTCGATATTGACTACGCGCCCGCTGACCGTTGCGCCCTCCGTGATTTCTGGGGGCAGCACATCCCAGGGGTGCGGTGTCAGCTGCTTCAGACCCAGGCTGATGCGTTTTTTGTTTTCATCAAAATCCAGCACTACAACGTGCAAGCGCTGGTTGATATGCAGCACTTCAGAAGGATGCGAAATGCGGCCCCAGCTGATGTCTGTAATGTAAAGCAAGCCATCTACGCCGCCCAGGTCGAGGAAGGCGCCAAAGTCGGTGATGTTCTTAACAATACCTTCCAGCACTTGGCCGCGCTCTAAGCTGGCCAGAATTTGCTCGCGCTGTTCCGCTAAGTCGCTCTCAATGAGGGCTTTGTGGCTGATAACGGCATTTTTAATTTGCTCGTTGATCTTGACCACCTTAAACTCCATCGTCTTGCCCACGTATTGGTCGTAGTCTGTGACGGGCTTGATATCAATCTGGGAGCCGGGCAGGAAGGTCTCCAGGCCATTGCAGTCCACGATGAGACCGCCCTTAGTCTTGCTGATAACGGTCCCGGTGATGATGGCGCCGTTTTTATACGAGTCCACGATGCTTTCCCAGGCACGCAGGATCTTGGCTTTTTTGCGCGAGAGTCCAATTCGCCCTTCGTTGTCTTCCTGGCTTTCAATGTATACCTCAACCTCGTCGCCCTTTTTCAAATCCGGAACATCGCGAAATTCGTTGAGTGACACCAGACCATCGCTTTTGTAGTTGATGTCGAGCACAACGTCGCCCGCAGTAATGGCGCTGACTTTACCTCGAATGATTTCATTTTCCGTGATTGCCGTCAGGGTAGCCTCGTATTGCCGGAGCATGCTCTCGCGCTCTTCGGGCGGGTATGTAACGGCGCCGCGCTTGTCAATATTCCAGTTGAAATCGTCGTGCGAAGGACCGCCAGCAATCTCCTCGATAGGCAGTTCGAGGTCGTCGTGCGACTCAGGCGCAATGATAACCTCGTCTTCTCCCTCTCTAACTGTGTCGGGCTCATCTTCTTCGTCTGAGACGTTTTGCGAGACCTCCTCCGACGCTTCGGGTTCAGCGTAGTGTTCTGAGTCCTCAGCCACGACGGATGGTTGGGCATCAGAGGACTCTGCTTCCGGAAGCGCTACTTCTTCAGAGGCCGCTACTTCTGGGGTTTCTACCGAGAGAGGCGGGAGATCGTTTTCCACACTTGCCTGCACTTCCTCGGCAGACAGGTTGTTTTGTTCTTCAGGGCTGGGCGTTTTTTCCTCGTCAAAAATCATAATGTTAAGTTGGTCTGCCTTTTTGGGTTTTTTTAAAGAAACTACCATTAGGCCTCTCTACACGGGCGAGGCCGTTACCCCTTTCCTCTGGCACCTATGCTGCCAAAAAGGCGCGCAAAGGTACGCTTATTCGACATAAAGAAGGCTTAAAGAGAAAGTTTTTTTGAAAATCCTGGATGGGATACGCTTTTTATCGTTGGGCTCGATCATCTGTGTGCGGAAGGGGCGCGTCGAAGTGGTGGCTCTATGTAAGCACCTTGTGCTTAGATACGCTCGGACGATGTACCTTTGTCAAGTGCGCCCTGGGCAAAGGGCATATTGCTCACCTTACAATTTTGTTTTATGTTTACCTTAATTCCGCGTATAGTTCTGGTTTGCCTTCTTTTGCCCGCTTTCGGCATGAGTCAGACCGCTATCAACAAAGCGTTTAATTTAGCACCGGGTTATGATGCTGGATGGAGCATTCTGCCGGCAGCCGGCGGGGGATACGCCATTTTCGGCGTGCAATACCCCAGCATTGGCGCGCGCCCCGATGCGTTTTGCCTCCGCGTGGACGATGCGGGCAATACCGTGTTCCACCGCGTCTTCGGCGCACCCAACACCGATGAGGCTTTCGGGCGCGGCGCAGTCGCCCTGGCCGATGGGTGGTTGGTGGCCGGTGCCAAGTCCATCCCAACGAGCCGCGGCTGGATTGTACGCCTGAACGCCTCCGGCCAGATCGTATGGGAAAATACCTACGCGAACACCACCAAATTCAGCCAGTTGTTCGCCTTGCCTACGGGCGGCTATCTGGCGGTGGGCGCCTTGGGAGGCGGACTGCTCCTGCTTCAAATAAACACCGATGGATCGGTCGTCTGGCAGCAGAACTATCCTATTCCCGAAGCCATTGACGCCTACCTTACCGATAGCGGCAATGCCTGCATCGTAATGAGCCGCGACCGCGTGAGCAAAGTACATCTGGGCACCAAGCAAATGGTGTGGTCGCGGATTGTCCAGTTCCCGGCGCTGCTGCCCGGCGCACCCGAAGTGGCCCAGCTGAACGGCATCGAGCCGCTGAGCAAAGGCCTCTTTGCCATCATCGGCTCAGCCTACCGCGAATTGCCCACCGCGCTCTACACTGCTCACTATGCCGCTGTCTGGAACGAACGCGGCGAATTTGTCTGGGACCGCTACTTCCGCGGCGCTGCCCGCGCCGATTACGATGAGAACGAGGGCTTTAGCGTAACCTTCCTGTCCAATGCCCAAAACATCCTCTTCACTGGCAAGGTGGGCGACAACATCTCCGTAACACGCACCGACCTGAACGGCAATGTGATAGAGCAAAAGGAGATTGCCGCGCCCGGCCCTGTGTATGCTGCGAAGCTCATCCGCGATGGCGCGCGCTACGCCATGACCGGCGCTGTCTTTTCCAACAGCATGAACACCTACTTCTATCGTTCGGCAGGGAATGCACTGAGTGTGCAAGCCAATGATAATCAGCAGCTTACTCCGGTGGCTGCAGACAACTGGGACCTGCAGCACGAACCTGCCCAGGGGCGCGCCTGGATTGTGGCCTATACTTCCGAAAATCCGCGTGAAGCCACCTTCCGCCTGTGGGCGCTCGATGGCTCGCTGGCGCGCGAAGTGCGCCTGTGGCTGACGGAGGGCAAAAACCGCTTCCCGCTCGACCTCAGCGGCCTGCCCGACGGCCTCTACTGGCTTTCGGAAGCGGGCGAGTCATCGCCGCCGAAAGCGCTGCTTATCCGACACTAAAATGCTATGCGCAAAGCAAAAGCGCCGCTGCTTCTTATTGAGGCACCGGCGCTTTTCTTTCAGGGCAAATACGCGCATCAAAACGTTACCTCGCGTACCAACGTCTCGTTGCCGCGCACGAAGCGAACGGTAGTGGTGTCGCCTTTTTGAAACTTGGAGAGCGCCTGCATGTACTCGCGCACAGTGTGCACCTCCATGTCGCCCAGGGCAATAATGCGGTCGCCGCGTTGCAGGCCAGCGCGAGCCGCGGGCTTGCCCTCGGTAACGCCATCTACGTGCACGCCGTCGCCCTCGAAGGTGTAATCGGGCATGATGCCCAGCGTCACGCGGAAGCGCGGCGTGTCCTCAGTGTTGGAGCGCGTAGGCTGGAAGGCCAGCTTAGGTTTTTGGTCGAGGGCTTCGATGAGTTGCACAGCAAAATCGAGCACGGCTTTCTGGCCCGAAAAATTGACTTTGTCCACATCGTCAGTGGGCTTGTGGTAGTCGGCGTGCTGGCCTGTGAAAAGGAAGAGCACCGGGATGTTCTTCAAATAGAAAGAAGTGTGGTCGCTGGGGCCGACGCCGCTGCTGTCCGTTTTGATGGAGAGGTTGCCCTTGGGCAGGCTTTGCAACACCGGTACAAAATCGGGCGCCGTGCCTACGCCGCCCACCACCAAGCGGCGCTCGTCGTTGAGGCGGCCGATCATGTCCATGTTGAGCATGAAATGCGCCTTGCTCAGGTCTATGGTCGGCCGTTCGGTGTATCTTTTTGAGCCTATCAGGCCGAGTTCTTCGGCGGAGAAACAGATGAAGAGAAAGTTGTTGCGCTCGCGGACGCCGTTTTTGGCAAAATAGCGCGCCAGTGCGAGGACACCCGCGGTGCCGGAAGCGTTGTCGTCGGCGCCATTGTGGATTTTGCCCTGTGGGTTAGCGTCTAAGGAGTTGCGGTCATGGCCCAGCCCAAGGTGGTCGTAGTGCGCGCCGATGATGATGGTGTTCGCGGCGCCGTTGTCTAAGAAGCCCACAACGTTTCGGCTCGTCAGCATGGGCGCGTCGGCCGTTTCGATACCATGCGGATCGTTCGATTTCCTGAAGGTAAAGGTATGGTACCACGTGCCGTTTTCGCCCATGGGCTTCAGACCCGCTTTCTTGAACTGTTTGGCGATGTAACGGGCGGCTTTTTGCTCTTCGGGGGTGGCCGTGCCGCGCCCTTTGAGTTTGTCGGAGGCTAAATAAGTTACATCCCGGCGAAGGCGCTGTTCGGAAATGGTCGCCTGTGCCAGCACAGAAAGGTGCGCCAACAGTAGCGCGCAAAGGAGCAAAAAAGTCTGAATGTTCTTTTTCATGGTGTTTATCTGTTTTTGAAAGCCAAAAGTAGCGCCCGCGAGGGGCCGGCATTTGTCCTTTTTTGGTCAAAAAAACGGCGCAGGCGCGCTTGGGTTCACTTGACTAAGTCGGGGATAGGGTTATCGCGCCGCATATAAGGCTTGAGCATGCTATAAGGCACGACGAGGCTGTGCTGGCCATAAACGGCGTGGAAGGGCGTACAGAGTTCTAAACCGTCGCGTCGGATAATGGCTATAGGAAAGCCCTCTTTGGCCAACCATTCGCGGAAGGGCGGATCCTGGGCGTATTTGGGCAATTTGGGCGACTCTTTGCGGGCGTAATCGGCCAGCCATTCGCGGGCATTGAAGTTGCGATTAAACAGGTCTTCGAAGGTGATTTCTTTGCCCGTGCGCAGGTCGAAGTTGAACGCGCGGGCGGTAGGTGGTTGCTTCCAGGACTCGCTGAAGAAAAGTTGCCCGCAGAAGACGGTTTCCGTCCAGCAGCTGATGCTGTACCAGGCGTTAGCGCGCAACGCATTGCGGTTTTCGGGTGTGGGCGGTCGCTTTTGGTTGGCCATCGCCGTTTTTATCTGTTCTATCCATTCGGTAGTGATGCGGTCGAGGGTTTGGTTGCAGCCGGAGCATTCCGGGCGGGGATACAGGAGGTCGTAGCTGCTTCCGTAATCGGCATACTCTAAGCATCCGCTGGCCAATCGGGCGCGTTGTGTGAGTTTGAAGGTGCGCTTTTCACCAGAGCCAATCCACAGGCATTCAGGGCCTTGTGGATTTTGCAGGCTGCCTTGCAGATGCGCTGCCACTTTGCCGCCGGGCAGAAACGCCTGTACTTCGTAGCGGTCATCGCTGAGCATCTTGCCTCGAAGGGTATAGGTTTTGTTTTCGGCTTCTATCCACAGGTATCCGCTCACCTGAAGGTTGCTTTGTCGGGTCAAGACGAGGTCTAAGCGGGCGTCGTTCCAGCGAGCGACGTATCGGATAGCCCATTTGTTGTCGCCGCAGGGCTTGGGCGCCGTATTGGGCGCTTTTACTTCGCGAGCATACAGCGTAGCGCCGAGCGTATTGGTCGCATTCGTCCATTCGGCCTGAAGTGACTCGCCCTGGAGCGTCCCGGTCAACTGGCCACAGGCCGGGCCATTCGATGCGCTTTCGGTCAGCACAAAGAGGCCATTATCAAACGTCCCGCTCAAGACAAAGGACTCCTTGCTCTGGAGATAGGTCATCTGACCGCGGCAGGTAGCGCCATCGTAACCTAAGGAAAGCAGCACCTCAGCCATGTCGTCGAAACGACCTCGATAATGACGCACCCACTGCAAACGTGCGTTGGACGGGAAAAGGCGGCTCACCGTCGTATCCGCCACAGGCTTCTGGCCCCAAAGCCCTACCGGAAAAGCAAAGGCCACCGCAACCGCCAGACTTATCCACGTAACGGCCAAACTCGTTTGGCCCAGTACCGCCCCAACTTGTTTGGTCCCCGTAACGGCCAAACTCGTTTGGCCCCGTACCGACCAAACTTGTTTGGTCGGTAAAAAGCGCGAAATCTCCATCCGCCCCCGTGCCCAAAACGAGGCAAAGGGAGCCATAAAAAACTTCAATAGCGCTCTCGAACAACAAAAACAGGCCAGGCCGGCGGCGCAAAACGCAGTGATTTTTTGAAAAAACATCTCAGTAAATGGGTAGAGCATGGGTCAGGGTTTTGGTGCGGGCCAAACGAGTTTGGCGGTTACTTTGGCCAAACGAGTTTGGCGGTTACTTTGGCCAAACAAGTTTGGCCGTTACTGGGGCCAAACAAGTTTGGCGGGTACTGGGCGGTTACAAATGCGCATCCGCGCTCCGACGGGTTGGGGTCGGAACGCGGATGCAGCAAACGCCTGTTAGGGCGTTTCTATTTCAGCACTGGGCCGGCGGCCAGAATTTCGGGCTTTGTCTGGTCGGCGAATTTCTCGAAGTTGGCAATGAACTCGCGCGCCAATTGCTGGGCCTTTGCGTCGTAGGCTGCCTTGTCGGCCCAGGTGTTGCGCGGGTCGAGGATTTCGTCGGGCACGTTAGGGCAAGTAGTGGGCATGTGTAGCCCGAACACGTCTTGCTGTACGTAGGGGACGTTGTCTAAGGCGCCTTCGAGCGCCGCCGTAATCATGGCGCGAGTATAGGGCAATTTGATACGGCTGCCTACGCCGAAGGAGCCACCGCTCCAGCCGGTGTTGACGAGCCAGACGTTGGCTTTGCTCTTGCGCAATTTTTTGCCCAGTAGTTCGGCGTACTTGGCCGGGTGCAGCGGTAAGAAGGGAGCGCCAAAGCAGGCAGAGAAGGCGATTTTGGGGTCTTTGATGCCTACCTCTGTGCCCGCTACTTTAGCCGTATATCCGCTGATGAAATGGTACATGGCTTGTTCGGGCGTCAGGCGGCTGATGGGCGGCAACACGCCAAAGGCGTCGCAGGTGAGGAAGAAGATGTTCTTGGGGCTGCCGGTGGCGTTGCCGCTGGGCACGGAGTTGGCGATGAAATGGATAGGATAGGATGCGCGCGTGTTTTCCGTAACGCTGCGGTCGGCGTAGTTGATGGTGCGCGTACCTGGATAGAAGACCGTATTTTCAATAATGGCGCCGTGGCGCATGGCGCGGTAGATATCGGGTTCTTTTTCTTCGCTCAGGTCAATGACTTTGGCATAGCAGCCGCCCTCGAAGTTGAAGACTTCGGTGTCCGTCCAGGCGTGCTCGTCGTCGCCGATGAGGGAGCGGTTAGGGTCGGCGCTAAGGGTGGTTTTGCCGGTACCCGACAGGCCAAAAAACAACGCGATATCGCCCTTGGGCCCCACGTTTGCCGAGCAGTGCATGGGCAGGGCGGTAGTGCGCGTCGGGAGGACGAAGTTGATGACGGAGAAGATGCCTTTTTTGATTTCGCCAGTGTAAGCAGTGCCACCGATGAGGAGGCGTTTTTTCTTGACATTAATGATGGCGAAGTTATGCTGCCGCGTGCCGTCCACAGCCGGGTCAGCGTGGAAGCCGGGAGCGCACAGCACCGTCCAGTGCGGTTCGAAGGTTTCGATTTCTTCGTGCGTGGGACGGCGGAACATGTTGTAGGCGAACTGGTTGCTCCACGGGTATTCCGTGATGACCCGGATGCGCAGGTGGTAGAGCGGGTCGGTGCTGGCATTGGCCTTCGCGTCGCGCACGTATACCTCTTTTTTCTTCAAGTAGGCACATACCTTGCGCCACAGGCGGTCGAATTGCTTGGCGTCGAAAGGTTTGTTGACTTTGCCCCAGTGCACCTTGTTACGGGTGATGCTGTCTTCTACAATAAAACGGTCGTCGGGTGCGCGTCCCGTGAACTCGCCAGTGGAGACCACTAATGCGCCATTGTCGGCCAGCTGGCCCATGCCCTTGATGATCGAGTGCTCCATGAGCTCCTCCGGCGTGAGGTTCCAGTAAGCCTTCTTGTAGCCCTTCAGCCCGATGCTCTCGAGTGAAGCGGCCGGATTTCGAAGTCCAATGTCTTGCATGTTGCTGTTTTTGAATTGGTTAGGCAATGTTTTTCTGATGCTTGATTTGCTGGCCAGGTAGAGTGCTGGGAGCGCTATTGCCTTCCTGGCGCGGCGAAGATACGGCAGCCTATATATTAGCCAACGGCTGCCTCATTTGCATGAGCAGCAAACTTTTTTGCGCGCCAGCGCATGCCGGAAGGGTAGGGGAGTGTCCGGGAGCGCTGAGGTGTCGGCAGGTCAGCAGGCTTTAACCGCCCCATCGAAATGCCATGCCGGCTGTCAGGCGGAGCATTTGCGCCGTGTTGCGCCCACCGAGCATGTAAGCGCCGCTGAAAATGAAGCCAAGCCGTCCGTTTTCGGAGTAGTACGCTGTGCCGCCGACCTGCGCAAAGGAGACCCCGTACGCCTGCGGCAAGTCGGACACACCGGGCGTGTAGTTGCTGCCTCCAGGGGTATGCTGGTACTCGAACCAGGCATCCAAGTAGTAGCGCGCTGCCGGAAAGCCTACGCGCAGGAGTGCCGTATAGAAGCTGGAAGGCTCCGTGGGCTGGAAGGCAGGCCTTACCCGTCGAATGGCCTCGACATCGGCCGCTGCTAAGCGGTCTATGCGCCAGTGGTAGCCGCCAGTGAGGTTGAAAAACAGACCCAACGGCGTGTCCCATTGGGCAATGAGGCGAAGCGGCAGCGCAACGGCACGCTGGCCCAAAGCGCCGGCAGCCACGACATTGTAGCGCGCCAGTGGGAACGAGGCGCCTGCCCCCAGTAGCAAGCCCAAATGGCCCGCTTTGCCCATAGGGCGATACACCGGCCGGTACTTCAGGTGCAGGCTGCCGTCTTGCAGGCCGCTCTGTGTTTGTGTGAATACGTACGCTGCTGTGGCCACGGCATCTAAACGCTCTGTCAGGCCGTATTCGGCGAAGAGCGCCAGGGTGTTGCCCCGGAAGCCCTCGTCGTAGCGCAAGCCCTCGGCGCCCCAAAACTGGCGGGCCGAATTGAACGAAAACGAAGGAACGACGTCGAGGACGCCCTTGCCCTTCAGGTAGCCGTCTAAGGGGCCCTGGGCGTGCAGGGTGTGGGTGAGCAGACAGAGGGAGAGAAGGGCGATGCGCATGGGAGTGGGTTTTGGCCAAACAAGTTTGGTGGTTACTGGCCAAACAAGTTTGGCGGTTGCTGGCCAAACAAGTTTGGCGGTTACTGGGGCCAAACAAGTTTGGCCGTTACTGGGGCCAAACAAGTTTGGCCGCTACTTTGGCGGTTACAGTTTTTGGCGCAGGAAGCGGGCGGTATGGCTCTCCTCGATGCCGACGAGGGCTTCGGGTGGGCCTTCAAAGAGCAGGTAGCCGCCGTTTTTGCCGCCTTCGGGTCCCAGGTCAATGACCCAATCGGCGCATTTAATGACTTCCATGTTGTGCTCTACGATGAGCGCTGTGTGGCCTCGCTGGACCAATGCCTCAATGGCCGAGAGCAATTTGCGAATATCGTGGAAGTGCAGGCCCGTGGTGGGTTCATCAAAGATGAAAAAGATGTGGCTGCCATTCGCAGTCCCATTGCCTATGAGGAAGGAGGCCAATTTAACACGCTGGGCCTCGCCGCCGGAGAGGGTGCTGCTGGATTGGCCCAGCTGCACGTAGCCTAAGCCCACATCGCTGAGTGGTTTGATTCGGTCGAGGATGTCGCGGTGGCCTTTGAAAAAGTCTAAGGCCTCGTCCACCGTCATCGTCAGCACGTCATAGATGTTTTTGCCGCGGTACTCGACCTCCAGCACGTCGGCCTGGAAGCGTCGGCCCCGGCACGCTTCGCACTCCAAGTGGACGTCGGCGAGAAACTGCATCTCCACTACCTGTTCGCCCTCGCCTTTGCAGGCTTCGCAGCGCCCGCCCTCTACATTGAAACTGAAATGGCGCGACTGGTAGCCGCGGATTTTGCTCAGCGGCTGCGCGGCATACAGGTCGCGGATGTAGTCGTAGGCTTTTACGTAGGTAACCGGATTGGAGCGGCTGCTCTTGCCAATGGGGCTTTGGTTGACCATCTCCACGCGGCTGATTTTTTTGACGGGGCCTTCCAAGCCGTCAAAGAGGCCGGGCGACATGGCGGGCGCATCGGGCAAGTGCTGCATTAGAGCAGGGTAGAGGATGTCGCGCACTAAGGTAGTTTTGCCGGAGCCGCTGACGCCGCTGACGACGGTGAGGCAGCCTAAGGGTATGCGCACGTCTATGCGTTTGAGGTTGTGCTGGCGCGCGCCTTTGATGCGGAGAAATTCCTTGGGCTGGCGTCGGCGCTGCGGCACAGGGATGCTCATGCGCCCCGTCAGGTATTGGGCCGTCAGGCTGTTGGGAGCGGCGCGCTCCAGCTCGGCGTATGGCCCGGCATAAACGACCTGGCCGCCATGGACGCCCGCTTCGGGGCCCATGTCCACCAAATAGTCTGCGTTTCGGATGACGTCCTCCTCATGCTCCACTACGATGACCGTGTTGCCTAAGTCGCGCAAGCGCTTGAGCGTCTGCACCAGGCGGGCCGTGTCGCGCGGGTGAAGACCCACGGAAGGCTCGTCGAGCAGGTACAGGGACTCCACCAAGTTGCTGCCCAGCGTGCGCGTCAGGTGGATGCGCTGCGTTTCGCCGCCGCTAAGCGTGTTCGAGATGCGGTCGAGCGTCAGGTAACCCAATCCCAGTTCCACCATGGTGCGCAAGCGGCTTTTGATCTCGAGGAGGAGGCGGCGCGCCACGCGCTCCTCGTATTCGCTCCAACGGGTGTACTCGAAAAAGCTCAATACCTCGTCAATGGGCGTGCACGACAGCTCGGCAATGTTCTTACCTCCGACGCGCACGCAAAGGGCCTCCCAGCGCAGGCGCTGGCCCTCGCACGTGGGACACGTCGTGCGGCCCCGATAGCGGGCCAGCATGACGCGGTTTTGAATTTTATAGGTCTTGGTCTCCAACTCTTCAAAAAAGCCGCGGATGCCTGGGAACAGCTCGTTGCCGTTCCAGAGGAGCTTTTGCTGTTCTTTGGTCAGCTCTTCGTAGGGTTTGTGCACGGGAAAGTCGAACCGATGCGCTAAGCGCAGAAACTCGGCGAGCCATTCGCCAAACTTCTCGCCCTTCCAGGGCGATACGGCGCCGTCATAGACCGATTTGGTTTTGTCCGGTATGACTTTGTCGGGGTCAATGCCCAGTACGCGCCCATAGCCTTCGCACGTAGGGCAGGCGCCGTAGGGGTTGTTGTAATTGAAAAGTTGGGGCGTAATCTCCGGAAACGTCAGTCCATCGGCTTCCAAGCGCGTGCTAAAGGCGTGCAGCTGGAGCGGCTCGCCCTCGGCGGTATAAACGCCCACTAAGCATTCGCCCTCGCCCTCCATCAGGGCGGTGTGGACGGAGTCGGCGAAGCGCATCCACGTGCTGTCGTCTTCCTCCGCGGCGTTGCGCACAAAGCGGTCTACCAGCAACAGCAGACCTTCCGAAGCCTCGGGCAGCGCTTGCTGCAGGTCTTCGATGCGCACGATGCGGTCGTTCTGATACAGGCGCGTGTATCCCTTTTGCAGCAGCAACGACAGCGCTTGCTCCAAAGAACGGCCATGCAGCCGGAGCGGCGTTAAGAGCAGACCGCGCGCACCGTCGGGCAGGTTTTTGACAAAGTCCACGACATCGCTGACCTCGTGCTTTTGCACTACCTGACCGCTCTTGGGCGAATAGTACCGGCCAATGCGGGCAAAGAGCAGGCGCAAAAAGTCATAGAGTTCTGTCATGCTGCCCACCGTCGAGCGCGCATTGCCCGTAGTAACGCGCTGTTCGATGGCGATGGCCGGGCAAATGCCGCGGATGTAGTCCACATCGGGCTTCTTCATACGGCCCAGAAACTGACGCGCATAGCTGGACAGGCTCTCCACGTAGCGGCGTTGCCCTTCGGCATAGAGGGTGTCCATCGTGATGCTCGACTTGCCCGAGCCAGAAACGCCCGTAACAACCACTAACGCCTTTTTAGGGATTTCTAAGTCTATGTTTTTCAGGTTGTTGACTCGAGCGCCCTTGATGACGATGCGGCGAGAGTCCACTAAGTCGGGCGCTAATTGTTCCAGCGTTGCGTCGGCTGAGGGTGGTTTGTTTGCCATGTTTCAGAGGAAATGAGCAAGCGAAGTTCGGCCGATACAGCCATTGCAAGGGCAAAAGATTTCAATCCGTTTCCCTGAGCATCGTTGCGAAAGAGCCGTTTTATGAATGACAGGCCGCCTTGAAAAGGCCAAAGAAAACGGCCAACCAGACCAGTCCTTTTACAAGAAAAAATAAAAAGCCGGCCACCCCAATCCGCCGTAGCCAGGCTTTCCAGTCGTTTTTTATCATACCCAAAAAAGTAAACCCTGTCGGGAGTGAAATAAGGTCGCTTTTAAACGAAGCCGCCCTACATTTGTTCGTAAGCGTTGCTAATGGTGGCCCGGCCAATGGCGCCGATGCCGTTTTGCTCAAAACCTGAAATTGTCTTATCTGCTTTTTTGCACCATGCGCATTTCTCTGATTTCTGCTGCATCCTTACTGCTGCTGGCAGTCATAGCCTTTTTATCCCCGGCCTGCACCTACGACAACGAAGAGGACCTATACGGCAACGACCTAACCGGCTGCGACACGGTGGGCATGCGTTTCAGCGTGGAAGTGAAGGCCGTCTTTGATGCCAATTGTGCCCGCTGCCATGTGCCTGGCTCGCCGCAGTATTCAGGCATTGCCATGGGCACGCATGCGCAGATGGAGAACTTCGCCAAAAACGGCAAATTGGTGGGCCGCATCAACAACGCTTCCAGCCCGATGCCGCCGAGTGGGCTGATGGCGGCCTGCGACCGCGCCCGCATCGAAGCGTGGGTGCGCGCCGGAGCGCCCAACAATTGAAACATTCCATCACCTTAACCCTGTCAACGATGAAAAAACGCATCCTCCTGCTTGCCGTTCTGCTGGCTGCCGTGGCCGCCGCCGTGGGCCTTTATTTCTATAACCTGAAAATGCCCAGCATGGCCACCCAAAAGGCAGACCTGACCCTATCGGCCGCCGAACTGTATGCAGCCTACGAAGCCGACGAGGCCGCTGCCAACGCCCGTTATCTGGGCAAAATACTGGCCGTCGAAGGCCAGGTGCGCGAGGCCAACACGTTGCCCGACGGCACCGTCAAGGTCGTCTTAGACACAGGCAAAGACTTTGGCGTGCTGTGCGAATTCGACCCCAACACCCAACACAAACGCACCGACTTCCAGCCCGGCGAACGCCTGACCCTACAGGGCGAATGCGCCGGCCTCAACTTCGACGTCCTCCTCTCTCGCTGCGCCGTGGTAGAGTAGCGGCCTTTAACACACCATAACACTAACCCGCACCCCACCCAACCCGGATGCTGCGTTTTACGTCTCCGGAACACACTCACGCAATCGCTACATCAACAAGGTATGAAAAAAGCCTGTCTGACCTTCGTCGCAGCCAGCCTGCTCCTGTCCGCCGTCTCTGCCCAAAAATTCATGACCCGCGACGCGCGCATCTCCTTCCTCTCCGAAACGCCGCTCGAAAAAATTGAAGCCATCAACAAGAGCGGCTCCGCTGTGCTCGACACCGAAACCGGACGCATGGAATGGAAAGTCCTCATCCGAGGATTTATCTTTGAAAAAAAGCTGATGCAGGAGCATTTTAATGAAAACTACATGGAGTCCCACAAGTACCCCAACGCCATTTTTAAAGGCGAAATCGTCAACATCAAGGACATCAACCTGGCCAAAGACGGCGCTTACAACGTGCGCGCCAAAGGCAAAATGACCATTCACGGCGTCGAGCGCGACATCGAGGTCCCGGGCAAAATCACCGTCGCCGGTGGCAAACTGAACGTCGCCTCCGACTTCAAAGTGGCTTGTGCCGACTACAACATCAGCATCCCCAGCGTCGTGCGCGACAACATCGCCAAAGAAATCGCCGTGCGCGTAGAGGCAACGCTGACGCCCATCCATCGCTGATGGACCAACGGCAGACACGTCGCTCTCGTCGGGGACAGGAGCATTGCCTCCACGCTAAGAGCATTGCGGCGGCTGCCCTGCGTAGAGTTTGCTTCCAACACTTGGCGCTACTCGAACATGCTGTAATACAGCTGCAGTAATTCGTCTTTTTCCTTTTTGCGAATATCGGCCAGCAGGCGCTCTAATTTTTCGGCCTCGGCATCGCGTGCGCTTTCGCGCAGGTGCGTGAGCAACACGTAGATGGAGCGGGTAGAGGAGAAGCGGCGCAAGAGGCTGGCGCTGGGCGTGGTGGCGGTGGCATAGAAGAAATCCACCGCTGGCTGAGTGATGGCGGAGTCGTCCAGCCGGGTGAGGTAGCTGGTGTAATAATCAAAAAAGGAATACGTGGAGGCGTTATCCATCCAGCGGGCCGTTTTGAAGAACCACTCTGCGTTGGCAGGGTCGGCGTTGCCTTCAGCATAAAGGGCAGCCACGGTCATGGCGACGCTTTCGTCTTTTTCGTCCCGGCAGGTTTGGGCGGCCTTCAGGGCTGCTGCCTTGTCTATTCTGCTCAGTGCAGAGAGCGAGGCGGTCAGGACGCTGTAGGGGGCGTCGGGGTGGATGCCTTTTTCAAAGATAGCCTTGTAGGCAGGGTCTTCCAGGTTGCCCAGCGTCTCGATGGCCTGGGCGCGCACCCGTGGGTGGGGGTCGCTCTCGGCCATTTGCACCACGGCGGAGGCGACGTTCTGGTCTTCTAAGTCGCTTTCAAACAGTGCCTGGATGCGCAGCACCCAGTGCCGGTCGCGGAGCGCATCCTGCAAGAGGGCGGCATACAGAGGCGTTTCAAGCGCCTGCAGGCCCTGTAGCGCTTCCAGCCGGTCTTGCCATAAGGGAGCGTTGCGGTACATGAAAACCCATTCTTCGGGCGTGTGCTGGTCGTTCTTTTCGGCCAGTAGCGTCTTATCGGCGTCCACGTTGATGAGGGCCGGCTGTCGGGGCAGGTCGAAAGTGAACGTCTGGCTGCGCTTTGTTACGCGGATGTTGTGGCGCGTCGGGCGTTTGCCTGCAGCCTCGTAGATGTCCACCTTGAGCGGCAGGTCGAAGACGTAGGGCACGCCGTTTTTAGCCTCCTGGGTCTGGGTGATAGTAACGATGGCCTGGCTCGCCTCCTCGTCCCAGTTGTACGTGATGTCGAGTTTGGGGTGACCGGCGCTGAGAAACCACTGGTTGAAGAACCAGTTGAGGTCCTGGCCGGTAACCCGCTCGAACGCCAGCCGCAGGTCGTGCACCTCCACGGACGAGTAGGCATGCCGCGTCAGGTAGTCGTTGAGGGCGGCCCAGAAGGCCTCGTCGCCCACGTAGTAACGGAGCATGTGGAGCACGGCGCCGCCTTTGTTGTACGAGTGGGCGTCGAACATATCCTCCGCCTTTTCGTAGCCGAAGTGAATGAGCGGATGGCCGCCGTCTTGTGCCGAGCCGAAATAGTTTTGTCGCTCGTTGAAGTAATGGAAGTCCGCCTCGTCGCGGCCGTACTTGTGCTCGAACCACAGGTATTCGGCGTAGTTAGCAAAGCCCTCGTTAAGCGTCAGATTGGCCCAGCTTTCGGTCGTTACCAAGTCGCCAAACCAGTGGTGGAACATTTCGTGGGCCACAATGCGTTCGTTCTCCGTGTGCTGGTCTATGAGCGCGCGGCGGTTTTTCTGCACGAAATCGCCAAAGACAACGGCGGTGGTGTTTTCCATGGCGCCGCTGACGAAGTCGCGCACCACCACCTGGGCGTATTTGGGCCACGGATAAGGATAGCCGAGTTTTTGGCTGAACAGCTCCAGCATCTCTGGCGTGTGGGGGAAGATGTCGCGGGCGTAGGGCTCGTACTCAGGTTCGACGTAGTACTCCACCGGAATGTTGCGCCAGCGGTCGCGGACGACGGCGTATTCGCCCACGGCCACCATAAACAGGTATGGGGCGTGCGGTTTGTCCATGACCCAGTGGTCGGTGCGCGTGCCGTTGGGGTTCTTTTTCGAGGACTTCAGCACACCGTTCGAGAGCGTTTTATAGCGGTCTTCTACCGTCAAAAACATCTCCTGCGTGCAGCGCTGGTTGGGCTTATCTAAGGTAGGAAACCACCGCGAGCTGTGCTCCGTTTCGCCTTGCGTCCAGAGCTGGCGCGGCTTGTTGGGGTCGCTGCCGTCGGCATTGATGAAGAAAAACCCTTTGTCGGATGTGATGGCCGCGCTGCCGCCAAAGTCGTCGCGCTCTTCGGGTTTGGCGGTGTAGTGGACGACGATGCGGAACGTGTCCTTGCGCGTAAAGGTGCGGCCTAAAGCGATGTTCAACTGCGCATTGTCGTACTCGTAGGGGAGCGTGTCCTTTCGCCCGTCGAAGCCGACGTAGTGGATGTCAAAGTTTTTAGCGTCGAGCGTCAGCCGGTCGGTAGAGTAAAACCACGGGCGCAGCGTCAGGACGGCTTTGCCGTGGACACGCCGCTGTACCCAGTCGAACGAAAGGTCTAACCGCGTGTGGATGAGGTCGTGAACGAGCGGGTACGAGGCGTTGTAGCGCGG
>JANWVR010000151.1 GCA_025056735.1 Saprospiraceae bacterium
GGAAGGCAAATGGGCCAAAAGGCTGGGCTCCCGGATGCCTCAGGAGTCCGATAAACGTCTTCTGAGGCTCCAGGCTGTAGAACCTGGGGAGCACTTTTCCGTTGGAGAATGAAAGGTAATCGCATGGGTTGTAATCTGTTATTGGTAACGATAAATGACGTCCGGCAGGGCATCTGGGAGATTAGAAGGGCAGGTCGTCGCCTTTGCAGCAAAAGCAATGCCGAAAGTACACCTGCTGGGTTATATCCTTATGAAGAAAAAAAGCGCGGCGACGCTCCCGCAGAGGAAGCATCGCCGCGGCCAATGGCGTTGAGGAAATATGGAGAGGAAAATATGCTACTGCCTGCACGGCAGCTACACGGACCCATCCCCCTTTTTGAGTTGCGACGTTTCATGCGACTATAAAGTGTTGTTAAACAGGAAAACTCTCTGGACAAAGCCTTCGATTTTCGGATTATCCAGCGAGGATTACAAATAACAAGGCAAAGATATGCGCTGCATTTTTGGAGTGTGCAAGGGAGAAATGTTAATTTTTCTGCCGTTCGTCGAATTTTTTTAGGACTAATTTGAACGGACGCGCGTGTTTGGAAAAATACCTTTTGCGGTTTTTCATTTCATAACTGCCGGGAATGCCGAGAAAAAACCCTTTGCGGCGCCCAAAAACACATCTAGCATCCTGTAACCGCCCGATTCATCGGGTGGAGTAGGCGCAGGGCTCCCTCTCCCACATCTACCATCCTGACGAACATCACATCTACCCTACCCGTCCGCCCGGATGGGATGTCTGTCAGGATGATAGATGAAAAGGTAGGGGGACACGCCACACCCTCTGATAAATCAGAGGGTTACAGGATGATAGATGGGTAGGACGGGAATTTCAGACGGGAGGCAGCGCCTCAGGTCAACTGCTCTGTGACCCTCTGCGGCCCTTTTGCGGTTTTCTTTTTTTAAACCGCCGAGAAACGCCGAGGCGGTTGCAGCAACCCTTCCGGCGCCTTAGCGGTTAAAGCATCCATGCAAACGACGATACTTCGCCTGATTTTGGGGGACCAGTTGAACGAGCGCCACTCGTGGTTTTCGCAGGTGGACGACTCAGTGGTGTACGCGCTCATGGAGGTGCGCTCGGAGACGGACTACGTGCGGCACCACGTACAGAAAGTGGTGGGATTTTTTCAGGCCATGCGGCTCTTTGCCGAACAGCTGCGCGCGCAGGGGCATCGGGTACACTACCTGACCTTAGACGACCCGGACAACCGGCAGACGCTGACTGACAATTGCCGGATGCTTGTGGAGCGCTACGGCGCTGCGCGGTTCGAGTACCAGGAGCCCGACGAATACCGCGTGGACGAGGCGCTGCGGTTGCTGGCGGCCAGCCTGCCCATAGAGACGCGCTGTGTGTCGTCGGAGCACTTCCTGTCGGAGCGGGACGAGCTGAAGCGGCTATTTTCGGGCAAGCGCACCTACCTGATGGAGCGCTTCTACCGGGCCATGCGCGAGAAGTGGGGCGTGCTGATGGAAGCCGACGGGCGCACGCCGCTGACGGGCCGGTGGAACTACGACGCCGAGAACCGCAAGCGCCTGCCGCCGGGGCTGCGCGGGCCGGCAGGGCCTTCGTTTGTACGCGACGTGTCGCCGCTCGTCGCCCTGCTCGAACGCGCAGGTGTGCCGACGATGGGGCGCATCCACCCAAAGCACTTCGACTGGCCGCTGACGCGCGCCGAAAGCCTGCGCCTGCTCGAGCACTTCGTCCAGGAGCGCCTGCCGCTGTATGGCGACTACCAGGACGCCATGTCGCAAGCCGACGGATGGCTGTTCCACTCGCGGCTGTCGTTTTCGCTCAACATCAAGCTGATCAGCCCTTTAGAAGTCATCCAGCGGGCCGTGGCCGAGTGGCAGGCGCAGCCGGAGCGCATTCCGTTTTCGGCCTTAGAGGGCTTCGTACGCCAGATACTGGGCTGGCGCGAGTACGTGCGCGGCGTCTATTGGGCCGAAATGCCGCACTACCGCACGCTCAACTTCTTCGAACACACCGCGCCGCTGCCCGAATGGTACTGGACGGGCCAGACGCGCATGAACTGCCTGCGGCACGCCATCGGGCAGTCCTTAGACCATGCTTATGCCCACCACATCCAGCGGCTGATGGTGACGGGCAACTTCGCCCTGCTGCTGGGCGCCCACCCCGACGAAGTGGACGCCTGGTATCTGGGCATCTACCAGGACGCCATCGAGTGGGTCGAACTGCCCAATACGCGCGGCATGAGCCAGTTCGCCGACGGCGGCATCGTGGGCACCAAACCCTACGTCTCCAGCGCCAACTATCTGCAGCGCATGAGCGACTACTGCAAAGGCTGCCCCTACGACCCCAAACAACGCTACGGCCCGCGCGCCTGCCCCTTCAACGCCCTGTACTGGGACTTCTACGACCGCCACGCCGACCGCCTCCGCAACCACCCGCGCATCGGCATGGCCTACCCACTCTGGGACCGCATGGACGGCAGCGAACGCCAACGCATCTTAGAACACGCTCAGCGCATCAAAGAAAACGTGTCCCGATACTGAGCGGAATTTGCGCAGGCGGCCCACAGGTGGCCAGTCTCTCTCTCTCTGCGGTTTTTTCATTTTTTGACCGCTGGGAACGCCGAGGGTCGCGCCTCGTGCTTTCCGCGAAGAAGGAGGCTCAAATGCCGCGGCGACACCTCTTAATAAGAGAGATGTCGCCGCGGGGGAGTGGTCCGCCCCAACCCGGTTGGGCGGGGCTGGGGGCAAACGAGGTTGGGCGCACCGCAAGGCCCAACAAGGGTGGCCGCGACCGGGTTACGCGAAGAGTACCACGCGCCGGGCGACG
>JANWVR010000053.1 GCA_025056735.1 Saprospiraceae bacterium
AATTAACCTCCAACTCCGCCTGGGTGTAGCCCAGCATCTCGGCGTATTGAGGCGCCATGGAGATGTCCTCTAAGTTATTCAATCCCGAAAAAATGCCCACCTTCGAAAACTTGCTCACGCCAGTGAGAAAAACCAACTCCAGAAGAGCGTCCATCTCTTTGAGCACTGTGTAGAATCCCTTTAGCAAATCGCGGTTTGCCTCCGCTTGCGCCAGGTCCTTCCCCAAGTAATGCACAATAGGCGCGTCATATTCGTCTATCAAAACCACCACCTTGCGTCTCGCTCCCAACACCTGGATAATCTCTCGAAACTGATCGCGGGCCGTCTTTTGTGTAACGGGAACCTCCATCTTACGGCTTAGCTCCTCTATCCGCCCAAACAGGGCTTCTTCTAAACCCAGCTGCTCAAAATTTACGTCCTTAAGCGAGAGACGAAACACGGGGTGTTGCTTGTTCCAATCCCACCGGTCCGCGATCCACAAACCCTCGAACAACTCCCGACTGCCCGAGTACAACTCCGCCAGGGTAGAAACCGTCAGCGACTTGCCAAAACGACGCGGACGAGACAGAAAATAAGACATGGGCGCGCTCGCCAACTCGTATACGTAGCGCGTCTTGTCCACGTATTTAAAGCCATTCTCTCGGATCTTCCGAAAATCTTGTATGCCAATCGGCAACTTAAACATTGCCATCGCACTTTTTAGGCAAAGGTAACACCATAGGACTCAGCAGAGGAGTTCGCACGGCAAACACCCTTGTAAGCCGCGCACCCTCTCGGCCATTTAATGCTCTTTCCTGCACGCCTGGCCGAACATCTTTATCAGTTAGGCATCTATGCTTCCTCTGCCTCGTTGTCCGTGGGAGTCGCTGCAACGCGCCGCTGCCGGCGGTAGTCCGCAATAGCGAAGCGAATCTGGTCGAAGTGGTACTGTTCGCCGGCGAGTTCTTGTACAGCGCTCAGGGCGTAGGGTTCTGAAAGTTGCGGCAACACGCGCTGGATATGTTCGAGTGCTTCGGCGCTGATCCACTTGCTGAGGTCGAGGTTGTCGCCCGTTTCATAGAGGGCGGCTAAATGGGCTGCAACAGTGGTAGGCGCCAGCCCGCGCATTTCGGCGATTTGCTCGAGGGAGAAGCCCGCGTCGAGCAAAGCCCAGGTGCGGATGATGGAGATGCCTTTGGGCTTATGGCCGGTGGGATTTTTCTCCAAAGCAAAACGGCGTATTTCCCGGACGAATGCCTCGCCGAAGCGCTCCATTTTGCGCTCACCGACACCGCTGACCTGCAACAAGTCGAATACAAAAAGCGGGCATTTCACTGCCATGTCCTGGAGAGTAGTGTCGTGGAAGACAACGTAGGGCGGCACGCCTTGCTGCACAGCGATGGTGCGGCGCAGTTCGCGCAGGCGCTGAAAGAGTTCCTCGTGCTGATTTTCTCCGAGCGAGCCAGGCACTTCGCCGGAGAGGCTCTCGGCTTTTAGCGCCTTTTCGCGCGCGGTTGGCGACGCCTTCTCTTTGGGCTGAGGCAGGGCGAGGGTTACTTTTTTCCCTTGAAACAGCACCTTGTTGCCCTCCTCCGTAACGCGCAAGCAGTTGTGGTCGTCGTAGGCAATTTCTATCAGCCCTGAATGGAGCATCTGCGACAGCAAAAAGGCCCACTCGTCAAAGGTGTATTCTTTGCCAGCGCCGTAGGTTTTAATCTGGTGATGGCCGCGCTCTAAGATGTCGCGGCGGTTGCTGCCGCGCAGGATGTCAATGAGCATGTTCATGCCCACGCGCTCATTTACGCGTTTGAGGGCAGAGAGGGCCTTTTGGGCGGCAATGGTGCCGTCGAACTGTTGAGGAGGGCGCAGGCAGACGTCGCAGTGGCCGCAGTTGCCGTCGTAGGTTTCGCCGAAATAGGCCAGCACGGTTTTTCGGCGGCATACGGGCACCTGAGCAAACTCGAACATGCGCTCCAACTTGTCTATTTTCAATGCTTTCTGCTCGGGTGGCGTGGTTTCATCGCGCTCGAACATCTCCCGGTAAGTCATCACGTCGGCGTAGCTGAAGAAGAGCACTGCTTCGGCGGGCAGGCCATCGCGGCCACAGCGGCCGATTTCCTGGTAGTAGCTCTCCACGTTGCGCGGCATATTGTAATGGAGCACAAAGCGGACGTTGCTTTTATCAATACCCATACCGAAGGCGATGGTGGCGCACATAATGGGCACGCGGTCGTTGATGAAATCCTCCTGTGCCTGGCTGCGCTGGTGAGGTGGCATTTCCGCGTGGTAGTAAGCAGCCCGAAATCCGTACGCATTTAGGCGTTGCGCCAGGCTCTCGCAGGTCTTGCGGGCTAAACAGTAGATGATGCCGGACTGGTCGGGGTGTTTTTTTAAAAAATCCAGAATTTGCCCGAGGCGGTTTTGCCCGGGCCGCACGGTGAGGCGAATGTTGGGCCGGTCGAAGGAGGCGATGAACAGGGCAGGATCGCTCAGTCGCAATTGCGCCACGATGTCTTTGCGGGTAATCCTGTCGGCGGTAGCCGTGAGGGCCGCCATGGGTGTGTTAGGGTATTGTTCTTTGAGGAACTGCAACTGGGTATATTCGGGCCGGAAATCGTGCCCCCAGGAGGAGATGCAATGGGCTTCGTCAATGGCGAACAGGCTGACCTTCAGCCGGCTGAGCAGCTGGCGAAAGCCGGCCGTTACGAGTTTTTCAGGGCTGACGTACAGCAATTTGATGTGTCCGGCGAGGAGTTCGTTTTCCAATTGAAACACCTGTTCGGTCGTCAGCGTGCTGTTGAGGAAGGCCGCTGGAATGCCGTTGGCGCGCAGTCCTTCGACCTGGTCTTTCATCAGGGCAATGAGTGGGCTGACCACTATGGCCACACCGTCGAGCGTAACGGCGGGTATCTGGTAGCAAATACTCTTGCCGCCGCCAGTGGGCATAAGCACCAGTGCATCGCGCCCAGCATAGACTGCCTCGATGATATCGGCCTGCAAGGGACGAAAGGAGTCGTAGCCGAAATACTTTTTCAGCGCAGCCTGAGCATGGTCGAGCGTCATGGTGCGGTTTTGGGCAAAAATACAAACGTACCGTAGTTATTGCCGACGCTACTGTTTTACGTGGGCTATTTGCCCAAGCAACGCGCTGATGCGCTCAATAGCTACGGGGAGGCGCTGGCTAAGCCACGCGCGTATTCGGCCCGAAAGGTCTCTGGCGAGACGCCGGTGTGTTTTTTGAAAAAACGCGCGAAATAAGCGTTGTCTTCAAAGTTCAGTTCGGAGGCAATCTGCGAAACGCTCAAATCCGAATTGACCAGCAGGCGTTTGGCTTCCAAAAGTACGCGCTCGCGAATGAGCTCGCCTGCCGACTTGCCTAAGGCAGCGCTGACTAAGGCGTTGAGGTGGTTGGGCGTAATGTAGAGCAACTCAGCGTACTCGCGCGGCAGGCGCTTTTGGCGAAAATGCGCCTCAATAAGCCGCTCAAACTGCCGCAGCACGTTGAGCTGATGCCGCGACACCTGAGGCTGCGCCAGCCGGGGCAGTCGGCGCGAGAGCATAACAATGAGTTCTAAAAGCATGGCGCGCAGCATTTCGGCCTTGTATTCCCCATCCTGCTGAAACTCCCGAAGCATTTTTTCCAACAACACCTGCACTTCGCTGCAGCACTCCACATCTAAGAGATTTACCGGAGAGCCGCTGACGGCATTGAACAGCGGAAAGCCCTCCACAAAGTGCGGGTCGTGGCAAATGGCGGTGAAAAAACTCTCGTTGAAGTTGACGATGTAGCCCTCCGTGTTGGGCGCAAATTCCCACGTGTGCACCTGGCCCGGCGCCATGGCATATACCTGGTGTGCTTCCACATGAAATTGCCGAAAATCAATCGAATGCGTACCGCCGCCTCCGGTGAACAGGACAATTTGATAAAACGTATGCCGATGCGGAAAGTACAGGTCGGGGTGCGCGCGCAGGAAGTCGCTCAGGCGCATGACAACGAACTCCGTATAGCACTGGTCGGCGCCCAGCAGGTTGCAGATGCTGTAGGTAGGAATACGTTTAGACACAGGCAGAGGATGTTTCTTTCAACAAATGTATCACAAGCTGGCAGTACCTGCAACGGCACGTATGAAGAAAGGTTTTGGGATGTTCACCAACGCAGCATTTTGCCCGAAGTCGTCTGGCCGTTGGCGGTCAGGCGAAACAAGTAGGCCCCTGGCGATGCTGGCCATTCGCTGGCCTTCAGGTCAAATGCCTGCGGGCCAGCGGTGAAGAAGCGTTTTTGAACAAAAACGGATTTGCCGGTCAGGTCGCAGATTTCTAACCCAACCTCCGCGTCGGTGGGCAGGAAGAAGCGCAGTTGCGCCTGTTGGGTCCAGGGATTGGGTTCGCAGTCGTAAACCTCGAGGCCAGGCCGCGAAGCAGTGCCGCTGGCTTCTGCCGCAAAGCGCAGGCGCATTTCTAAAGGCTGTGGGCTGTCAGCGAAGGCTGCCGTGGGCGTAATGGCGTCGGACAACGACAGGCATTGTCGCAGGTCGCTGTTGCCGGTAGCGCGAAAGCGCGCCTGCCAGGCAGGTCTCCCAATGCCATCCCAGGCCACCGTAAAAGCGCGCTGTTGGACAAAAACGGCGAAGTGCTCGCTGGACACAGCCGATACGGGCGTCAGGGCCAGCAATTCTAAGCCTGGATGGCACACCGTGCCCTGAAGCGCCATCAGTGGAGTGTCGGCTTCAAACAGCAGTTCCACCTCCTCGCCGGCTCGGAGCGTTTGGGATGGCCCCTTCAGCAGCACGCGCAGTTCAACCCTGTCGCGGGCGCGTTCGATGGCGGTGGTGGCGCTGTTCGTTACAGCATTGCCGTTCAGGTCGCCTGTTTTAATGGCGACAAAACGCTCATAGAGCGCATTACCGGGCATCGCTTGCAGCTGCCTGTACTCCGGGAAAATTTCCTGAAATGGATTGCTGGGGTTGGGGAACGTATAGTCGGCATCCACAAAGCGCCAGCTGGTGTTGCCGGGCAGTTCGGTGTAGATGCCGAGGATGAGTTTGCGCAGTTCCAAGATGTCGGCGGTTGTTACGGAGCGGCTGTTGTTGACGTCGGCAGCGATGATCTTATATGGACTGTCCAACGGCTTGAGGCCGATAATGTGCTGGTTGAGCAGCGACAAGTCGAAGGTCGAGACGCCGTTGAGCGGATCGTCGTTTTTGCCTGGCGTCAGGGTGTAGTGGGCGCCGGCGGGCACAGATGGGAATTCAAAATCCCCCTGCACTTTGGATAGGGTGCTGGCCTGGCCGCCAGGTAAAGCGTTGCCCGTGAGCGTCAGGGTAGCATCCTGCAGCCCTTCGTTGTAGGCGGTTTTGAGCCAGCCCGCCACCTGCGCCGGCGCTGCAGAGCACATGGCAAAGGGGTCTTGCACCCGCACGGTGGTGTTACAGCGGATGGTATTGCCGGCGACGTCTCGCGCCCAGACCTCGACGGTCCTCAGGCCCACATCGGCACAGCCGAAAGCCACGCTCTTTTGCGGCGAGCCATCGGGCAGCGTCGGGAAGCCCTGCCCGGCGCCCGCGCGGCGTATGCCAATGCGGATGAACGGCAGTGGCGTGCAATTGTCGCTGACGGACTGCAGGAAATCCTGGTCGTATAGCGTCTGCGGGTGGCCGTTGGGCAGATTGACGTTCAAGCCTTGCATGCAGATGAGTTCCGGTGGGCGGCAGTCGCGGATTTGCACATCGTAGGCGCATACGGCGCGGTTGCCACAGCCGTCGTCGGCGGTCCACTCGATGCGGTGTAGGCCGTGCGGCAATTGCGGCAGAACGTACTGCGTTGGCTCCTTTTCTGTATTCCAGCGCAGGAAGCCCGTGATGCTCACCGTGCCGCCGCGCAGAATGGTGAATCGGAATTTTTCGTCCGTTGGCACGGGTCTGTGGTCAAACTGCCGCAGCTGCCCGCCTGTGAAGCCGGGGGTGAAAGCGTTTCCGTAGCGCACCATTCCGGGCGGTGGCGGATTGTTGCTGCTGACCACTGTTTCCTGTACGCCGTCGCCGTCTAAATCTAAGTACAGGCGGTACTGGATGTTGAGTTCGCCTTTCGAGCATTTATCCATGGCCGTTGCGGCCAGTTCGGTGGCTACCTCGCACAGGTTTGTGCTGTTCGGGACGAGCGGATGCTGCCAGTAGGGCGCGTTCCAGAAGCCGGGGTCGTTGGTCGTGTTGTCGCACACTTGTACCAGCGTTTTAGGGCAGCCCCGGTATTCGGGCGGCACGGAGTCGCGAATGATAATGGTCTGCCGATACAGGTAGCCATTGGCTGCGGGTGACCAGAAGGTGCTGAAGTCGGTGGGTTGCACATCTTCGGGCCGCACGCGCCGCACCGTCGCCGCTGGCGAAAAGCCCGCCGGCGCCACCACCGGCCCGGGCAGGTTTTCCGGCGAGAGCGGGTCGGGCGACGGGTTGGGATTGGGCACCTCCACCAACGGCAGACTGGGGTGATAGCGGCACCAGTCTATGAAACGCCATTCGCGTTCAATCCAATAGCAGGCCAGCTTGCCCGCCTGGTGCACCCGGTCTTGAAACGACGTGCTGACCGAAGCACAATGCGGCTCATATACAGTAGGCCCGGGTGGGTACAGCCCCGCCGAGTCACACTGACCCAGGACAAGATCATCCGGGAATTTTATGGCATAAATGGCTTCATACTTCACCACTATGCGCTGCGTGCAGCTGGCGCTCAAGCCGTGGCAATCCGTTGCCCGGAACGCGCGCACAATGGTGCCGCGATGGCACAGCGTATCGAAGGCGGAATAGTTGGGCGGCAATGCCACTACGGCCTCCAGACAGCAGTTGTCGGAAAATGTCGGCGACGGGTACTTCTGTAGCGAGGGGTCGAAATCGGCGCACGAAACCTGCACCTCCGGCACAACGACGCACTGAGGCCGCAGCTTATCCACCACCTGCACCCACACTTCGCACTCGTTGGCCTGAGGCTCGAAGAGGTCGAGGCTGACAGCGCCCGCAGGCGTTGCCACGTCGTAGACGCGCACGACAACAGGCACGCTTTTGCCTGCGTCGGAGCAACAAAAGCGGATGCGGTCGAAAAAGCGGTCGCCCGCCTGACAGGCACTCGTGTCGGCCCGGCGCGCTTTGAAGCGCACCGGCGAGCAATTGTCCTCCGAACCGGCGTCGAATACGTCGGCCCATACCCACGTCTCGCCGGCACTGCCCAGGGCCACCTGGACAAACTGCTTGCAGCGCACAGCAGGCGGCACGCCATCGGCAACCGTCGCGCGAAACGAACACGAGGCGGTGTTGCCGCAGCCATCCGTCGCTATGTAGGTGAAAACGGTCGTCTCGCCTGCCGGCAAGTGCACTGCCTCAGCCCAAACGCCCAGTGTGTCGGAAGACCAGGGATTGCCCGGCGCAGGCGTCAGGACGCCCTTGAGGCTTTGCTCTACTCCGCCCGTACGCCTCTGCGCCTGCACCGATACGACGCCCGAGCAGGCGTCCGACAGCAGCGCCGGCGGCGGCGTCCAGGCGCGACCGCAAGCAAACGGGTCGGTGTAAATCACCGTATCCGAAGGGCATTTCACCTGAGGACCTACCCTATCTTCTACGCGGATGACCTGAGCACGCTGGAGCGGGTTGCCCGCACTTGCCGGCAGGCAGTCGTCGTGCACTATCCAGTTGCGCAGCAGCAGGTAAGCGCCGCCACAGCCCGGTAAAGTCTGGTCTTGATAGGTTGTGCCCAAGCCGCACTTAAGTCCGCTGAGCGGCAGCGGCCATTTCTTTTGATTAAACAACACAAAGGGCGCCCCCGCCGTGGCTGGCGTTGGAAACGCGCCGCCGCAGGCAAACGCCGTATCGGCAGGGAAGGCAATGCTGTCCAATGAAATACGCGCCACGTCAATCCGCTGCGTGCAAGCGCCCGTGTTGCCCGCAGCGTCGGAGGCCACCCACGTACGCCAGATGCGCCGGACCAGCCATTGCCCGGCAGCGCAACTGAAAGCCTCGACCGCGTCTGTATGCTTCAACGTGAATGGCCCGCAGGCTTCCGTTACCGTCGGGTAAGCCGCTGGTAGCCCTGCAGAGGTCTGCAAGAACGCCGGCGAGTCGTCGGGAAGCGCGCAGGGAATGTGCAGCGGCACACACGCCAGCACGGGCGCCAGGGCGTCTACCGCCATAAGCCTGCCCCAGCACGAATTACCGCTGGCCTTGTGCGTAACCACTGCCCGTATCGTATCGCCCAGATGCGCCGCCGTCAGCACGTTGCCCAGTGGCATGCCCTGAGCCGTAAACAGCTGAACGACGTAAGCCGTGTCATTACCTCCGCCCTCCAGCACCATGTCGGGCGTAATCCGCGCCGAGCAGGAGTCGCCCAAGACAACAGTGCTCCAATCGTTGCACGCCAGCTGTGCTTTTAACGAAGTGCAACAGCAGACCAAAACTACACAGAGACCTCGTAAGCGCCCTGAGGAAAATGGGATATTTCTCATCCGACCGAAGTTGGTTGTGTGAGCGAGCGGGGATTAAAAAGCAGGATGCCTTGCTCCTCACATTAGGTTCTGTCGTCTTGGAGGCGGGCCAAAGGTAGGAGAACTTTCCAAAGAGGCCAGCCGCTTCTTGTGGAATTAACACCTTGTCACTTAAGCGACGCCCTGAACGCATGCCCTAAGAGCGAGTATCCGTCAACTCTGCAGGTCTTGCGGTGTTTCACAGGCTTTGGAATGCGTCCACAAATCAACGTTGTCTGGTTCAAGCGCGACCTTCGGCTGAGCGACCACGAGCCGCTGCAACAGGCCATTGCGGCCGGGCTGCCGGTGCTGCTGTTCTACTGCTTTGAGCCGTCGTGGATGCGCGCGCCCGACAGCGATGAACGGCATTGGCGCTTTGTGCGCGAGAGTCTGGACGAGATGCAACGCTGGCTGGCGCCGCGCGGCATTCCGCTGTACGTCTTTTGCGCCGAAGTGCTCGACGTGCTCGACGCGCTGCGCGCTGTGGTAGAAATCAAAGCCATTTTTTCGCACGAAGAGACGGGCAACCGCATCACCTTCGACCGAGACCGCGCGGTAGCGGCCTTTTGCCTCCAGCACGGCATCGCTTGGCACGAGACGCCCACTGGCGGCGTCACGCGCCGGCTGTACCACCGCAACGGCTGGGAAAAAACGTGGGTAGAGCGCATGAGCCGCCCTTTAGCCACACCGGATTGGCAGCATTTCAAGCCCTTTCACCTGCCCACCGAATGGTTAGCCGCTTTTCCTCAAGGCGAGCTCTCACAAGGCATACGCACATCGAGCAGTATTTTTCAGCCCGGCGGCGAGGCGCCAGCCCGGCGCTATTTAGACAGTTTTCTCTACGAACGCGGGCGACAGTACTTCCGCAACATCTCCAAGCCTGAAGCCGCGCGGCGCAGCTGCAGCCGTATTTCGCCCTACCTCACATGGGGCAACCTCAGCATGCGTCAGGTATGGCAGGCTACGCGCGCGGCGACCGAACGCACAGGCGACCGCTACAACCTTGGCGCCTTCACCAGCCGCCTGTTCTGGCACTGCCATTTTATCCAGAAGTTTGAGACCGAATGCCGGATGGAATTTGAAAATCTCAATCGCGGTTTCAACGCCCTCCGCACCGAAGTAAACGAGGACTGGGTCGCCGCCTGGCGCGAAGGCCGCACGGGCGTGCCTTTGGTGGACGCCTGTATGCGCTGCGTAGCGGCTACGGGCTATCTCAACTTCCGCATGCGCTCTATGTTGGTGTCGTTTCTGACGCATCACCTGTGGCAGCCCTGGCAGGCGGGCGTGCACCACCTAGCACGCCAATTCCTCGACTACGAGCCTGGCATTCATTATTCGCAATTCCAGATGCAAGCCGGTACCATGGGCGTCAACACCGTGCGCATTTACAACCCTGTGAAGCAGGCTGCCGAGCACGACCCGGAAAGCCTTTTCATCAAAAAATGGGTACCTGAACTGGCTACCCTACCTGCGCCTTTTGCGCGTGAGCCGTGGCGAATGACGCCTTTAGAAGCCAATTTCTACAACTTTCGCCTCGGGCATGACTATCCGCTGCCCTTAGTGGACATAGACAGGGCCGCTGCACATGCCCGCGACCGCCTGTGGGCACATAAGAAAGACCCCAGCGTACGCGCTGAAAATCAGCGCATCCTGCGCGTACACACCAAACGCCGACACGCTGAAGAGACCACCGTCATGGGCGATACGGCCACTGTGGAGCGCTTGCTCGAGGAGGTAAATCAGAACCAAAACATCGCGACGGATTAAACCGCCCCGGGCACACTACTGGCTCTTTAACAAAAAATAAAGGCGCTTTTTAGCGCTACCTTTGCCGGCCATTTTGGGCGAAGCCGCAAAAGCCCTGAGCGAAACCCAGATACATGTTTTCTGTTTCTATCCCACCCTTAACCGACTTCCTTCACTTGACGCCCTTGAGACTATTGTTTTTTTAAAAAATGGACACGCTCACCAACATTGCCCAATTCCTTCTCAGCCTCTCGCTGCTTATTTTACTGCACGAAATGGGCCACTTCTTACCGGCCCGTTGGTTCAAAACGCGCGTAGAAAAATTCTATCTCTTCTTTGACTTTGCGCCTTTTCATGCCCTTTGGAAGACGCGCAAGGGCGAGACGGAATACGGCATCGGCTGGCTTCCGCTGGGCGGCTACGTCAAAATAGCCGGCATGGTGGACGAAAGCATGGATACCGAGGTGCTTAAGCAGCCGCCGCAGCCCTGGGAGTTTCGTTCTAAGCCCGCCTGGCAGCGCCTCATCATCATGATTGGCGGCGTTACGGTCAACTTCTTGCTGGGCTTTGCCATCTTCGCCGGCCTGCTTTTCTTCATCGGCAAGGCCTACATCCCGAATCATTCCCTGCAGCATGGCCTGGCTTTCGACCCTATTTTGCTGGAGCAGGGTTTCCAACAGGGCGATGTACTGCTTCAAGTGGGCAATAAACCCATAGAACAGGTAGACCCAGCGGCGTTTATTGAAGAAGTGGTGCTTAATAACGCTCGCGAGGTAACCGTACTGCGCCAGGGCCAGCGCATAACCTTTCGCCTGCCCGACGATGCTGCCGACCGGCTGGTCAAAGAAAAGGTGGCCAAAAGCCTGCTCATGAGCCCGCGCATACCCTTCTATGTGGCTGAGGTGGCTCCGGGCAAACCCGCTCAGGCTGCCGGTATCCAGCAGGGCGATCGAATTGTGGCTTTCAATGACCAGCCTACGCTGTTCTACGACGAATTCACGCCGCTGGCGCGCAACAACAAAGGCAAGCCCGCACGAATCACCGTCCTGCGCGGCAACGACACTCTCACCTTTTCGCTCACCCTCACGCCCGAAGGTCTCATTGGCGTGCGCCCGCGCGTCGAGGGCTTCTACGACGTCCAGCACAAGCCCTATTCCCTGCTCGCCGCCTTGCCCGAAGGCGTCCGCATGGGCGTGGACTTTTTGCGCAACCAGCTGAAAGCCTTCGGCAAAATGTTCCGCGGCGAACTCTCCGTCAAAGAAAACCTCGGCAGCATCATCAGCATTGGCAAAATGTACGGTGCTACCTGGGATTGGGAACGCTTCTGGACGCTCACGGCCTCGCTCAGCATCCTGTTGGCCTTTATGAACCTCCTGCCCATTCCCGCCTTAGATGGCGGCTACGTCGTCTTCCTGCTTTGGGAGGTCATCACCGGCCGCAAGGTCAGCGACCGCTTTATGGAAAAAGCCGTTACCGTGGGCTTTTTCCTCCTGCTTGGCCTTATGGTGTATGCCTTTGGCTTAGACCTCTGGCGACACTTCTTCCAACGCTTCTTCTAAGACCATGAACTACTTCGAGTTCTTCGGCCTGCCGGTGGCATTCCGATTAGATGAAGCGCAGCTGCGCCGCCGTTTTTATCAAAACAGCAAAAAGTACCACCCCGACTTCCATACCCTCGCCTCGCCCGAGGAGCAGGAGGAAATGCTGCGCCTCTCCACCCTGAACAACGAAGCGTTCCAGACCCTCGCCGACCCCGACCGCCGAATGCGCTATGTGCTGGAAATCAAAGGCTTGCTCGAAGGCGAAGGCCAACAGCAGGTGCCACAGGAGTTTCTTTTAGAAATGATGGACATCAACGAGGCGCTCATGGAATTGGAAATGGACTATGATGACCGGCGCTTCGAACAAACGGCGCAGGCCGTCGCAGAATGGGAACGCGCCCTTGACGAAGCCATCGCTCCCATCCTCGACCGTTACGCCGACGACAGCCCAGACAGCCGGGGAGACCTCCTCCAAGTACGAGACTATTTTTTGAAAAAAAGGTACCTTTTGCGCATTCGCGAAAAGCTTGCTACTTTTGCCGCCCGTTAGATGCACAGCGCGGGAATGGCGGAATGGTAGACGCGCTGGTCTCAAACACCAGTGACTGCAAGGTCATGCGAGTTCGAGTCTCGCTTCCCGCACTCTCATACAGCATATCGCCTTCGATGCCGATATGCTGTTTTTTTATGTGCAGCGCTTCTGCCGGCATTTTATGGCGCTCATCCTCACGCAAGACGGCTCTCATTCGGTCTACTCTGAACAGTATGGCGTTACCTACCACTCCCGGTATGGAGCGCTCACGGAGTCGCTGCACGTGTTCATTGGTGCAGGTCTGCGCTTCAAGGCGGCGGTAAAGACGGAGATTTCGGTGCTCGAAGTGGGCTTTGGCACGGGCCTCAACGCCTTTCTTTCCTGGTTGGAAGCTGAGCGCCGCAACCTGAATGTGCGTTACACGGCCTTAGAAAATCAGCCGTTGACGCCCGAAGAGGCCACCGTTTTCAATTACGCCGAATGCGCCGGAGCGCCCGAACGCCAGGCCGACTTTCATCGCCTGCACACCTGCGCCTGGGAACGCACTGTGCGCCTGTCGGATCATTTTCACCTGCGCAAAAAGCGCATGCCGGTGCAGGCTTACCGAGCCGCTCAGGCTTTCGACGTCATCTACTTCGACGCTTTTGCTCCTCAGGCCCAGCCTGAGATGTGGACGGAAGCGGTCTTTCGCTCCATGTACCGCGCCCTGCGGCCCGAGGGGCTGTTGGTAACGTATTGCGCCAAAGGCGATGTCAAGCGCACCCTGCGCGCCGTAGGCTTCGAGGTGGAGCGCCTGCAAGGGCCGCCCGGCAAACGCGAGATGACGCGGGCGTGGAAGTAACGCTCTGGGCCCTTGGCAGCTGTAGCACAGGCGTATAAGACTCTGACAAAGAAATCGTTATCCCAAAACGCACGCCCGGAGTCTGTCAAGCACTCGTTTGCTGGTGCGCGCGAGCCACCAATGTCCGGTGAATGCGCCACACCTGCGGAATGAGCGCGTGTTGTCCGTCGTTGAGGATGACGAAGTCGGCCAGGGCGACCTTCTCTGCTTCGGGCGCCTGGTGTCGCAGGCGCGCGCGCACGACCTCCTCCGCGACGCCGTCGCGCTCCATGACGCGGCGGATGCGCACTTCCTCCGGCGCAGTTACGACGATGAGCGCATCTAAAAAGCGGTGGCTACCGCTCTCGACGAGCAAGGCGGCTTCCTTGAGCGTATAAGGGCAGCCCGATAGGGCCTGCTGCTCGTGCCAGGCACGGCTATGGCGCTCAACCGCCGGATGGACTACCGCATTCAGGGCCGCCAGCAGGTTCGCGTCAGCAAAGACGCGCCGGGCCACATAGGCGCGGTTGTAGGCGCCGTCGGCCTGATAAGCCTCTGGCCCCAGCAGCGCAATCACTCCGCGACGCACCTGAGGGTCGTTTTTAATGAGCCATTTCGCCCAGTAGTCCGCGTCATACACCGGAATGCCCAGTACGGAAAACAGCCGGCAAACCGTTGTCTTGCCACTGCCGATACCACCGGTGATGCCAACGCGAAGTGGGTGATCCATGACGCAAAGAAATCTGGGTGAAAAGCAAGCGCTAAAGTCGGGCAAAACGAGCACACAGCCTCAGGGCTGTTTAGTGTATCTGAAAGCGCGCATATTTAATGGTTTTGCCTTCGGCTAAGTGCATCGTTTCGTAGCGTGTGCGGATGCCCAGTTCGGGCCAGGGCAGCGGATGGGCATAAATGTCGGTATCAGCGTAGAGCAACTGGCAGCGCGGGTCGTTGACCACCGTGTTTAAGGTGAAGCGAAAGAAATCCGCGTCGTCGTGCTTGAGGTGCACCAAGCCGCCTGGGCGCAGGATACGGCGGTATTTTTCTATAAAAAATGGCGAAGTCAGACGGCGGTTGGCCTTGCTGGGGCGCGGGAATGGGTCAGGGAACGTGATCCAGATTTCATCTACCTCGAAGGGGGCGAAAAAATATTCGATGACCTCAATGCGCGTGCGCAAGAAAGCGGCGTTGGTCAGGCCCGTTTCCAGCGCTGTTTTGGCCCCGCGCCAGATGCGGTTGCCCTTGATGTCCACGCCGATGAAGTTGCGATCGGCAAACTGCTGCGCTAACGCCACCGTGTACTCGCCGCCGCCGCAGGCCAACTCCAGCACAATCGGATGGTCGTTATGGAAATGCGCCTCGCGCCAGCGGCCCTTCAGGTCAACCGGTTGCATACCAACGCCCACTAACGCAGGATGCTGCACATCGTAGCATTCGTACACGTTAGGGAACGAAAGGACTTCGGCGAACTTCTGCAACTTGTTCTTTCGGCTCATAAAATGCGGTAGTCCATCTTGCCAAAGGCGGCGCAAGGTCCGGCAGTTTGCGCAACCCTACAAGAGCGCGAATGCAATCGCCCGAAGTTCAACCGGTTAACTACTCAGGGTTTTGCCTTTGAAATGACGAACGGTACGGTTGAAAAAAAAACTGTATAGGGCCACGCCAACACAGCGGTATGGCATAATTTTGGCGGGACAATATTCTAAATAAAAAAACCATCTGGCTGCTTATTCAAAACATTTTACTACTTACTATGAGAAAAACAAAAACCGAAAAGGTAGCCGTGCTGGTGCCTTATCTGAACGTCATGGACCTGGACAAGTCCCTCGCCCTTGTGCGTGCCATTCGGCATCCCATTAGGCAAAAGATGCTTCAGCAAATGCACGCTCAGGGAGAGGTAACGGTTACCGACCTGTACATCAAGATGCGGATGGAGCAGAGTTTGGCCAGCCAGCACTTAGCCCTATTGCGCCGGGCTGGCGTAGTCAAGACGCGCCGCGAGGGTAAGTTCATCTTTTACGCTGTCAATTACGAGCGCTTAGAGCACATTTCCGGGTTGTTCTCGCAGTTGGCAGCAACAGTGAACTGACAAGAGCACTCAGTGCACTACCCTATCGAGAAGCAGCGGGTCTTAGCGCGCCGTCCCCACGGGCATTCCCGGCAGGTTGAAGGGCAGGTTGACGCCGAGGAAATAGAAGGGCTTATTCAGGCCGAAATTCCAGCACCATCCTGCGCTGGCGATGTCTCGGAAGAGCGTGGCGGCCAGGCCGGCGCCAAATTCGGGTATGCCGTCCAAAGAGAAGTCGGGTGAGGCCGTTACGATGCCCAGGCCAGGATCTAAGAAGCGGTTATAGAAGTGCGAGCGCCGGCTGCCGAATTTGACCAGCAGCGCAGCCGAAGGCGTGAAGCGAAATTGCGCGGCGTCGGGCTGCTGAAGCGTGTACGGATTGGCCATCATCAGTCCCACGCGCGGCACAGCGCGCGGGCCGGCAATCACCATGACGGCTGTGCGTTCCTCGATGACGGTGTAACGCCGGCGCGCTGCAGTGTCGCTCTCGGGCACGAGCAAGGCCTGGATGAGCAGTTCGTCGCCCTCTTCGCGGCGGCCCGTGTAGGCTAAATCTAAGAGGCCTGCTTCGGGTATTTGAGCCAGGTCGAAGGCCAGTACTTCGGCGGCCAGTTCGTCGCTGGCGAGATAGACTTTGCGCAGGTACGTTTGCGGAAAGGCGCGGAGGAAACGGTCTATGCGCTCAATGTCGGTGCGCGTCTGTTCAGTGCATTGAAGCAGGTTGCGTACATGCACATTGGTCTGTGGCAGGGCCATCAGGTTGCGCAACGTGCTCTGGTAGAGACTGTCAGCATGAAAGCGCAGGGCGGCCCAGCGCGCCTTGACGTCGTAGGCGTCGGCGGTGGGCGAGAGCGTCGTCAGTTCGCCGCGCAACAGATCCAGCTGTTGGCGCACATCGTTCCAGCTGCGGTCGAGGATGGAGCGTACATCCAAAGGTATGGTCTCGCTGGCTAAGCGGAGTTCCGTTGGGAACTGCTCCAGACACGTCAGCGCGGGCAGCATCTGAAAGAGCTTGTCGCGGAAGTCTTGCAGCGCCTTATCGGTTCCCTGGTTAAGGGTGGCGGCGAGGTTCTTCAGGCTTTGCAGCTGCTGCAGTTGGTCGGGGCTGATCATGAGCGCCCAGTTTTCCACTTCGTAGAACTGCCCTTGCTCAAAAAGGTCGAAGTTTTCGATGTGTAGGCGCATGCCGCCGCTGCGGTCTTTGCGGAAGGCGCGGAGGCTGAAGCGGACGCGGGCGGATTTTTCTAAGGTCTGGAGTTCGCCGCGCAGGCTATCGAGCGACTCGTTGTATCGGCCCAGGATGTAGAGGAATCGGTCTTCGCGTTCGCGCAGCGACGGGTCGGCGCGCAGCCGGTCGGTGTATTCGCGGCTATACAGGTTGTAGCGGGCGCGCAGCAGGGTGTCGGCGCCAATATCGCGCATGGTGGCGCGCAGCAGCGTCATCAGGGAGTCAGGCTGGCGCTCTGGCGTTTCGATGGCCCGGCGGATATACATCACCAAGCGCTCCTGCTCGCGCAAGATGCGCTCAATACGGCTGATTTTGTCGCGCAAATCGCGATCAATTTGCGCTTTGCCAGCCAGCTCCAGCGCTTTCGAGCGCACGGCCTCGGCATTGGGGACAATGCGCAGTTTGCTGTTAATGTCCACGATGGCCAGCCCGCTTTCGGGCACAGGGAGAATGCGCCCACTGTTACGGCTGATTTCCTCAATGGTAAGAATAGAGGCGCGCTGAGCCGAGGCGATGAAAGGAGCAGCCAGCAGCGCTATGGCAAGGAGAAAAGAGTATCGGCGCATGGGCAAAGGCAGGTTTAGCAAGCGTTGAAAAAGGCTTCTGAAAGGGCGAAGTCGTCAATCACGTCTGTTTTGGTCAGCACGGCGCTCAGGTTTCCATTGGCCCTCAATACAATGCAGCGAGCGTCGGATGGGTGGGCGTATCCCTGCTGTTGAAGCCATTGGTGGATGTCGGGCATCAGACCCGCCAGCTGCGCCCACAGGCACCTACCCGGCTTCTGGCCGCCGCCGGGAGCGAAAAAGATAGGGTCAGCTGTCTCGGCGGCCTCGCGTGCAGCCGCTTCAGCGCCCACGGTGATGAGGCGCACGGCTGTGTTTTCGCGCATAAACTGTCGCCACAGCTCCCGCGCTAAGCCAACATCCATGTCGGCAGGTAACGCGACCGTGCACATGAACCCTGGACTGGTCAGCGGCAACAGCAACGGCGCTGGCGTTACCCCAGCAGTTCCCAATATCGCCTCATCGGTCGGCGCGTAAGCCCGATAGTAGTCGTGCACAGATTTCAAATGCGCCAGCACCGCACCGGGAAACGCCGCCATAGCCAGGCCAGCAGCCTCCAGCGGACGCCCTGCACCGGGCGTTTCCTCCACGACATCCAGCACGCTGCGGGCAATCTCCTCCGCCACCTGCGCGCCAAATCCTTGAGCCTCAAAAGCCTGATAAATTTTCCATAGAAACACTAACCGCAGGCAATAGCGCTCCGCCGCCGAATAGCCAGCATCGGCGACCAACGCCCCACTGCCCGACAGCCACTGCGTCAGGCTGCTGGCAAGCGCAACCGGCACATCGCCAGCAGTGAGACCTTCCGGAAGACGGGCTGCCGCCTGAAAAGCAGCTGCCCATGGCGCCTTCGGGCGCAAGCCCAGAAATCTTGGAACAGTTGAAAACATAGGTGGAGCACGGCTTGGGCTGGTGAAAAACAGGCAGCAAGATTACGAGCTTTCCAACGCATTCGAGGCAAAGTCTTCACCCTCACACACAGCTACTACCTTTGCCACGCCTACCGACACGCCCATGATCAAACGCATCGTCAAAATGACCTTCCGGCCCGACGGGCTGAACACCTTCCTCCATGAGGTCTTCGAAGAAAGCAAAGAGCGAATCCGCGCCTTCCCAGGCTGCCAACACATGGAACTACTCCAATGCGCCGACGAACCTAACACGCTGTTCACCCTGAGCATCTGGGACGACGAGGCAGCCTTAGAACGCTACCGCCAGTCGGAACTCTTCCAACGCACATGGGCGCGCACAAAGGCGCTCTTCGCTCAGCGCGCTGAGGCGTGGACGGTTAAGGAGGTGGAGGAATGAGAAATGAGGAATGAAGAATGAAAAATGAAAAATGAAAAATAGGGCTGGATTGGGCTTAAGCCTCTACCTTTATAGCGCTTCAACGATTGCCATATGCGTTTCTGGTATTTGCTGGCCTTTGTAACGTGCGCCCTGTTGAGCCTATCGGGGCGCCGGGCGCCGGTAGCGTCTTTTTCGTGCGGTACACACGGGTGGTCGGGTTGTTCGGCAAGTTCAGCAGCATGGGGATTTTTTGCCCACCGCCGCATCAATCGCTTAGCGGTGATGACACTGCCGCCCGAAATGATGATCTTTTTCAAGAGGCACATAGATTGGCTGGCCGACCACGCCACTGATGCCGACATGCGCCGCTACGCCGTATTGGCCGAAGGGCCGCGCCATTACATTGACTTAGACGAATACGGCGAGCCTCCCTTTGCCGATCTTCCACGCACCTTTCCCGAAGCGCTCTTGCGTTACGCCGAAGTGTTCGGCATTACCACCGGAGGCGATACCACACTGCTTTACAGCTCAAAGCGCAACACATCCGCCGACTCGGCGGGTCTCTGGCGCCCTTACTTTGCTCGACATGTGGCGGCGGCCTTCTCAGACCCCGACCACATCCTCGACCCCGACACGTTGGCGCACTTCTTAGACGCCCACGACCTGCCCGCGCCTGCCCTCCGCGCGGCGTTCTTCACCGAAACGCTCTCGGCCCACGGCGTCCTGCCCTGGCACCTGCAAAAAATGCAGCGCGACCTCGCCAACGCCTTCCGACGCCGCGATACCAAACGCATCCTCCGCCTATGCGCCGACATGGGACACTACATTGGCGACGCCCACGTACCGCTGCACACCACCAGCAACTACAACGGCCAGAAAACCGGCCAGGTAGGCATCCACGCCTTCTGGGAAAGCCGCATCCCCGAACTCTTCGCCGACGAACAATACGACTACTTCGTCGGCAAGCCCCAATACATCGGCAACGCCACCGACCACTACTGGGGCATCGTCCTGCGCAGCCATACGCTGGTGGATAGCGTGCTGACCATCGAACGCCGCCTGGGCCAACAGTACCCCGCCGACCAACAAAAATGCCCGGAAACACGCGGACGAACGGTCGTCATCGTGCCCTGCCCCGACTACGCCGCCGCCTACCAACAAGCCCTCAGCGGCATGGTCGAACGCCAGATGCGCGCCGCCATTCAGGCCGTCGCCTCCGCATGGTACTCCGCCTGGGTGGACGCCGGACAACCTAACCTAGGACGCTTAGACGAACCCATCTTCACTGACGACGAACGCAAGGAAGAAACATTGCTCAAACAACAGTATGAAAAAGGCCAGATATTGGGAAGACCCGAGGAGCAATGAAAAGTGGAAAGTGAAAAGTGAAAAGTGAAAAGTGAAAAGTGAAAAGTGGGGAGTTGCCTCAGTGGCTTTGGAGTAAAGACTCTTAGCGCCTTTTGGGTAGAAGACTTCTCGATTAAAAACCTTGTGCCTCTACGTGGGCCATCCATTGCTCGGTGGTTTTCAGGTAAGCGCGTATTTCGCTGCGTTCCACTAAGTAATCAAAATTGAAAAAGCGGTTTTCGTAGTGGTTGCCCGGCAGCGGCAGCAGGCCGAGGAAGTAGCTGTTCCATCGGATGCGTCCTTTGCCTTCCAGTTCCTCTAAAGGCAGGTACAGGAAGTCTGGGTTGGGATAGAAGCGGAAGATACCTTTGAGTTTTCGGATGATGCCGATGGCGATTTCACGCTCTGGGCGTTTGTTTTCGGGCAGGACGGGGCTGATTTCGCGGTAGTAGCGTTTTTCTTCTTCGGCAAACCGGCGCTGGGCGATGCGGCGGCGGGCTTCCATGACTGGAAAGCGGTCGGGCATTTGTCGGACAATCTGGCGCAAGATGTCGGGTGGGTCGAAGCCGAAGGGCATTTCCGCAGGCCAGGGCAGGGCTTCCCCGCTTTCGGGCGCTACATCTATCCACGGCAGTTTGTGCTCGAGCGTCAGTTCGTCGAAGACGAATTGCAGCAAGTCTGGGTCGGGGTGCAGGTCGCGGTATTGGTGTAGGGCCTCGAGCAGGAGTTTGGCTACTGCATAACGTTGGCGTTCGTCGCCGGCAGGTATTTTCTGATAGTCGGGCAGAATATGCCTGCGGAAGAGGTTGTGATTCAGAATGCGCAAGGCAACCTCTTGCGGTAGGTTGGCAGGGCCCTCCAGGGCAGCGCGCATTTCTCTGACGGCGTCGTAGCCCAGCGCTAAGCTATCGGGCAGTGTTTCCAAGCGAAAGGGCGAGAATTGCATCCACATGAGGGCGCGCTCGCCAAGCAATTCCAGCAGGATGCGCTGGAGCAGCGGCGCAGCCTGGTCGGGTAAGGCGAGCCAGGCGCTTCTCCAGTCGCGCAGGCACTGAATAATGGTGCTGCGCGCCTCTATGGGATCTGGGCGTCGAAAGTCTGTGTACTCCAGCTGGCGGCGCATGTCCTCGTAGCGCTGGTCGGCCCGAGCGACGAACTGGCGATGTACAGCCGCCAGCAGGTTGGGCTGCACCTGCATCCAGCCGGCGCGGCCCGCGTGATCGCGGATGATCTTTTCGACTACGCCGACGGCGTCGAAGCGAAAGCGCGCACATTCCGGGTGGGCGCGCAGCTGCCCATACTCATCTAAGATGAACCACATCAGGTTGCCAATGGCCTGCGGCGGCGTGCTCGATGCCACCGGCTGCAGCAGGTCGGGCAATAGCTGCTCGACGGCAAAGCGCAGAAAGGACTCGTCGTCAGCGTAGCCCTCGTCGCCAAAGACTTTGTAGCCCAGCAGGGCGGCATCCACCAATTCGAGGACAGACTCGTACAGGTCGGTGAATTGCACGTAGCGGCGCTGCTCCTCCGCCACCTGCGCCTGCAAGCGGAAGCGCTTGGCCCGCAGGTTGAACAGCAGGTTTTCGCGCAACTGGCGGTTCATCAGCGCATCATCGTCGGCATTAGAGATGGCCTCCAGCATGCCGATAACCTCGCGGATTTCGCTTTCGATGCCAAAGTCCTCGTGCGAGGCAAAGCGAAATTCATCGTTGATGATCTCCACGCGCCGGATGTAGTCGTACTTACCGCCATTGCACATCTCGTTGACAGCCAGCTCCAAAAAGCCGCGATAGGGGTGCACTGTTCGGTACAGCATCATCGCCGTCTGGATGATACGCGCCACGGCAGCCCGATTATCGGGCGCTTCGGCGCTGTGGCGGCCCGTGTGCAGGATGTAGTCGTTTTCAAAAGTGCTGTATAGGCGCAGCAGTGCGTGCGAGAGCGCTTCAGCGGTGGCTTTCAGGTTGTACATACCTGCCTCCGAAGGGCATTTGCCCGCCCGCTGGTATTCGGCAAAACGCCCGGCATACACAACGACGTGGTTGAGTTTGCTCTGAGTACCATAGACGGCGTCGTGGATGATGCGGTCTGGATTTTCTTTTTTTAGATAAGAAATCAACAGCATCTCGTACAGTTGGGCCGACTGCGGGTCAAGGTGGGCGCGCACGTGTTCGCACAAGGCGTGCGCGCGGGCGTATTGGCCGGCGCCTAGAGCATCCTGGGCCAGCAGCAGATTTCGGCGGAACTCCTGCTGCTGTTGGAGGGTCAGCGTGCCCACGCCTTCCCAGATTTCGTCGTTGTGCGCCTGCGCGGGCAGGTTGAGCGTGTCCGGGATGTGAATTTCGCCAAACGGCAGATACAGGCCCGCCAGCGTGTCGGGCGGTGTTGGGAGTGGCGTCCAGCCGTAGTAGCCCTCGGCAAAAATGCTGGGCCAGTTGTCGCGAAAGCGGCGCTCGTCTATGCGCGTGATGACGTGCCCGAGGTCTAAGCGGATGGCCTCCATCGTTTGCCGAAACGTCTCGAAGGAGAGCTTGCTGCGCTGGCTTTGCTGGCGCCATTCGGCGAAGGCGTCTTCCAATTGAAACAGGTCGTCGGGCGTGCGCTCAGGGTGAAAGAGGCGTTTGAGCAACTCGAACAGCGGCCCCAGATCACAGTGCTGGAGCCACACTAACAGGCGCTCGCGCACATCTTCGAAGGTAAGCGCAAAGGCCGGCCCTTGAGGCAGTGGAAACAGCTCTTGCGAGCGCACTATGCCCAGTAGCAAGTCGCGGGCGCGCGCCGCAGCGCGTTTCAGCTGGCTCTCCCGACTCACCAAGCCGCCCTCTACCGGCTCGTCGAGCGAGGGCGACACAGGGAAGCCCGCCAGCACCGCCGGGACAAACGCAGCCCGCACCAACAATACCAACACCTGAAGCGCTCCATCCCGGCGGCGATGCTCCTGCACGGCCTTTTCTACCTCCCAACGCACGTTCGGCGCATCTAAATAATGCGGCGACAGACAGGCCACAAACAGGTCAGCCTGCTCCAGATATTCCGTGGCTTCGCGCCGGTAGTCCTCTTCTGCCACCGCCATGGGGTTCCAAAAATCCAACTCATAGCCCTCCAACGCCTGCGTCAGGTGTCGGCAAAAGTCGTCCGCCGTTTGAATGTCCGACGTGTCGAAAGAGGTGTAAATACGCCAGGAACGCCCCCACATGGCGGCAAATGTACGCGGACACAGGCGAAGCGCAGCCGCCAGCGCTCTGCCCTTCTCTGCTGCGCTCCTGTTTGCTGAGCGTTCAGAAGCGCACCTCTACTTCCACATGTCCGAACTGCTCCACGTCGAACAGACCAAGATCAGTCATTTTCAGCACCGGAATGACGGGCAGGGCCAGGAAGGACAGTGTCATAAATGGTGCTCGCAACGGGCAGTGGAGCATTTCGCGCGTCCAGGCGTCTAAGGCGGCGTAGTTGCGCGCTAGCGTATAGCCGTTGTCTGGGCTCATCAGCCCGGCAATGGGCAGCGGCAACACACGCGTATTGCCCTGGCCGTCGGTGGCGCTGATGCCTCCGCGCGCCTCGATAACGGCGTTGACGGCGGCGCACAGCGAGGCGTCGTCGGCGCTAACGGCCACGATATTGTGTGAGTCATGAGCTACGCTGGAAGCCACAGCTCCGCGCTGCAAGCCGAAGCCGCTAACAAAGCCCACAGCAGGCGGCGCGTCGGCATAGCGATTGACGACGGCGATTTTCAGCACGTCTTGCCCCGGATAGGCCATCAGCCAACCGTCCTGCACGCGAGCGCGGCCTTCTTCACTGCCAGTGATGATCTGGCCATCCCACACGCGGATGAGGCGCACAATGCCGGCCCCCCGGGCGCGCAGCCGGAAGTCTTCAGGGCGTTTGGGCTGCGCAGCAAAGGCATTGGGCGTTGGCGCCGCGCGATGAGGCAACAGCGGCTGGCCATTAGCGGCCACGCGCTCGCCGCCGATGTAGGTTTCCAGCACGTGGAAGTCTGTCAAGTCGCTCACGCGAATGAAATCAGCCGGGTCGCCTTCGCGCAACAGCCCCACCGGTAAGCCGTAGTGCCCCACTGGATTGACGGACGCTGCGCGCAGGGTGTCGAACAGGTCGCAGCCCTTGGCTACGGCGCGCGCCACCAGGCGGTCTATGTGCCCGCGAAGCAGATCATCGGGGTGCTTGTCGTCGCTGCAAAACATGACCTGCTGCGGAAACTCCAACAACAGCGGCCACAACGCTTCAAAGTTGCGCGCAGCGCTGCCCTCGCGGATGAGAATGCGCACCCCCAGCAGCGCCTTTTCGCGCCCTTCCTCGAAAGCAAAACACTCGTGATCGGTGGAAATGCCCGCCTCGAAGTAACGCCGGGCCGCTTCGCCGCGCAAACCAGGTGCATGCCCATCCACAGGCTTGCCCACGTGCTGCGCCGCCCGAATTTTGGCCATCACCTGCCCATCGGCATGCAATACGCCGGGGAAGTTCATCATCTCCGACAGATAGCCAATGTCGGGCCGTTGCAACAGCCGCTCTACCGCTGCCGCATCTAAGGCTGCACCGGCAGTCTCAAACGAGGTAGCAGGCACGCACGACGGCGCGCCAAAACAAAACTTAACTGGCGAACGACGCGCCTCCTCGAGCATGTATAACACGCCCTCCTCGCCCAAAACATTCGCTATCTCGTGCGGATCGGAGACCGTAGCCACCGTGCCGTGCACTACAGCCAGACGACCAAACTCCGCCGGCGGCAACATGCTGCTCTCGATATGTACGTGGGCATCTACAAAACCCGGAAGCAAGTAGCCCGCTTCCGCAGGCGCCTCCGCGAGCGCGCGAATGCTCCGGATACGGCCATGCTCTACGACAACCGCAGCCGGATAAATGCGGCGCTGATGAACGTCAACAAGTTGTGCCGTATGGGTCGCCATAGTCGAGGAGGAGGTTATGGATGATAACGAAAGGCTAAGGTAAGGAAAACGGAGCAAGGAGGCCACCCCACAGGACAAAGGAAGAAAAAATCCGGTCAGCGCCCGTTTTCTTGCAAATGGTTTGCCTCAGAAATGTCCTCCGCACAGGCTTCCGGCATGGTACCTGAATGCGATGCGGCAGGCCGTTGGCGAAGCGCAGGTTTGTAAAATTATCGCGCATTTGGGGCATTGAGCAATATGGGCATGCAGACAAAGCAATCCGAGGAAAGGCAGGAGATTTACGAAGCCTCGTTATCTGCTCGCGCTTGCCTGTTGGCTTCTTCCTAATTCGGATGCGTAGCCCAAGACGATACGACCGGAGGGAACTCTCTTTTTTTACGAGTGCTTCCAACAGGCAACGGCTGTTGGCTGCTCAACGAATGGCGCGCACTCCTCCAACTCACCGTGGGGCACTTGCGGAATTTTATCTACTTCACCTGTAACGCTATGCTTTCAAAAGAAAGGTTTACTACGAGCAATTTTACTTCGTTTTCGCGAATGCGGCGCATAAAAAACGCACTCGCTCGAAGTTTTGTTAAGTTTCCTCGGAAATCGCCAGAAATAAATCCAAGGCTATCCCTTCGTCTCGCAGCGCACCCTCCCCTTAGCCTGCTGCCCTTAGATCTCACACGAGCGCTCCACCCTTGATTTCATCCACCACTTCGGGGTTGAGCAGCGTGGTGGTGTCGCCTAAGTTAGAGGTGTCGCCTTCGGCGATTTTGCGCAGGATGCGGCGCATGATCTTGCCCGAGCGGGTTTTGGGCAGGCCAGGCACGACCTGTATTTTATCGGGTTTGGCGATGGGACCAATTTCGTGGGCAACGGTATCGAGCACGGCCTGGCGGAAGGCGTTCAGGTCGCCGACGGGGCCCGAGGCGATGACGTAGGCGTAGATGCCCTGGCCTTTGATGGGGTGCGGATAGCCTACGACGGCGGACTCGACGACGTTGGGGGCTTTGTTGATAGCGTCTTCGACTTCGGCGGTGCCGATGCGGTGTCCGGAGACATTGATGACGTCGTCCACGCGGCCGATGATGCGGTACATACCGTTGGCGTCGCGTCGGGCGCCGTCGCCGGTGAAGTACTTGTTCGGGAAGGCGGCGAAGTAGGTGAGGCGGCAGCGTTCGTGGTCGCCGAAGGTAGTGCGCAGGATGCTAGGCCAGGGGAATTTGAGGCAGAGCATGCCCTCGACGTTAGGCCCCTCCAATTCGTTGCCGTTGGCGTCCACGATGCAGGGCTGAACGCCGGGCAAGGGCAGGGTGGCGTAGCAAGGTTTGAGCGGCGTGATGCCGGCTAAAGGGCTGATGAGGATGCCGCCGGTTTCGGTTTGCCACCAGGTGTCCACGATGGGGCACCGCTTTTTGCCTACGCGCTCGTGGTACCATCGCCAGGCTTCTTCGTTGATGGGTTCGCCTACGGTGCCCAGCACGCGCAGGGAAGTCATTCGGCGGCCTTTGACCCACTCGTCGCCGGCGGCCATCAGGGCGCGGATGGCGGTGGGGGCTGTGTAGAAGATGTTCACCTTGTGGCGCTGCACCACGTCCCAGAAGCGGCCCGGGTCGGGGTAGGTAGGGATGCCTTCAAACATGAGCGTGGTGGCGCCGGCCAGCAGTGGGCCATAGACAATGTAGGAGTGGCCGGTGATCCAGCCGATGTCGGCGGTGCACCAGTAGATGTCGCCGGGTTGGTATTGAAAGACGTTGCGAAAGGTGAACTCGGTATAGACCATGTAGCCGCCGTGCGTGTGCACTACGCCTTTGGGTTTGCCCGTCGAGCCAGAGGTATAGAGGATGAAGAGCATGTGCTCGCTATCCACGATGGTGGCCTTGCCTGTTTTGCGTTTGCCTTTGACGACATCGTGCCACCACAAGTCGCGTCCAGGCGTCATGGGCACCTCGTCGCCGGTATTGCGCAGGACGATGACGTGCTCGACGCTGTCGCAGCCCAACGAGAGCGCTTCGTCCACGACGGCTTTGACGGCGATGTTTTTGGGGCCACGAGCGTTTGCGTCGGCAGTGATAACCATTTTGGCCTGAGCGTCTTTGATGCGGTCGGCTAAGGCCACAGCGCTGAAGCCGGCGAAGACGACGGAATGCACGGCGCCAATGCGCGCGCAGGCGAGCACAGCGATGGCCAGCTCAGGCACCATAGGCATATACAGACACACGCGGTCGCCTTTGCGCACGCCTTGCGCTTTGAGGGCGTTGGCGAACTGGCACACCAGCCCGTACAGCTGCCGGTAGGTGATTCGGCGCGGCTTGCGCTTAGGGTCATTGGGTTCCCACAACAAGGCTACCTGATCGGGACGCTCCTCCAAGTGGCGGTCCAAGCAGTTCTCCGTGATGTTGAGTTTGCCGCCGATGAACCACTTGACACGCGGTTCGCGGAAGTTCCATTCCAAAACGCGGCGCCAGGGCGTGTGCCAGCGGAAGGTAGCGGCCTGTTCAGCCCAGAAGCCCTCCGGGTCGCGCACAGAGCGCTCGTAGGCCGCCTGATATTCGTCGAAAGTGCGGATTTGTAGCGTCATGTTTCGATAGTACCGTTTATGCGGCGAAAATAGAAGGAAATCCGCAGGCAAAAGCGTCTGCTTAGCGACCTTGTACGGGAAAGCCCGCACGCGGGGGCTTTCCTCGGGCTGTCCCTTTATTAGAATAGACAACGCGCGCCGGCTGTTGCCGCTCCTGCCTTCCACCTGACGCCCTGAGTCAGAACGGGAAAAACACGGGTATCAGCAGGCTGGCAATGATCCAGAACAGCAAATTCAGCGGCGCTCCCACCCGGACAAAGTCTCGGAAAGTGTAATTGCCGGCAGCGTACACCATGGTGTTCGTTTGATAGCCAATAGGCGTCATGAAACTGGCCGATGCGGCGAAGGTGATCGCCATCAAGAACGGTCGGGCTGAGACACCCATAGACTCCGCCACGGCAATGACGATGGGGGCTAGCAATACCACGGTAGCGTTGTTCGACATCACTTCCGTCAGCAGGCTGGCGAACAAATAGACCACGCTGAGCACAATGAACGGGCTAACAGTGCCACCCAGGGCATGTATTTGCTCGGCCAAAAGCCGGGCTGCTCCAGTTTTTTCCAAGGCTAAGCCCAGGCTGAGCGAGCCTGCCAACAGCAGCACTACCTTCCAGCTCACGCTTCGGTAGGCCTCTTCGGGCGTGATGACGCGCGTGAGGATGAGGACTAAGCAGCCCAGTAGCGCAGCCGTCACAATGGGTATGATTTCTAAGGTAGCCACAGTGATAACGCCGATGATCACGGCCGCCGAGAGGATTGCTTCCTTGCGCAAAAAATCGGTGTGGTCGGTGTGGCTGATGACGAACAGGTCTGGGTACTTGCGGTGCAATAGTTCGGATTGGTCCTTGGGCGAGCCCAACAGAAGGCAATCGCCGGCGCTCAGCTTCCAGTCGCTCAGCAGGCGGTGTTCCAGCCCCTTGCGGCCGCGCACGCCCAGAAAGACGGCATTGCCAAATTTAGCCTCAAAATCCACCTCCGACAGGCGCTTGCCCGCTAAGTCAGACTCGGGCAGCACCACTACCTCGTGCAGGGCTAAGCCGATGCCTGATTTGGGCAATGTCTCCTGGTTGGGCAGCGGCTGCACCAGCACGCGATTGCGCTTTTGCAGTTTTCGCATCTGCTCCACATCGCCCTTTACTTTCAAAACGTCTCCCTCTTGCAACACAAAGTCGTCGGGCGGCGCAAAAAAACGCTGGCTGCCTCGCCGCACCTGGATGATCTCCACGCCCAATTCTGTGGCTAGCGGGGAGGTCTTGACCGTCGTGCCAATAGAGGGCGCTCCTGCCTGCAGCACCACGTTGGTTACATACTCGCCCAAATGGAACTTCTCTTCTATGCTGGGGCCTCTCCTGTAGCCTGGCAATAGCGGCCAGCCCACAAATAGCAGGTAAATAAAGCCCGATATCAAGAAAATCAATCCCAGAGGCGTCATCTCGAACATGCCAAAGGGTTTCAGGCCATTCTTAGCCGCCATGTCGCTGGCCAGAATGTTGGTCGAGGTACCTATCAACGTACACACGCCGCCAAACATCGAAGCGTACGATACCGGAATCAGCAACTTCTCCGGGCTGGCCTTGAGGTTGCGGCAACACGACAACACTACCGGAATGAACAGCGCCACTACCGGCGTATTGTTGATAAATGCCGAAAAAAAGGCCACCGAGGCCAGCATGACTCCCGCCCCCAGCCAGTAACTGCGCCGAAACAGCCGCTCTAAAAAGGCCATCACAGGATGCAGCGCTCCGCTCTTATCCACTGCCTCACTTAAGACAAACATGGCAGCTACCGTAGCCACTGCCGTGTTGCTAAAGCCCGCCAGCCCCTCTGCCGGAGTGAGAATGCCGGTCAGCACCAGCGTCCCAATGACCAGCATCGCCGTTACGTCAATAGCCACCACTTCGGTGGCAAAAAGCACAACGGCGCCCACCAGAATGATTATCGTTAGCAGGATATCAACGCTCATGGAGTAGTTATTTATGAACCCGGTACAGATGGTCTGTGCTTTCTCCAGTCATCATGCTCGGTCTGTTTTCGCAAGCCGCACAGCAGCCGGTTTCATATGTAAAATGTCGTAAAGATGGTCATGGTACTCCGGGAATTCCGTCAGGTTGTTGTGCCCTGCGCCTTCTATAGGGATGAGGTGAATGTTGTCGGGCGACAAGGCCTGAAGCATTTCGCTTTGCCGGTACGGAATGAGGCGGTCGCGCTTTCCATGCAAAATATAGACAGGGCATTGCGCCTTTCGGATGAACAGGTCGGTGCGAATGTGATAGCGCAACAGCCAGCGCAACGGAAGCCAGAAGCCGTAACGACTGATGTGGTAAAGGAAGGAATAGTAAGGACAATCTAAAATGAGCAGACTGGGGTTGTTCCACGAGGCAATTCGAGCGGCCAATCCGCTACCCAGCGAGCGCCCATAGAGCACAATGCGCTCTTCGCCATAACGCGCCGCCAACCACTTATACACTTGCTGCAGGTCGCTGTATAAAATACTCTCCGTGCGGCGGCCACGACTTTTGCCAAAGCCTCGGAAATCCATGATAAAAAAATCGTAGCCCTTTCCTACAAAGTCGCGGGCAAACTTGCCCCACCCTTTGATGCTGCGCGAGTTGCCTTTGATGTAAAACACCACCCCTTTGCTGTTAGGGATCTGGAAGTGCAGCGCGTTCACCACGCCGCCGTCTTCCATATCAAAATTGATTTCCCGGAACGGAAACGGATACTCGTAGGCAAACCACTTGGGCAACCGCTCCGGGCGGAAGAAAAAGAAGTCTTGCCCAAAGTAGAAAAACGCGCACAGCCCCCCATAGACTAAGGCAGCCAGGGTCAGCGCCGATAGCAGCACATCGCGTTCCATGCGGCGAAAGTAGGATACAGCACTCGTTGAGCCAACAGACCGGAGAAAATCGCCCGCCCCCGCTGTAACAACAAGTTGCTTATTCGTCAGCCGATTTGGATAGCATAAATGTGAGCGCTGGCATGGCATTGCGCGAGAGGCCTTTTCTTTACAGCCCTTGAGGATATAATGCTGCCAGCGCCGCCTGTACTATGGCCTTATCGGCCGGATACGTTACGCCGTACCACGGGCTTTCGCAGGTTTGCACCCGCACGCGCACGCGCCCTTCGTGCAGCAGCTGGCTGATAGCGCTGGGGATGTAAAATTCGGCCCTGGGATGCTCCATGTGCTGCTGCACAAATGCCCGAAATTGCGCATCCAGATACTCGAATAGGCTGGGATGAAAGCCCCAGAAGTTCATGGAAACTGGTGTATGGGTAGGTAGCAGGTGGCGGTGACCTACTTCGTCGGTAAATCCAATGCCGTCATCCAGGCGCTCGATACCGGTGCGTTCGACCACGTCGGTGAGGAAGCCTTGCGGGCTGACAGAACACACGCCGCGCGAGACGGCGCCGTTCTCTGATAGGGTATTGCCCAAGCGATAGGCGACCATACCGTACAGATCAGGCGCACATTCGTCCTGCAGGAAGCGCGCCATGACGCGAAAGGCTTCAGCCCCGTAAAAATCATCGGCATTGATGGTGGCAAACGGCTCTTGCACACAAGCACGAGCAGCCAGAATGGCATGGCCTGTGCCCCAAGGCTTTTCACGCGGTGGTATCGCAGGCAGCCACTCCAACGCAGTGTCCATTTCCTGAAAGACGTATTCTACTGGCATCCATCGCTCGACGCGGGCGCCGATGCGTTGGCGAAAGGCCTCCTCAATGGCTTTCCTTAATACAATAACGGCCTTTCCAAAACCAGCCTGTTGGGCATCGTGGAGCGAAAATTCGAGGATGGCTTCGCCCTTAGGGCCAACGCCGTCCACCTGTTTGAGACCGCCGTAACGCGAACCAATGCCGGCAGCAAGAATGACAAGCGTAGGGTGCATGGAAAATAGAGCGTAAAGAAGCGATAAAAAGTAAAAAACGATGGTCGGCAACCGAGAAGAGTTGATCTTTTGCAGGCAGGATTACGGGCGACTCAGGCTCCCTAATTCGCCGATAGGCGCAATTACAAATTTTTTATTTCAACTTATTGCCTCGCCTACCTTTGCCGGCGCGCAAAAGTCTGAAAACGGTTTGGCTTATGCGCTTAAACGACTGCTGTGCTTATGCGAAATACCACTACCCGTCTGAACGGCGACTATTGGCGCCAAATGGCGCTCATTGGGTTGCTCTTTTTTATTTTTGGATTTGTTACATGGCTCAATGGATCGCTCATTCCATTTTTGAAGCTCGCCTGTGACTTGAAATACGAATGGCAAGCCCTGTTGGTAACCCTGGCATTTTACCTGAGTTACTTTTTTTTAGCCCTACCCTCCTCGGCTATTCTGAGCCGCACGGGCTTTAAAGACGGCATGGCACTGGGATTACTCGTGATGGCTGTGGGCTGCTTAGTCTTCATTCCAGCGGCCAAGACGCGCGTGTACGACCTTTTTCTGGCGGGCCTGTTCGTGCAAGGTATGGGCCTGTCCATTTTGCAGACGGCAGTCAACCCTTATGTGAGCATTATTGGGCCGTTGGAGAGCGCTGCCCAACGCATCAGCATCATGGGCATTTGCAACAAGGTGGCTGGTATTCTCAGCCCGATCGTCCTGAGTAGCATCGTGTTGCATGGCGCTAAAGAGATAGAGGCCCAGGTGAATGCGGTTGCTGATGCCGCAGAAAAGGCTCAGTTGCTCGATGCCCTGGCCGCTCGCGCCATTCCTCCTTACATAGCTATGGCAGTTGTGCTGGCGTTGCTGGCGCTGTTCATCCGGCGTTCGTCACTGCCCGACATCAACCCAGCAGCCCAAGAGGCGTCGGATGCCTCGCTGCCCTACGAGAGTCGCACCCTATGGGAGTTCCCACACCTGTGGCTGGGAGCACTGGCCATCTTCTTTTACGTGGGCGCCGAGGTAATGGCAGGCGATGGTATCGTGCTCTATGGGCGCTTTTTGGGCTTCGACCTGGACCAAACAAAGTACTTCACATCACTGACGCTCAGTGGAATGCTCTTAGGTTACCTCCTAAGCATCGCACTCATCCCAAGGTTCCTTTCCCAGGAGGCTTTCCTACGATATTCAGCTCTATTGGGGCTGGCGCTGTCGGCAGGCGCTTACTTCACTACTGGAACTCAAGCCCTTACGTGCGTAGCCCTGCTGGGGCTGGCTAATGCAGTAATGTGGCCAGCCATTTTCCCGCTGGCCATACGCGGTTTAGGGCGTCTGACGCAAGTTGGTTCTGCATTGCTCATCATGGGTATTGCAGGCGGTGCGCTATTGCCTCAGCTGTACGGCTTCCTGGCCGAGCACCCCGAAGCAGGGCCACGTGTTGCTCTGCAAGCTGTATTGCTGCCGGCATATGCCTACATCTTCTACTACGGGTGGATTGGCCACAAAGCAGGGCCATGATGCGCTCTGTGCCAAGAGTAGCCATGGCAGCATCTATTCTCTTTTGAGAGCGTTGCGGCATATTCCAGATGAAAGAATATTCGGATTATTGCCTGAGACCAACGGCTCGAACAAGCATATTCAATACCAGAATTCATTGAGTCCTCAGCCGTTTTTTTTATAAAAACTGCTGTAGATGCTGCGGCGGTTCGGCGTTCTGTTCATTCAAAAAAATCCAGCAGTCTGACACCTCGGGCCTTTAAAACGGCCTCTTTTGGGCTGCGAAGAATTGGTGAGGTAGAGGTCTGGGAGTAAATGCCCGGCCAGGCTCGTCTGGGTTAGGGTGGCGTCTATCTCCGTACCGTCTTACTTTTGTCCTCAAACAGATACCATGCAGCGCTTACCCCTTAGCACGCAGACGTTCGAGGAACTGCGCCAGCAGGGCTTGGTGTACGTGAACAAGACCTACCACGTCCACGCCCTGGTGTCGGAAGGGGCGTATTACTTTCTCTCGCGTCCGCGCCGTTTTGGCAAGTCGCTGCTGTTGTCCACCCTGAAGGCCTATTTCGAGGGCAAGCGAGATCTCTTCGAAGGTCTATACCTGTACGACCGCGAAAAAGCGTGGCAAAAACACCCGGTTGTGCATTTGGATTATTACTCTGCGGTGAAATATCAGGAGGGAGGTCAGGGTTTTGAGGCGTCACAGCCAGGGCAAACCCATCGTGCTGCTGGGCATCGGATTTTTAAACCGCCACTCAGCGGAAAGGCAAAGGCCACCCCGTAATACCCCCAGACTCCTCGAGCAATTGCCCCACTTTTCATTTTTCACTTTCCACTTTCCATTCCAAACTGCAGCCTCGGATGATAGAGGTAGATGGTTTCCTTCAGATATTCGGCGTCTAAGTGCGTGTAAATTTCCGTGGTGGTAATGCTTTCGTGGCCGAGCATGTCCTGTACGGCTTTCAGGTCGGCGCCACCTTCGATGAGGTGTGTGGCGAAGGAATGGCGAAAGGTGTGTGGGCTGATGTTTTTGGTGATACCGGCCTGGGCGGCGAGTTGTTTTATCAATAAAAAAATCATCACACGGCTCATGCGCGTGCCGCGGCGGTTAAGGAAGACGAACGGCTCGTTTCCGGGCTGAATGGGTAGCGTTGGGCGCACTTCGTCCAAATAGCGCTGCAGGAAGCGGGCTGGCTCCGGGCCGATGGGCACGAAGCGTTCCTTGCGCCCTTTGCCGCGTACCTTGAGGAAGCCCGCTGGCAGCGACAGGTCGGTGCAGCGCAGGTTCACCAATTCGCTTACGCGCAGCCCGCAGGCGTAGAGTGTCTCCACAATAGCGCGGTTGCGTACGTTCAGCGGTGTGTTGTCGCTGATGCTGGCCAACAGCCGTTGCACTTCGCCGATAGAGAGCACCTGCGGCAGGTGGGCGCGCAGACGCGGCATTTCTATCAAATCGGTGGGATCGTTTTCGATGTAGTCTTCCAGCATCAGAAAGCGATAAAATGCTCTAAGCCCGGAGAGGATGCGCGCCTGCGAGCTGGCCTCTAAACCGAGGTCGTTGAGCCAATAGACGAAATGCACAATGTCTTCACCCTGAACCTGAGATGGTTCGCGTTCCTGTTCGCGCAGCTGCAGGTAACGGCGAAATTTTTGCACGTCGGCTATGTATGCGGCCAGCGTATGTTCGCTCATGGAGCGCTCCAGACGCAGGTAGCCGTCGAATTGTTGGAGTGCGGTTGTCCAATCCATAGGGCTGGCCCAAAAAGAGACGGCATTTGCACCGTACTTTCGCCCCAAAATTAGCAACGGTATGGCTCTCTCGACGATAGGTGCAGAATTGGCCGCCTTGCGGCGCAATTACACCATGGCTTCCCTTTCGGAGACGGATGTGGACCCTGACCCTTTTGCCCAGTTGGAGCGCTGGATGCAGCAAGCGCTCAACAGCGAGTTGCCCGAGCCGACGGCCATGACACTGGCTACGGCTACGCCAGAAGGGCGGCCCAGTGCGCGCGTAGTGCTGCTCAAAGGCTTCGACGCGCGTGGGCTGGTTTTCTACACCAATTATGAAAGCCGAAAGGGCCGCGAAATGGAGCAAAACCCTCAGGCGGCGCTGCTCTTCTTTTGGCCTGAGCTGGAGCGGCAGGTGCGTATCGAAGGTCGCGTGGAGCGCGTTTCGCCGGATGAGTCATTGGCCTATTTTCAAAGCCGCCCGAAGGAAAGCCAGCTGGGCGCCTGGGCCAGTCCGCAAAGCCAGGTGATCAGCGGGCGCGATGTGGTGGAGCAGCGCTATCAGGAGTTGGCGGCGCAGTTCAAGCACGATGAAGTATTGCCGCTGCCGCCGTTTTGGGGCGGCTATCGCGTGGTTCCCGCCTACTTTGAGTTCTGGCAGGGGCGCCCGAGTCGGATGCACGACCGCATCTGCTACACTTTGAGCGAACAGGGCTGGGTGCTGACGCGGCTGGCGCCTTAGTCGCGCCATTCCCACATCTGGAGCTGTGGGCCGTTTTGCACCAGTAGGCGCCCTTGTGCCAGCCAGGCGGGCGCCTTTTGCGAAATGGCCGCTGGTGGCAGCGGCAGGCGGCGCTCGGTCAGGCGTAGGCGGTCGAGCAAGAGCAGGTGGTCTGCGCTCAGGCAGGCAGCCCGCTCGAAGGCAGCAAGGCACGTGTGGGCTCCCTCTATGGGCTGCCGGTAGCGGAACTGAGCGTAGGCGTCGAAGCTGAGCAAACCTGCCGAAGGAGCAAAGGCGTACACCGAGTTTCCGTCGTCGCGCAGGCTTTCGATGGGCAGGCGTTCGGGCAGCAGAGCGTTGAGGCGCTGACTTTCGGCCAACACCGCGCCCTCCGGGCTGATTTTTTTGAGTTGGAAAGCCACTTCGTCGTACAGCCAAAGGTTGCCATCGGCAGCGGCGGCTACGATGTGCACCTCTGGATAGCCCGCCTGGAAGAGGTTTAGTTCACCTAGTGGCGTCAGGTTGCGATCCAGGAAGGCGACGACCCGGAAGTCAGCGTACCACACAATGACTTTCATAGGGTTGGTCGCATCTATGGCTGTGGCAAATCCCGCGCGGTTGTTGGTGTAGCGGGTGAGCAGACGACCATCGGGGCTGTACTTCTCTACGGCGTTCTGCCGCGTAATGAGGTACAGGTTGCCCAGGTTATCCGCCGTAGCAAATCGCGCCTGGAGCAGGAAGGCACGGCTCAGCGCCAACGTATCCCTACCCTCTTGGCCCACTGTTGCTCCGGGCATGAGGGCCAAGCATAGGTTGACAGCTCCGAAAAAGAGTTGTGGAAACCTCATTCGCTATATTGCCATACGTCGCCCCACAGGTGGGCGCCGCCGTCCACGTAGATGGTCTCGCCGCTGATATAAGTGGCCGCAGGGCTGGCCAGAAATAGCACCAGTGCCGCCACCTCATCCGTGCTGCCCAGCCGTTTCATAGGAACATGCTGGGCAATGCTGGCGACCAATTCGGGCGGATACTGCTCTAATCCGCTGCTCCGAATGATGCCTGGCGCCACACAGTTGAGCCGGATGCCGCGCTGCGCCCACTCTACGGCTAAGGACTGGGTCAGGTTGCTCACCCCGGCTCGCGCAGCGCCTGTGTGCGCCATGCCCGGAAAGCCGCGGTAATGGTTGACCACGATGTTGACTACGATACCGGCTTTCTGCTCGAAGAAAAAGCGCTGCGCCATCGTCTGCGTAACGTACCACGTGCCGTTGAGATTGGTATTGATAACGGCCTGCCATCCTTTGGGCGAAATATCTTCGGCCCGACTGGGAAACTGGCCGCCTGCGTTGTTGACCAAAACGTCTAACTGACCGCTTCTATCGGCAATAAATTCAGCAAGACCGGCCACCTGGTCAGGCTCACGGATATCTACCTGATAACTGTGCACCATACCCAACGGCTGCAGCACAGCCATGGCCTCCTCCAAGCGCTGTGCCTTGCGCGAGGCGATAAAAACCTCGGCGCCCAACTGCAGGAATTGGCGCGCGATCTCCAACCCAATGCCGCTGCCGCCTCCAGTAACTAATGCGACCTTACCCGAAAAAAGACCTTCTCTGAAAATCATAAGCACAGTTGGGTTTTACCACTGAGATGCGAAGGTAGCTATCGTGAAAAATCATAAAAAAGACGAAGGAACTGACCCCTGAGACGCTAAGCGGCTCCCCCAAAAACACGCAAGCAGAAAGCGTCAGCCTTTGCGCCGTGCAAAATCGCGCATCAGGTCTACCAATACCTGGACGCTGCTTTTGGGCAGGGCGTTGTACATAGAGGCGCGGAAGCCGCCCACCGAACGGTGGCCCTTAAGGCCAACGATGCCATTGGCCTCGGTTTCTTTCAAAAATTCTTTCTCTAAGGCCTCATAGCCCGGCGCCATAACGAAGCAGGCGTTCATTAGCGAGCGGTCTTCTTTAGCGACCGTACCTTTAAAAAGCGGGTTAGCGTCCACTTCATCGTAGAGCAGTTTGGCTTTGGCCTTATTGCGGCGATGGATGGCTTTGGTGCCGCCCAGTTTCTTGAGCCAGCGCAGCGTCAGCATGGAAACGTAAATGGGGAATACTGGCGGTGTGTTGTACAGCGATTTCTCCCGAATAAAAGTGCGGTAGTCGAGCATCGTGGGCAGGTGGCGATTGACTTGGCCAAGCATGTCTTCGCGCACAATGACGACGGTTACGCCTGCCGGGCCGAGATTTTTTTGCGCGCCGGCATAGATGAGGCCGAAGGCAGAGACATCCACCGGTCGGCTCAGGAAGTCTGACGACATGTCACACACGATGGGCACAGGCGACTTAGGGAAGCGCTGATATTGGGTGCCAAAGATGGTATTGTTGCTCGTCAGGTGCAGGTAGCGCGCGTTTTTGGGCACTTTCCAGCCTTTAGGGATAAAGGTATAATTCTGCTCTCTCGACGAGGCAATCACCTCTATTTGGCCAAAAGCCCTGGCTTCCTTGATGGCGTTGCTGGCCCAGGTACCGGTGTCCACGTAGGCGGCCATTTGCGTGCTGTCTAAGAGGTTCATGGGCGCCATGAAGAACTGGGTGCTGGCGCCGCCTGTGAGCCAAAGGACATGGTATCCGCTGTTGGGCGGTATTTCCATCAGTTCGTGTACCAGCGCAGTGGCCTCTTCGATGATGGCTGTAAATTCCGGGCCGCGGTGGCTCATTTCCAGCAGGCTGAGCCCGGTGCCCTGATAGTTGAGCGCGCCTTTAGCGGCTTCTTTGAGGACGGTTGCCGGCAAGATGGCTGGGCCGGCGGAAAAGTTGTGTTTTTTCATGTGTCAGAACACGCCTCGTCTTTTTACAGGCGTCGAGGCTGGCGCAAATGTAAGGCGCTATGCCACAGGCTACGCCCTGCTGATGCTTAGAAGGGCGGCTCCTCGGATGGGCCGTTAATTTTCGAGTCGAGGATGACGCTGGTGGGCAGAGCGCTCAAGTCTATGGGGTCTTTCAGGCTGGCGAAGATGGGGTCTTCAACGTTCTCGAAACGAGAGAACTCACGTGCGAAGCGCAGGCGTACGGTGTCGGTAGCGCCATGGCGGTGTTTGGCGACGATGAATTCAACGATACCCTGTACGGAGCGGCCTCCCTCGTCTTCAACAATGCCGTAGTAATCGGGCCGGTACAGGAAGGCCACGATGTCGGCATCTTGCTCAATAGCGCCCGACTCGCGCAAGTCGCTCAGTTGGGGGCGTTTGGCGCCGCCGCGCACCTCAACAGCACGGCTAAGCTGCGAAAGTGCAATAACAGGTACGTTGAGTTCCTTGGCCATGTTTTTGAGTGCCCGCGAGATACCGGCAATCTCCTGCTCGCGGTTAGTATTGCGTATGTTTTCGCTGGCGCCGCTCATCAATTGCAAGTAGTCAATGATAACCAGCTGGATGTCGTGCTGGATTTTCAAACGGCGGCATTTGGCCCGCAGTTCGAAGATATTGATGCCCGGCGTATCGTCAATAAAGATGGGCACATTGGAAAGGATTTCGACGGCTCTTTGAAGCTGTTGCCATTCATAGTCCTCCAGACGGCCATTGCGCATCTTTGTACCGGGGATGTTGGAGATCATTGAGACGAGGCGCTGCACCAGCTGAATGTTGGCCATCTCCAAGGAGAAAATGGCTACGGGTTTGCCAAAGTCGCGAGCCGCGTTAAGCGCCATGGTGAGCACGCAAGCCGTTTTGCCCATACCTGGCCGGGCAGCCAGGATGATCAGGTCGGACGGTTGCCAGCCCGATGTGATGCGGTCAACGTCAGTGAAGCCCGAAGGGATGCCCGTCAGGCCATCGCTCTTTTGCGCCAGGGCTTCCAGCTCGCGCAGGACGCGCCCGCTCAGCACACTCATGCTCTCGAAGGTGCGACCGAGGTTGTTTTGGGTGATAGCGAACAAGCCTTTCTCTGTTTCATCGAGCAGCGAAAAAACGTCCGTTGTCTCCTTGTAGGCCTCTTCAAGGGTTCGATGGCTCAGGCGAATCATTTCGCGCAAGATATGCTTTTGTGCAATGATGCGCGCGTGGTACTCGGCATTGGCCGCCGAAGCAACGCGGTTGGTCAGTTCGACTAAATAGTAACTTCCGCCCACCCGCTCGAGATCACCGCTCTTGCGCAGCTCCTCCGTTACCGTCAGCAAGTCCACCGGATGTGAACGCTCAAAAAGTCGAATGATGGCTCGATAGATGGCCTGATGGGCCGGGGTGTAGAAGCTATCGGGTCGCAAAATATCCATTACCACCGGCAGCACATCGCGCTCCAGCATGAGCGCACCCAGTACAGCCTCTTCTAATTCAAGCGCTTGTGGTTGCACTTTTCCAAACACATAGTTGGAAAGTCCCTCACCACCACGCGCCCCCCTGCGCGCACGATCGCTGCCCTGAACCTGATCGCGTCCTTCCGAAAACTCTTCTTTTCTTTCCATAGTATGACTCGCTTTTTGGTCGGCACAAACTTACCAGCCTGAGCATATCTTCGATGTTCTACAAACATTCCGTTTCGCCTTAAATCTGTGGAAAACACGGGCCCAACCTGTGAGAAACTAAAATTTTTTCCCATTTTTTCCACATCACCCCGGGATTATCCACAGGAAAAGACGACACCTGCACGGCTGAGGTCATGCGGCTCGCCCGGAGTAAACCTGTGAAAAGGAGTGAATTCCAGCACCAATAGCCGACTGCTCTATCGCCTGAAAGATTAACTCAGCACAGCGCGTAAATGAAGTTTGGGTTAAATTTTTGAAATCGCATGCTGTGGGAATTTTTCTGGCATGGCCCTCATCGGCACAAAAATAACACAAAGTGTTTTGGCGCCGGCTTTAAATGGAAAGATTTTTTGCCACCCGGCAGACACCAAACGAGGCGGCTTCTTCAGGGCAAAGAATTGGGCTACTTCGCGCTATGTAATAGTAAACTGAGGGCAATAAAAAAGCCGGCTAATGCTTAGCATTAGCCGGCTCGAAGGTCAGCCTGCGGGCCGCCTTTCCTATCTTCGACTCGGATTTACTTCTGCTCTACAGCTGCTGCTTTTTTTGAGGCGCAGCAAGCTTTGCCATCGGCTTTGCCTGCACAGGCTTTCGCACCGCCCTGGCCGGCGCACGCTTTTACCTCTTCAGCGGAGCAGGACTTCTTCGTCATGCCTTCCGTGGCCGTAACCGAAGCCGGTGCCACGTTAACGAACGTGTTGGTCGCTTCGTCGAAGCGCACGCTCACAAAGCGAGCATTGCCCTGCGCGTCTGTTTCTTTGCGCACGTAGGAGACGGTACCGTTATCGGCGATGCGCTTTTCAATGGTCGGGTCGGCAGCAGCAGCCTTCGCAGCAGCAGCCTTAGCGGCACAGCAGGACTTCGGAGCAGCAGCTCCAGCAGCGCCCTGGCAGCTTTGCGCGTAAGCAGCGCCCAGACCAAAGACGAACGAGAATGCGAACAAGAAGAGTGCTTTTTTCATGATACAGATTTGTTTTTAAATAATAAGATGAAGCGCATAAAAACGGCGTCAAAAGTAAACAGTCCTCCCTTATCGGCATGCGTTTTTTGAGAAATCTTAACAAACCAGGGAAGTACGCCTGAAATTCCTCTACTTTCGCCGGCGCGAAACGGAGCGAAATTTTGAGTGCCATGAGTAAGCGAAAAAAAGCAAAACTGGAGGTTCACAGAGGTGCTTCGCCTCGCCAGGCCGCGGTGCAACGGCCAACTAAACCCTCCGCTCCACTTGACAAGGGCGGCCTCGCATGGGTCGGGATAGCAGCCGCCGCGCTGGGCGTCTTGCTGTACGCCAACACCTTCGGCCACCAATACTGCTTAGACGACTACTCGGTCATCAAGGAAAACTGGGTAACACAGGGCGGCCTGAAGAACCTTGGCCTCATCTTCTCCACGGAATACCGCTACGGCGCCTGGAACAGCCCCGGGTCGTTGTACCGCCCCTTAGCACTGCTGATTTTTGCCCTGCAATGGCAGCTCTCGCCCGACAATCCGATGGTAGGCCATGTGATGAATGCCCTGATGTACGGCTGGACGGGCTGGCTACTGTGGATTACCTGGCGGCGTATTTTATTGGCATATCCGCCCCTTTTGCCGGCATTAGCAACGCTTTTCTTCATCGCACATCCGGTACACACCGAGGTGGTGGCCAACATCAAGAGTTTAGACGAAATCCTGGCCCTCTTTTTCTGCACAGCGGCGCTGTGGAGCCTGTGGCGCTACTTCGACACCGCGCGCCGCGGGTTCGTCGGGTTGGCCGTCCTTTTCTATGCGCTGGCGCTGTTTTCTAAAGAGAGCGCTATCACGTTCTTAGCCATTTTCCCGCTGACCATCTGGTTTTTTGCCGACCGCCCGCTGGGCGAAAACCTGCGGCTTTCAGCCCTCTTTCTGGCGCCAGCAGCGCTATTCCTGTTCATTCGCCATCAAGTGCTGAGCGCGCAGCCGTATCCAGAGGTGTTTTCCATTCTGGACAACTTCATCGTAGGCGCCAAAGACACCGCCACGCGCTTGGCCTCGGCGTTCATGATGTGCGGCCTGTACCTGAAAACGCTGCTCTGGCCCCACCCGCTCATCAGCGACCGCGGCTACCCGCAAATGACGCCGGTAACCTTTGCCGACTGGCGGGCGCTGGCAGGCTTCTTTGCTTATGCCGGTATGTTCACCTGGGCTGCCCTGCGCTTGCGGCGCAAGCACATCCTGTCTTATGCCATTTTATTTTATCTCATCGCCTTTTCCCTGTTCAGCAACATCTTCATCCTTATCGGCACCTCCTACGGCGAGCGCCTGCTCTACGCGCCCTCGTGGGGCTTCGCATTGGCGCTGGCGGCAGCCCTGACCCTGGCGCTCCGCATACGACCTCAGCCCGACGCTTCGCCAACGCAACAGGTGCTCAATCCCAACGGTAAAGGCGTATTCGTTTGGGGCATCGCTGGCGCTATCTTGCTCATTTACAGCTTCCTGACCGTGCAGCGAAATCCAGTGTGGTACACCAGCTACAACCTCTATCGGGCCGACATTCCGCATTCGCCTAACTGCGCCAAATTGAACTTCCATATGGGCATCGAAACCATCAAAGAAGGCTTCATCGAAGAAACTGGTCAGGTAACTGACTCCGTCTGGGTGCGCAAAGCCATCGGATACCACACGCGCGCCATCGAACTGTATCCGCAGTACCACGACGCCTACGGAAGCCGTGGCTTAGCGTACTTCCGACTAGGCCAATTCGATAGCGCTTACCACGATTACATGAATGCCCTGCGCTACCGCCCCAACGACGAAAAGGTACTCTCCAACCTGGGCTTTATCTACTTCATGCGCCAACAGTTGGACTCCGCTGAAGCGGTCTATCGAAAATCCTTAGAATACAACCCGCGCTTCATTGACGCCCGGCGCAATCTGGGCGCCGTCATGGCTATGCAAAGGAGATTCCCCGAGGCCATTGAACAATGGAAAGAAGGCCTCAAGTACGAACCTGAAAACCCTACGCTGCTGTATTACATCGGCTCGGCTTACAAAGACATGGGCCAACCCGAACAGGCCAAACCATGGCTCGAACGCGCTGAGGCAGCGCGCGCAGCCGCAGCGCGCAAAAAGAAAAAGTGAGGGAGCCGACAATAGTGTTTCGGCGACAAATAACAAAACCCTCCGAAGGGGCTATAGAAGTGGGTAATTAGTGCTGCCTTCTACTCATAAAGATACGTCGCACGACGGGCATTTAGAAAGACAGGCGCTGCAAAGTGTTTATAGCATATTGTACCATGCTCGCGCTGATGTCCAAATGCGTTACCATGCGTATCGTACGCGGGCCGAACGGGGCTGCGCGAACGCCCTGTTGCAGGAGTTTGTCTAAGAAAGCCATCGCCGTTAGCGGCGGCTTCAAGTCGAAGATGACGATGTTCGTTTCGGGCGGATACAGGCGCTCTACCCAGGGCATCTCGGCCAGTGCTTGAGCCAACTGTTGGGCGTGCAGGTGGTCTTCGGGCAAGCGCTCAATGTGGTGGTCTAAAGCGTAAATGCCGGCGGCAGCCAGGTAACCGGCCTGCCGCATCCCGCCGCCCATGACTTTGCGCACGCGGCGCGCCTCCGCGATGAACGCCCGGCTACCGATGAGCACGGAGCCCACGGGGGCACCTAAGCCTTTGGACAGGCAAACGCTCAGGCTGTCGGCCAACGCGCCCACTTCGGCCGGCGTTCCGCCCCGCGCCGCTAAGGCGTTGAAAATGCGCGCGCCATCCACATGCAGGGCCAGCCCATGCCGCTGACACACGGCGCGGATTTGCCGCAGCGTCTCCATCGGATACACCGAGCCACCGCCGCGGTTACAGGTGTTTTCCACCACCACCAAGGCGCTGCGCGGCAGCCAGTCGTAGCGCGGGCGTATAGCTGCTTCTACCTGCTCCGCGCTCAGAATGCCGTTGGTGGTGCGGATGAGATTGAGCGCCAAGCCGCTATTCACGGCATATCCGCCGGCCTCATACTGGAAAATGTGGCTCATTTCATCGCAGATGACCTCGTCTAATGGCCGGGTATGTACGCGCAGGGCAATCTGGTTGGTCATCGTGCCGCTTGGGCAAAACAAGGCCGCTTCGTGGCCAAACATGGCGGCGCATTTGGCCTCCAGCGCATTCACCGTCGGGTCTTCGCCAAAGACATCGTCGCCCACCTCAGCGGTCATCATGGCCCGAAGCATGCCCTCCGTGGGGCGCGTAACGGTATCCGAAAGCAAATCTACCAGCATCTTGCCAGCCTTTTAGGGGAGTCCCAGCACGCCTCCCGGCACCAGCGCCAGCAAAGCAATCAAGCCCAAACCGACCGCCATAGCGGCCTTAAAACCCCAAGGCATTTGCACCTCATAGGCGCTTTCTTCCGAGGAGAAATACATTGCGACAATGACCTTAAGATAGTAATAAATGGAAATAGCCGAGCCAATCACAGCTACAATAACTAACCCCGGAAAGCGCTCGAAGGCAGCAGCAAACAAGAAGTATTTGCCGAAAAAGCCCGCCGTAGGAGGTATGCCCGCCAGCGACAGCATCGAGACAGCCATAGCCGCGGCCACCAAAGGTTGCTTTTTGGCCAGTCCATTAAAGGCTGCGAATGACTCGTCCTGGTTTTGTTCCGAAACGATAAGGAAGCAGGCAAAGGCGCAAATGGTAGCCACTGAGTAGCCCAGGGTGTACAGCAGCAATGCGCCTGCCGTATCGGGTCGGCCAATAGCCAGCAAGGCCAGCATCAGATAGCCCGCGTGCGCCACCGACGAGTACGCCATCATGCGCTTAAAATTGGTCTGAAACAGCGCCGTCGTATTGGCCACGGCCATCGTGAGCACCGCCACCGCGGCCACCGCCGCCTCCCAAAACTCTCCTGCGCCGGCAAAGGCCGTGCTGAACAGCCGATAAAACGCCGCAAACGCCGCCGTCTTGACCACTGTGGCCATGAAAGCCGTAATCACCGTCGGGCTACCCGTATAGACATCGGGCGCCCAAAAATGAAACGGCGCTGCCGATACTTTAAAACTCAACCCTACGAGAATGAGTAAGATGCCAATGCTCAGCATCTGCGGCGAATGTCCCTGCGCTACAATAACCGAGTGGATTTGCGTCAGGTCGAAGCCGCGCACCGCACCATATACTAAGGCGATGCCAAAAAGCAGTATGCCTGTAGCGAACGCGCCCATGAGAAAGTACTTGAGCGCCGCCTCGTTGGAGCGCAAATCGTCGCGCCGACTGCCCGCCAGCACGTACAGCGGGATGCTTAAAATTTCAATGCCCAAAAAAAGCATCACCAGATTGGTAAACGAGAACATACACAGCGCCCCACATAGACTGAACAGCAGCAGCGCATAGCGGTCGCCAATAGTGTCCGACCACTCGCGAAAACCCCAGCGCGTGAAGCCAAACAGCAGCAGCGTGCTCAACAGCGCCGCGCCACTGAAGGCCAGCGCATAATCGTCAAAGCGAAACATGCTGGCATAGCGGTCCGTCCAGGGTGCTCCAGCGTATAGAAACCAGCCCGTCAGGCCTAGCGCTATGGCCGGGCCAATGAAACGAACGGCTCGTAACAATACACGCGCCTGCACTAAGCCGGCAAACAGGATGACTAAGGCCGTCAGAAAAAGCGTAATTAGGATAAGCATGTCAGAAACGCAGTGCAACAGAAGGGAAATACGCTGGCTCAAACAACCGGAAGGCGCACATGGATGCTATGCGCCCGGTGTTCTTGCAAAGGCGCGGGCAAAGGTAGAAGGATTCAGACAGTGCTTGTCCGATGCGTGTGCTGCATCAGTCAAGTCGCGCAAGGAGGGCCTCATGGGCATTTTTGAGCCGCTGTCAATCGCCAGCGCTCTTCTTTTCCTCGCGATAGGCGTGGGCCAGAAGGTCGTCCATACGCACGTAGCGCAGAGCGGCCTCGTTGGTGCTCTCCAAAATGACGGGCGGTGCCACACCGGCCTCCAGTGCCTCTTTCCAGCGCAGTGCGCACAGGCACCACCGGTCGCCTGGCTTCAACCCTGGAAAGCGATACTGGGAACGCGGCGTAAGCAGGTCATTGCCGCGCTCAAAGGAAAAGACCAGGAACTCCATCGTCATGATGGCACAGACCACGTGCTTACCCGTGTCGTCAGGTCCGGTTGTGCAGCAGCCATCGCGATAAAAGCCGGTCAGCGGCTGTAGGCTACACGGCACCAGCGGCTCGCCGAAAACGTTGAGCGGGTTCGTTTCCACAATGCAAAAATTTCAACGATAGATAAAGACCTTTTCTGTCCACTGGCGCTGGTCTTGTCGCACGTGAGCGATATACCAGCCACTTGCCAGCCCAGTCGTTTCAACGCGCACTAAGGGCAGCGTCCCCACAGGCTCTTGCTCCAAGCGGCGCTCCAGAAAGAGACGTCTGTCGGTGCTGTACAGGCTGAAGTGACAGGGCCACCAATCCGACGGAATTTTCAGCCAGAATTCCTGACCGCGCACAGGATTGGGATATAAAAGAGGATTATTATCCATGCTTCCTGGCTGGGCGATACTGGATGACTGCACCAAGCTATTGCGTGGCCCCTGCAGAACTGCACGCATGTGGTTGACCTGACCACGGGTGAACATGTTCATGCAGTTTTCGCTCGCATAGTCCATATAATTTTCAATCAAGTCAGGCATGTCCGTTCCATAAAAAGACTCGACTTTGACGCAGGTATTGCGGTTTTTGTTGCAGTCGAAGTTGGATTGTGAATTAGCGAAAGGCGTATCGTCAATGCCGTCGCTTTGGTTACAATCGTTATTGCCCAACAGCCCGCCATCGCCCCAAATGTGGCGTAGCCCCAGATAATGCCCCACTTCGTGCGTGCCCGTTCGTCCGCGAATAATAAGGTTGCCACCACCGGCAGGGTTAGGTAACGGATTTGGATTGTTGCGCCCAACGGTGCGAAAGTCGAGCACAACACCGTCCTGACCCAGGGCGGGGGCGCCGCTGTTGGCCGGCCAGTTGGGCAGATTGTTGGGTGGAAAAGCAAATCCCAGCACCTGTCCCAAGGGAATGCCCAGAATGGTAACGGGCTGTATGCGACAGATCCAGATGTTCAGATAACGCAAAGGGTCTTTAGCATTGCTACCGCCCTGCGCAGAGTTCTTCAAATTAGCCATCAGGTCGCCCGTCAGAACGTTGAGCTGAAAGTTAGCATTGGTCTTGACACGCCGTATCTCGTCCAACGCAAACCGGATTTGGGCATTCCCAACCACCTGCCCAAAAATAGCGCGCAGGTTTCCTGTGTCAGCGTTCAAACGGTTGTAATCTTCGTTGAGAACCGCTATCTGGTTTAAAAGAATACTGTCGTGAAGGTTCTCCTCCGGATTTTTCCAGACAACGTGAATGACCACAGGAATAACGTATTGCGAACGCTCCTGCACATCCGGGGCGACAGCGCGTGCCCGACACTCGTCAAACGTCGCCTCAAACGCCCGGTGTAGTTCGGGGTAATGCTCGCGAACAATGTGATTAAACACCTCCTGGCCACACAGAATCGGCAGACCTTGAGCATGTTGCGCCTGAAGAGGCATCACCAAGCGCACACATAACACGACACTCAGACCAACGCGAACAGCAGCATGTGTAAACAGCATAGAATAAAAGATTTAATGGTTAGGCTCGCGTACGTTTTTCACACGCTAATGTCGCAATAATTTACTCAATCAGGCGCCTTCCAGGCCCAAAACTCCGAAAAAAAGGCAAAAGCGCTACTTTGAGCCAATGGACACCTCAGCCCGCCTGCACCTGCTCTGCCTGCGCCTCGTAGCCCACCACCGTGATGAGCCAACCCAGCACCCCGCCGCGACGCACCACATCCGGATGCGCCAAACGCTGACGCAACTGCTGACGACCCTCCTCCTTGACCACC
>JANWVR010000024.1 GCA_025056735.1 Saprospiraceae bacterium
ACGTTGGCCATCGGGCTGAAGCGCGCCTTTGAGGCGGGCGACCTGGAGCAGGTGTTTCGGCTGTTGCGCGGCGTGTTCAGCGGCGTGCCGTATCAGTTGTACGCCAAGTGGCCCGAGCGGTTTTACCACGCGACGCTTCACCTGTTGTTTCGCTACCTGGGCGTTCGGGCGCACAGCGAGGTGTGCACGGCCGATGGGCGCATGGACTGCGCCGTGGAGACGGCGCGTCGGGTGTACATTTTGGAGTTCAAGGTGGACGAGCCGGCGGAGGTGGCGCTGGAGCAGATACGCCGTCGGCGTTACTACGAGGCGTGGTGGCACTTGGGCAAGCCGGTGGTGGGTGTGGGTGTTCAGTTGTCCTCGCAGACGCGCAACATCGAGCGCTGGGTGGTGGAGGAGATGAGCGCTTAGGGGGAAGCGCCGCTGCTTTGTTGGCTAAAATGGTTTCGCCCAAATAAGAGGAACTCGCTGCGATTTTGGTTACCGTTCGAAGTGCAGCCACTCGACGGCTTTTGGGAACTCCTGCCCCCAACGCGCTTCGTTGTGTTGACCTTCAGGGTCAATTTCTAAGCGAACGAGGTCGGGTCTTGGGCAGATGGCTTTCAGGGTTTGCGTAAAGCGTTTGGCATTAGCTACCATGCCCGCGCCCTCTTTGCCGCCGGCGAAGAGGTAAATGCGCGTATCGGGTCGGGCGGCAAATCCCAGCGGTTCGTGGTAGATATTAGGGGCTGCCCAGAGCGACGGAGAAAAGATGAGGAACTTGGAGTACGTGTTCGGGAAGAGGATACCGGCGTAAATGCTGATGAGACCGCCCATACTGCTGCCGCCAATGCCGGTGTGGGCGCGGTCGGGCAAGGTTCGAAAGTTTTCATCAATATAAGGTTTGAGCGTTTCGGCCAGAAAGCGGGCGTATTCTTCGCCCAGCCCTTCGCCCCATTTGGGTGTGTCGTAGGGCATGAATTCTTTGATGCGCTCGCGGCCGCCGTGGTCAATGGCCACCACGATAAGGTCACCTTTGCCGCGCTGCGCCAAAGCGGCTAAATGTTTATCCACTCCCCAGGTGCCAAAAGGCGCGTCGTCTTCAAAGAGGTTTTGGCCGTCTTGCAGGTAAAGGACCGGGTAGCGCTTGTTCGTACTTTCGTAGTCCCAGGGCAGGAGCACGGAGATGCGCCGGCGTCGGCGCAGTTGCGGCACGTTGAAACGCTTGGAAATGACTTGAATGTCAGGGTAGTATTTAGGATCGTACCACCCGGCATGGCATTTCCAGCGCGGCACAGTATCTACCACCTTTCCTTTAGGAATTTCGATACGGCGATTCATTCGAGGCAATCCTTCGGCGCTGAGTTCTTCGCTTTCCCATCCGCCTTTCACGTACTTATACTCGAAGGGCTCTCCGCCAAGGTCGGGTATTTGCTGAAAAACAAAGCGGTAATGTCCTTTGCCAATGCGCGTCATGCGATAGCGTTCGTCGCGCACGGCCCAACCGTTGAAACTGCCGGTGAGGAACACGGGACGTTCGTCATCCGCCGAGGTAATGAGCTCAAGCGTAAGCATGGGCTGTTGGCTGGGTTCATGACCGGCAGAGGGCGCCGACGAGGAGGATGGCATAGCGAAAACTGGGTTCTGGATGTTTTATCGCAGCGGTTTGCGAGGAACCGCTGGCCGGGCCGGCGGTTAGCAGACCCGATAGCATCTTAAACAAAGCAGCCGTGTGTGCGGTTGCCGCGAAAGTTAGGCTTCCCATCGGCAACGATTAACGGAGGTTTTCGACGAAGAAGCGCTCGATTTTCTCGAACAAATGGACGCGGTCGCGGCCCAGCACGTTGTGCCCGTGTTCGGGATAGACAAAGAAGTCAATGGGTTTGTTTTTGCGCACGCATTCGCGCACGTAGCGCAGGGCGTGTTGCAACAGCACGATGTCGTCCGAAGAACCGTGGATGATGAGCAGGCGGCCTTTCAGGTTTTCAATGTAATTGAACAGGCTGCTCCGCTCGTAGCCCTCTGGGTTTTCCTGCGGCGTATCCATGTAGCGTTCGGTGTACATGATTTCGTACATCCGCCAATCTATGACAGGGCCGCCGGCGATGCCGCAGCGGAATGTTCCGGCGGCCTCGGGGCGCGTCATGAGTGAGGTGGCCATGAAACCGCCGTAGCTCCAGCCATAGACGCCCATGCGCGTAGTGTCCACATAGGGCAGGGTTTTCAGGTAGCGCACGCCAGCGAGTTGGTCTTCCACCTCAGCGTCGCCCAGGCGGCGGAAGATTGTGCTTTCAAAGGCGTGGCCGCGGTGAGCGGAGCCGCGTCCGTCTAAAGTGAAGACGATAAAGCCTTCCTGCGCTAAGCGGTGCATCCACAGGTCGGCCCCGTAGAGCCAGGTATTGGAGACGAGCTGCACGTGCGGGCCGTTATAGACGTACACCAGGGTAGGGTAGCGCTTGAGCGAGTCGAAGTCGGGCGGAAAAACGATGCGGCCATTGAGCGCGAAGCCACCTGGGGAGGTCAGGGTTACCAATCGCGTTTGGCCTAAAGCATAGTCAGCCAGCGGGTTAGGCGCTTCGAATACAGTGCGCGGCGGCTGGTTTTTTTTCCATGAAATGAGCCGGACAAGGCGTGGTGTCTGCGCCGAAGTGAATACATCGAGCGCCCAATCGCCGGAGGTGCTTACCAGCACCTGATGCGTCCCGGGTTCGTCAGGCCCTAAAGGCGCGGGTTTTGTGCTTGTGTAGAGGTCGGCAACCCAGTTGTAGCGGTTGAGGCCGCTTTCGTCGGCCGTTTGATAAAAGCAGCGCTTGCCGTCGGCCGAAAAGCCAACGAAGCGCGTAACAGGCGTCGGGCCGGCGCTGACCTGCCGCAGCAGTTTGCCCGAGAGGTTGTACAGATATAAATGGTTGTAGCCGTCGCGTTCGCTTTGCCAGAGGAAGTCGGTGTTGGAGCCGGGTACGAATTGGGCCGGGTTTTCCGGTTCCACCCATTTTTCGTGGGTTTCCTCGAAGAGAGTGCGCACGAAGTTGCCTGTGGCGGCATCGTACAGGTTGAGTTTCAGATGATTTTGCCCGCGGTTAACCACGGCGATAAGCACATAGCGGTCGTCGGGCGTCCAGGCGATGTTGGTCAGGTACTGCTCGGCGGGTTCGCCCGTTTTCAGGTACCACTTCTGGCCGCTTTGGGTGTCGTAGATGCCTACCGTAACGTAGTGGCTGGTCGCGCCTGAGTACGGGTAGCGGATGTAACGCGCCTGGGCGGGCATGGAGTCGAGCACGTAAATAGGGTAGCGCGTTACCTGGCGCTCATCCATGCGATAAAAGGCTAAATAGCGCCCCGACGGGCTCCAAAACGTGCCCTTGTTGATGCCGAACTCTTCGCGGTGGACGCTCTTGCCATAGACAATGCCGTCCTCTTCACTTTGGGCGACGCCCAACTCCTTGCCGCCGATGCTGACCCACAGGCCGTTGTCGCGGGTGTAGGCCGCCCAGAGCGTTTTCGGGTGGATGTCCGTGTTTTCTGCTTCCTTCGGAAACCACGTTTGCCGGCTGAGTTTTCCTTCGGAAATATTGTAAACGAAAACATTGCCTGGCGTCTGGAACCAGAAGCGCCGCTCGTCTAACCAGTTGACATTGGGCAGCGCTGAAAGGCGCTCCTCGCCCTGGCGCACACGCTCAGCGTTGATGCTGGCTAAAACATCTAAGGTGTCCGCTTTCAGGTCGGCAGCATGTACGCGCACGAGCTGGTCGCCAGCGGCATAGGCAAATTGGTCGGCGCCAGGGATCCATTGCAGCTGACGCAAAGATGCCGGGGCAAGCGTAGTCCTCCCGCGCAAGATAGCGTCGGCCATGGTCAGCGTTTTCGTTTGGGCCAGGAGGCCGGAACACAAAGCGGCAAATAGGGCCGCGGCGAGCATTTTTTTCAGCATAGAAAGCGCAAAAGCGGTAAGTGAGGCTTTTGGATAGGGGCAAAAGTAGAGAGGCCCGCCGGATAAAGTGCGCTGAGGTAAGACCTTTGTGCCCTAAAGACAAGCGTTCACGTCTAGGCCATCAACGCCTTACGGTTGAAAACATGCGCATTTTACACGTCATCCCTGCATACAGGCCAGCGTTCCGCTATGGCGGCCCGACGTTTTCAGTGAGTTGTTTGGCAGAAGGTTTGGCTAACGCGGGCGCAGAAGTTTGGGTGTTCACCACCACCGCCAATGGCTCGGAGGAGTTAGATGTGCCCACGGGTGTTCCGGTTGAGGTAGAAGGGGTGCAGGTGGTCTATTTCCGCCGTTGGACGGGCGACCACGGCCATTTTTGCCCGGCTTTGTGGCTGGCCCTATGGCGGCAAGGAGCGCAGTTCGATGTCGTACACATCCACTCGTGGTGGAACTGGGTCGCTTTCGGCGCGGCGTTGGTTTGCCGTCTGCGCGGCTTTCGCATGGTTTTTAGCCCGCATGGGATGCTTAGCCCTTACACCTTGCGCAGTCGCGGGAAACAACGCTTTCAACGCCTGCTGGGCCGCTGGTTGCTGGCGCCAGCGCGTTGGTTAGCGACCACCCAGATGGAACAGCGCGAGTTGCATGCCTTAGAACCCAGCCGCGAGATAGCGCATTTGCCCAACATCGTGCCGCTACCTACTACTTCCGATGCCCCCTCGATGGTGCCCAGGCCAGAAGGTCCAGTGCAGCTGCTCTACCTGTCGCGGATTGACCCTAAAAAGGGCGTAGATTTTTTGATAGAAACGCTGGCCAACATAGATGCCAACGCAAACTGGCGGCTTGTGGTTGCTGGCGACGCCACATCGGCCTACGGCTATGCGATGCAGCGTTTGGTGCACCAGAAAGGTCTGCAGGCGCAGGTTCACTGGCACGGCTGGGTGTCGGGCGCCGATAAGTGGCGCCTGCTGGCCGAAGCCGACTTGCTGGTGCTGCCCTCGCATAATGAAAATTTTGCCCTGGTCGTCTTAGAAGCCTTAGCCGTGGGCACGCCCGTAGTCATCAGCGACCAGGTGGGCCTGTACGACTACGTGTGCGAGCAAGATTTGGGTTGGGTAGCTCCGCTCAGCATCGAGACCTGGCGCAAGACTCTCAGCGCTGCACTCAGCGATGTGCCTAAGCGTCAGCGCATCCGCCAACAGGCCCCCGCCCGCGTGCAGCGCGACTTCGATGCAGCGACCCTCGTCCGACGTTACTTAGATTTTTACCAACGCCGCACGGTGCACATCATCTTCCGAAAGCCCTGTGGGCCAGGCTTTTACAGCATTGAGCGCTCTTTTGGCGCTTTGTGGCCATACCTGCAAGGCAACTCCAATATTCAGATACAGAAAATCGTAGCCTGTGCGCCCAGTCGTGGATTGTGGCCACGCCTGCGCATTGCCGCCCAAATGCGCCGATTGAAGGCCGACGTCTTTCACATCAGCGGCGACATTCACTTTGCCGCGCTCTTCTTGCCTGGCCATAAAACGCTATTGACCGTACACGACTGCGGTTTCATGAAGCATCCCAGCACCTGGAAGCGCTTCCTGCTGGAATGGCTGTGGCTCCAATGGCCAGTGCGCCACTGCAGGCAAATCGTCGCCGTCTCCGAAGCGACGAAAGCGGACATTCTCCGATACACCGGCTGTTCGCCGGATAAAATTGAGGTCATTCCCAGTGCAATACTGCCGCGCTTTCAGCCTCTGCCCAAGCCGTTCAATTCGAGATGTCCGCGCGTCCTGCACGTGGGCGCTACGCCTAACAAGAATCTTCAGCGTCACATCGAGGCCTTAGCAGGTATTCCCTGCATCCTGCACATCGCAGGCCGCATCGGGCCGGAGGAGCAAAGCCTGTTGCAGCGCTGCGGCGTTGCCTATGAATGCACGCCCGACTTAGACGATGAAAGCATGGCGCGTGCATACGAGGCGTGCGATATGTTGCTGTTTGCTTCCACCTTTGAGGGCTTTGGCATGCCCATTCTGGAGGCACAGGCAGTGGGCCGCCCGGTGGTTACGGCCAGCGTTTCCAGCATGCCTGCCGTGGCAGGCGAGGGAGGCGCCTGCTTTGTCAACCCTTTTGAGGTGGCCGACATTCGCCGCGGCGTATTGCGCGTCATCGAGGATGCCGACTTTCGAGAGTCGTTGATAAAAAAAGGCTTTGAAAATGTAAAGCGGTTTCGGGCAGCGGCGGCGGCAGCGGCGTACGTCAGGCTTTATCAGGCGCTCATGTGAGCGGATGAAATGAGAAAGAGGTCGGTCAAAAATCCGCCATTCGATACCAAACATTCCAGCGCAGACCCAGCGTCAGCAGGCGAGTGTCCAAACTTCGTTCTGGGGCGGTGCTGCGCTTTGTTCGCCAGAGGAGCTGGGCCTCCCAGAAGAGGTTGTGTTTCCATTGCCAGCAGACGTCCAGGCCGAAGAGTCGGATGTGGGTAGGAATGCCCTGTCCGATGCGGTTTTGGTAGTCCTGGGCGCGGGAGTTGTTGGAGAGCAACGGGTTTGCACCCCAGTTTTCACCAGGTGGGTCTTCGCCGGTGCGGGCCAGCAGGGTGCGCGCAGAGAGCATCCAGCGCGGGTGTGGCTGGTAGCGCGCCAGCGCAAGCAGTTCGCGAAAGTTGGCCCACAGCGGGTGCGCCAGCGGTAGGGAGTAGTGCGTATGGCTGTTGAGCGAGTCGAAACTGGAATAGGTGTAAGGGCGCACGGCATTTGCCTCTAATTGGAGGTCTAAGTATGGAATGCCGAAGGCGTTGAAGTATTTCAGGCCTATTTGGCCGCCGTATTTGTTGCCCCACCAGCCGCCCTGGCGGTTGCGGCCAAACAGTTCGGGGGTGAAGAACTCGTCCAACAGGAACTGCCCGTAGAGGCTGAGGCTTCGGGCGATGTCCCAGCGCGCTTCGAGGCCCAGCAGGACGTTGTCAGGGCTGCCCAGCATACCTTCTACCGTTCGATAGAAGATGACCGGGTTGAGGTATTGCCACTCGAATTGGCGGCTGCGATTGAAAATGACACCCTCGAAGAAGCCTAGCGCCACATTGCGCCGCACTTTCCAGCTCAGGTAGTGCAGAGCGGCGTATTTCTTGGGCAGCAGGCTGTTGGGCGGGCGCGGCACGGAAGTAGAGATGGGATTTAATTCCAGAAACAGGTTTTGGTAGTGAAATTTCCAAATGCGCGTGTTGAGCCTCAGGAAAAAGGCCACATTGCCCGCATCGGAGAGGAAGAGCGAGCGTTGCCCATGCCCGATAAAAAAGCGGCCGTGGCCCAGCTGTACGCCTACGTGGCGCGAGAGGTAGAAGCCAAAGCCCGCCTGGGCGATGTTGTAGTCGTAGGCGGTTTTGTCGCTGAGCCAGCGAGCGCGGTAGGGTTTGAAGAAGCCGACGCCCGGCAGGGACTGGTAGGTCTCGACCCATTGGTTGATGTAGTCGGCGAATTGGGCTTGTGTCTCCACCAAGTCGGTATAGAAGAAGATGCGCCCGTCGGCGTCGCCGCGTACTTCGAGGCCGCGCTGGTTGATAAATACGGTTGCCGATGGGCTGTTTTGTCGTCCGGCCAGCAGGTGCAACATAGGGTTGGCGCGCAGGCGGAAGTGCTCCGTATTGACCTCGAACAGGTGGGCCGGCGTCTGGTAAAGATGCTTCAGCAGGGGTTTGCGCGAGCGCCGGTTGCGGAGACTGTCGGCGGGTGTGAGCCATTCGCTGTTATCGTCGAAGACGTATTGAGCGGCCCAGCGGTCGAGGGGGCTTGTTTGGGTGGTGTCTGCCCAACGGGCCAATGCCACGGCGTCCTGGCGCGTATATGGACGCACCGAGAGGTGGACAGGGCTTTCGCCTGAGGCCACGCTCCAGCGTTCGATGAAGTGCTGGCCAAGCGATTGAGCGGGCAACGGCGGCGTCTGGGCCGCAATAGGGTAGGCGAGGAGCCAGGCAACAAAGGGAAAAAGATAGCGCATGGGTGCGAGACAGGCTGGGCGCAGGCAAAGATAGCTGTGTGCAGGCCGAGGACTGCACTGCGCGGCATTCCCTAAGCCTATCTTTTGGGGAGAGGGCGGGGTTCTGATAGATTTAATAAAAAACCGCTCTCGCCTGAAGGCTCACTTCAGGCGCAGGATATTGCCTTTGGCGTAGCAAGCCCGGCATCGCGGTTCGTAGCGTTCTTTTTCGCCCAGCAGCACCACCTCTTCTTCTTCGCTCAGGCGATAAGAGTGGGTGGCCAGATTGCCGCAATGCACGCAGATAGCGTGCACCTTGGTTACGTACTCGGCTGTGGCCAGCAATCCGGGCATGGGGCCGAAGGGCCGCCCGCGGTAGTCCATATCCAAACCGGCCACGATGACGCGCACACCTCGGAGCGCGAGCTGATGGCATACTTCAGGTAGTTGATCATCAAAGAATTGTGCTTCATCAATGCCGACCACTGAGGTCTCAGGATGCAGGTCGAGCAGCTGCTCCGAATGTTCGATGGGCGCGGCAACGAGCGAGGTGGTATCGTGTGAGACGATACTCGACGGGTCGTAGCGCGTGTCCAACAGCGGTTTGAACACCTCTACGCGCAAATCCGCAATGCGCGCGCGCCGAAGCCGACGGATAAGCTCCTCCGTCTTGCCCGAAAACATGCAGCCGCAGATGACCTCTACCCAGCCCGTGCGGCGTCCTTTGAAGAAAGGCTCCAGAAACATTGGGGCAAACCTATCGAACCCTGACGACTTTTTTGGAACTTCGCCGCCCGAAATCCTGTGCACTTTTTTTCTCATCCGGGCACTCATCCCGCCTGCAAACTCGAAACAACATCCGCATGGACTTACACAAGGCGAAAATCTTCTTGGACAAGATTAACCGCGAATACGCGCGCATGAGCAAAGACCCCGAAAACATTATGCGTATTGACGTAGACATCATGCTGGCCTACGTGCGCGACCTCTACGAAGCGCTGCTGGCTGAACCCGCTACACCTGTCGCGCCTACTCAACGCGAGGCGCCTGCTCGAGCTACGCCACCGCCCATGCGCTCGGCGCCTCCTGAACCCGTGCCGGCACCCGAAGCAGCGCCACCGCCACCGCCGCCAGCAGCTTCTGTGGCCCCGCCTGCTCCCACCCTGTCGGAAGCCGTTAAAAATGCTGACCCCCTGCCCCAGATAAAACCCCAGCCAACCGCAACTCCGCCCACACCTCCACCCAGCTTCCCGGCGCCGCCGCCCGAAGCCGAAGCGCTCTTCGAGTACAAACAGGCCGTCGAACTCTCGGAAAAACTCTCCGAATTACCCATCGCTGACCTGCGAAAAGCCATCGGCCTCAACGACAGGCTTCTGCTCACGCGCGAACTCTTTGGCGAAGACAGCGAGGCCTTCGACAAAACCATCAGCGCCCTGAACAGCTTTGCCTCGATGGAACAGGCCAAAGCGTTCCTGTTGGAGCACTGTGTCATGCGCTATCGCTGGACCGATAAAAAACGCATCGAAACGGCAAAAAAATTCATCAAACTCGTGCGACGTCGCTACGCCTGATGCGCATCCTCGTCGTTGGGCAGGGTATCGCCGGCACGGCGCTGGCCTGGGCACTCCTCCGACGCGGCGCCCATGTGCACGTGGCCGACGCTGACTTGCCGCATCCGGCTTCTACCGCTGCTGCCGGACTTATCAACCCGGTTACGGGTAAATTCTACGTCAAGACCTGGCGCTACGACGAGTTCTTTCCCGTCGCTCGGCGCTTCTATGCTGAAATAGAAGCGGCTTTGGGCATTCGCATCTGGTCGGAGGCGCGTGTATTGCGCCCGCTCGATACGCCCAAAGCCGCCAACGATTGGGATGCTCGTTGCGGAGACCCGGCCTACGCCAGACTGCTCGGCGTTTGTGCCGACGCTGGGCTGTGGCAGCCTATGCTCACCTATAATGGCCTTTGGGGCGAAACGCGCGGCGCTGCGCGAGTGGATTTTCCGCAATTGCTCAGCGCTTTTCGGGCGCACTTAGCCCGGCAAGGCCTCTTTTTATTTCAAAAAATCATGCCTGAAGAGGCGCTGCGGGTGGCCGCAGACTACGACGCCGTCGTTTTTTGCGAGGGCTGGCGCGGAGCCCTGAACCCTTTTTTCCCAAACCTTCCCTGGCGACTGACGGCTGGAGAGGCGCTGCTTATTCGCCTTAAGGCTCCCGGCGCCCCTTCGTTGCGCGATGTGTTGAAGAAGAACCTGCTCTTCATACCATTAAGCGATGGACTTGTATGGGTCGGCGCCACGTATCGGCATTGGTCGCCGACTGACCCTGTGCCTGCGCCGAACACGGCGGCTATCGAAGAGGAGCTGGCCTGCGTGCTACGGGCGCCCTTTGAGCGCGTAAGCGTCGCAAGCGGCATTCGGCCCACTGTGCGCGACCGCCGTCCGCTGCTGGGCAGCAGCGCCCAGCGTTCGGAATTTTTTATGTTTAATGGCTTAGGCACTAAAGGCGCGCTATTGGCGCCCTATTGGGCTGAGCATATGGCCCAACACCTGCTGAAGGGCAGCGCACTATCGCCCGAAGTGCGACTCGACCGCATTTAACCCGTTTTCCTCGAAGCAAACGGCAGCGACTCGCTCAACAACCATTTTTTACTTTTCATTTTTCATTCCTCACCTCCCCTTTCCCACCTCCCATTTTTCACTTTTCGCTTTCCACTTTTAACTTCTCATGAGCTTCTATCTCGCCCAGTGGCAATGCAGGATTGATGCTGCGCGACATGTCCACGTACAGGTCGCGCCAGAGAGGGTGTGCTTGCAGCCATTGCAAGTGGCGTTGTATAGTATCCATATCGCCGCGAGCGGCGGGTCCGGTCTGCATGTGTTCGGGTGAGTCTAAGAGGGCTTTGATCAACGTCTCTTCCATGAGCGGATGCAGCATCTCGAAGGGGAGGCCCTGCTGTTCCATGATTCGCTCTGCTACGGCGAAGCAGTGGTTAGCAAAGTTGTTGGCGAATACGGCGGCGATGTGGAGCACGGCTCGCTGTTCGTCCGTGATGTGATAGACTAAGTTTCCGATGATTTTGGCGATTTTTTTCAAGAAGGCGAGGTCTTCGGCCTGACTGGCATCTACGCAAAAAGGTACTTTTGACCACAGCGGCACGTGTTCGGCGGAGAAGGATTGGAGGGGGTAAAAGACGCCATATCGGCGGCAGTAAGGCGCCAGTACGGCTCCAGGAGTAGCGCCGGAGGTGTGGGTAAAGAGGGAATCGGGGGCATACTGGCTGAGTTGGGCGCCGACGTCAGCGATGGCGTCATCGCGTACGGCGAGGATGACCCAATCGGCTTGAGGTGTGATGTTAGACCAATCGTCCGACCAGTCTGCCTGCAGCTCGGTAGCCAGCGCTTGAGCGGGTGCAGCGGAGCGGTTGAGCACCTGCACGACGCGCAGGCCTTTGGCGCGCAGGCGGCGTCCTAAATGGGTGGCGATGCGACCAGCGCCAACCATAACAATGCGGATAGGCAGGTTCATACAGACGAAGAGGAGAAGGGTGGGCGAAAGGTATGTGTGTGCTTTTTGTGGAGGAAGAAGCTCTGCTATTGCTGTTGCTCGCGCTGGGCCAGGATGAGGAGCAGTGTGCTCTGCTCCGGGCTAACGATGCGGTCTACCCGGGCGTAAATGCCAGGTTGGAGCTCAGCCTCTTCGCCCAGACGCATGGCTGGGCGTGCGGCTTCCAGTGCATCGGCCCAGGCTTTGAGCGGCGCTTGTTTGGGCGAAAACGAACTCAAGAACACCAGCTGGCGTGCGGCCTCCTTGAGCCACATGGAGTCGGGAAAGCGGCTGTAGTCGCCCGGAACAGTGAAGCGAAACTCCTGTCGGGTATCGCGGCACACTTCCTGGCCGATTTCTAAGAGCACTTGTGTGTCGAGCAGCAGGCTCTCCAGCGATTGGGCGCCCTGGCGCTCGAAGCGGTACTCAACCACGTGCGGCAGGTCTTTGCTGAAAATGGGTTCGGGCTTGTAAGGGCATTTGGGCGACGTACTGCAGGCCTCCAGCCAGAGGGCAGCAGCACAGAAGACAAGGGTCGAATAACGCATAAGAACCACAAAATTGCAACAAAAGCCGGGCGGCCTTAGTCTAAGTAATAGCGAGCTACCAGTCCGAAATAGTCGCCTACATGTGGCGCTGAATAGACGCGCTCGCGCCCGTCAAATTTGCTCAAGAATACGGTGTCGTACAGGTGAAATGGCGTGATGCAGTACGAGAGGCCGACGAAGAAGCCGCCCCGGTTTTTGGCGCGGAACTCCAGACCGAGCACTGTCAGGCTGGCTGGTAAGACGAAGGCTTTGTGCAGGGCAAGTACCTGTAGGTGCTGTTCGCGCGTGCCTAAGTCGCTGGGCAGCGTCTGCAGGTTAACGCCTGTGCCCAGTGAGAGCAGCAGCCGTTCGCTCATGCGCTGATAATAGGTGATGAGCAGGGGTATTTCGTAGAGTGTGGTGTTGAGCCGTGCTCTTAGCGTTTGCTCTTCATAGGTGGCTGAGCAATCGTAGTTGCGCAGCAGCAGGGTGAGGCCGCCTTGCAACTGGAAGCGTTTCGACAGCCGGAAGGTGGCCAGCCCGCCCACCTGAAAGCCAGTGCTGGGGTCTATCTGGTAGCGCATGCCTTCGGCTTCGCGCACGGTGTTGCGCACGCGAAAGAGGGCGCTGGGCGTGATGACGCCTGCCTGAATGCCGAAGTTAAAGGCCGGGTCTTTGAGATCGTCGGACTCTTGAGCAGTGCTGGCCAGCGGTAGGCAGGCCAGCAGCAGATACAGGAAAGGGCGATGGAGAAGCGCGGTTATGGGCATCATGTGGCGCTGTTGTGAAAGTAGATGCGAAGAACGGTATTTACAGCCAATGGCAGGTGGTGGGGCCAACGTTTTGTTGTTCCTTTGCCGTCGAATGAGCGACGACTCGCGACGAGACATGAATTGGAAAAGCCTCCTGCCGCTGCTGCACAAAGAGATGGTGCTTGAGTTGCGTCAGCGCTATGCGCTCAGCGGTATTGTGTTGTATGTGGTCAGTATGGTTTTCGTTGTGTATGTGGCGTCAGTCAAGCCTA
>JANWVR010000026.1 GCA_025056735.1 Saprospiraceae bacterium
TCAAACGTACACGTCGCCGTACCGCACGAATTCGTCGCCGTAATCGTTACCGTCGTTGTCCCTTTGTTGAAGGTGCTGCCCGAACCCGTACCGCTGCCCGAACCCGTCGTGGCGCCCGTAAACGTGTAAGACAACGTAGGAGCAGGAAAGCCGCTCACTATCACGGCATAGCCCACCGTGGTGTTGCACAGCCCAGGAGCCGTATTGGCCGTTACCGGCGACGTCGGACAGGTCAGCGCCGGCGCAGAGTGCACCGTGATCGTGTAAATCGTCTTATCGGCCTTGCATTCTTCTGCGTCCATCACACCGTCGTTGTCGTCGTCCTGCCAGGCCTGCCAGGTGACCGTCACGGTTCCCGCAAGATTGGGATTTACCGCCGTTGCCGTAGCGTTTGTTCCAGCGACAAAAGCGGTCAGCAGCGCCTGACAACTGTTGCACCAGGGACTGAAGGTTGCATTCGTCGTAGAAATCGTCTGGAATACCCGCGCGTTAGGCGCACCGTTCAAATCACTGAAGGTGGTGGTGATGCTCACATTGTTGGGCACACCGCCGCACACCGTAAAGGCGCCCGTGTCGTCTGCGCCGTCGTTGTTGTTGGTAACCGTAACGCTATTGACATGGGCAACCATCTTCGGCTGGGCTTTCACGGTGATGGTAAAAGTGCAACTACTTGTACAGCCATTGACGTCCGTATAGGTATAGGTAATCGTATGCGTGCCCACGCCGGCTGCCGATGGATCAAACGTGCCGCCCGACACACCCGGGCCGCTGTACGTGCCGCCCGATGGGCTGCCGCCCGTCAGCGCAAACGGGGCATCATCCTGGCAAACCGTCGTATTAGGCGGGCAGGTTACTGTAACCCCCGGCGACGCCGAATTTACAGTCTGACCGGCGCCAACAGCAGCAGCGGCGATAGCTGCCTGAGTATTATCTCGATAGATAATATACGTTGATGGATGGTCAGGAGTCAAATAAGCGCCGCCGTTCGGGAAGGCATTCTGGCTTGCTACAGCGGCCAGCGTGGGCGTGGAAGAACCCGTCAAAGGATTGGCCGAACCAAAAAAGATGTGCGTGCATCCTGCCCCCAACCCAACGTTGTAAAACGTGTTGCACTTTACCGTAGTGGCCTGCCCCCGTGCCCGGAGATTTCCTGCAAATCGAGTGGTAACACCATTAAACACATTGTCGGAAATCGTAGCTCCAATGACGTCAATCGTTACCAGAAAGTTCCCTTGCTCACAAGGCCCTGCGGAGTTAAAGCCGCCTGCCGTACCCGTAATGACGTTCCCCACAAAAGTAATGTTCATAGAATTGGTCACTCCAGCGCCGCCCCCGAGAGTTACCAGCTGACGCGGTACATTGTTTCCGGGGTCAAACTGAGTACTGAAACCACAACCGCCCGGCTCGGCGCCCGAAAATGTTTTACCGGTAAAGTGATTGCCTCTAATGATAATGTTATTGATGGCCGCATTGAAATTGGCTAGCAAACCATGCTCGCCGTTGGCCTCTATTTCGTTGTCCTCAATGGTGATGTTCTGGTGCGCCCCCAACAAATACACCGCCGCTGTCTCAATGGTGCCCGGGCCGTCGTAGCCAACAATCTTGAAGCCCTGCCCAGGCTTCCCTATCGTAACGCCGTTGATACCGTTCGCAATCATAACCGTGCCGTTGCCTCCTGAGAGCGTTCCGATGATGGTCGTTACCGCCTTGCCGCCGGAAGAGCGCAGAGTCAGGTTGTTCTTATTGATGAGCACGTTTTCGTTGTACGTGCCTGGGGCCACCACAATCTCATCGCCAGGGCTGGCGGCAGCCACAGCAGCAGAAATAGTAGGGTAATCCGCTGGAACGTTGATGATGGCGGCCTGAGCAGACAAGCCCCCCAGCATTCCAGCAGCCAGCAGCGCCCAAATCTTCCACACGTTGGCTAAAGCCGGGCGATGCAAATGCGTTTTCGCAGTAAGGAAAGACGTAAAGTTTTGCATAGAAAACAAGGATTTAAAGAGTGAAAAAAAGGGTATCATCTTTCAACAAAAAGACGGTACCCCGCAATGAAATCCCCTGCGCAAAAAAACATCGCACGTACAGCAGCGACTTGCATTTTTCTTTGCGCTTTTGTTTGCGTTTTTAGAGTCATAAATTTTCATACGACTAGGCTTTATCGGACTTTGTTTCCTGGAATGCCGGGAAAGGATTAAAAAACAACAGCACAAAGGTATGCAAAAGATGTTTGAGATATACAAGAAAAAAAAGTGATCTGCCTTTTACTTCTTTGCCTGGAAACCGGAGTTTCCGGGTACGGACGGTCAGATGGGATGTCTGTCAGCAGGATAGATGAAAAGGTAGTGGGGGACACGCCATACCCTCCGGTGAACTAAAGGGTTACAGGAGGGTAGATGGGCAGGATGGCCGTTTCAGGGGAGGTCCTGAGGTCATCTGCTCGGCGTCTCTCCGCGGCTCCTTGCGGTTAGGCCCGGCAAAACCCTTTCATCTGCGTGCAATCCCGAAAATGCCCGGCGGTTTTGCGGCTGCAGGGCAAGCGCGTTTGCCGGCCTCGTCGTAAGTTTGCACCCAAAAGCAATGACACGCTGAATTCATGACGGTTCAAATTGGCGATAAAGCCCCCAACTTCACTTTGCGGGCCAGCGATAAAAGCCAGGTGTCGCTCCAGGACTACCGCGGCCAAAACGTCGTGCTCCTTTTCTTCCCGCTCGCCTTTACGGGCGTCTGCACCAAAGAACTCTGCTACATGCGCGACAGCCTGAGCGAATACGAAAACCTCAATGCCCGGGTGCTCGCCATCTCGGTGGATAGCCTTTTTGCTTTAGATAAATGGAAACAAGAACAGCAATTCAACTTTCCGCTGTTGTCGGATTTTAATAAAACCGTCAGCAAGAAATACGGCGTGCTGTACAAAGACTTTGTCTTCGAAATGAAAGGCGTGGCCAAGCGCTCGGCGTTTGTCATTGACCGCGACGGCATTGTGCGCTACGCCGAAATACTCGAAAACGCTGGCGACCTGCCGAACTTTGACGCTATTCGACAAACGCTTCAAAATCTTGTTTGAACATGCCCAAGCAGCCCCTGTGGGAAGAGCAAGAAGACCTCCTCGTCGAGGATGACATCGGATTAGACACGCCCGCTGGCATTGTCGTTTTTAACGACGATTTCAACACGTTCGACTGGGTTATCCAGTGCTTTATGGAAGTGCTCCAGCATACCCACGAACAGGCGGAGCAGTTGTCCATTATTATCCATTTCAAAGGCAAAGCCACCGTCAAGACGGGCGCCAAACGAGAGCTCATCCCGCTATGCGAAGCGCTGCTCGACCGCGGCCTCTCTGCAGTAATAGAGGAAGGGTAATGAATAAATGCCTCGTAGAGACACTGAGAGGCGCCTGCGCGTCGCTTTTGGAGTTAAAAGCCTCGCGTCTCAGGAGTCAATTTCCTTAGGTTCTCCTCCTCTGCTGATCTCGAGCGTGCGAATAGGAAAAGGAATAATAATGCCTTCCTGAGCGTATCGTTTATGAAGGGCTTTGACGAGGCGGTGAGTCACCGGGATTTGGTCACCGACAGTAGGCACGGGGAAGAGAATACTGAAAGTGATGCTCGAGTCGCCGAAGCCGCGATAACGGACGCGGGCGTTGGGTTCGGCGGTAGGATCGTTGAGATATTCGCGCAAGACGGCTACGGTGGTTTCGACAGACACTCGCTCGACGTGTTCGAGGTCGCTGTTGTAGTGAACGCCGAGGTCGAGGCGAGCGGTGATCTCCTTGGTAGGCAGGTTAGTATTGGTAACGATGGCACTTGCTAATCGGGAGTTTGGGATGATGACCATTTGGTTGGAAATCATCTGTACCGACGTGTATCGCCAAGTGATGTCGATAACGTACCCTTCTTCAGTACTGCCGGAGAGGCGGATGAAATCGCCCGGGCGTATTTTTCGAGAAGCGATGATCTGAATGCCGGCAAAGAGATTGCTCAAGGTATCCTGGAGGGCCAACGCCACTGCTAAGCCGCCGACGCCTAAGGCTGTCAGCATAGGCGTAATAGAAATGCCCAGCATCTGGAGGATGACCAGCAGGCCAATAATGTAGATTACTACTCGAAGAATGGTCTGCACTAACGAAGCCGTCTGCATATCGCGGCGCAGCTCTGCCGTTTGGTCCTCAAAATACTGGCTGACTAAGCGCGCCAGAAAGACCGTAACAATAAAAACAGAGGCGACCTCCCACCCTAAAACGGCTTCATCGTGCCAGTGTTCGGGCAACACGCCGTAGCGCAGAGCCAGCCCTAGGCCGCCGACCATGCCCATCCAACGGCCTAAGCCGCTCAAGGTGCGATGGAAAAGACTTTCTTTGGCCAGGCGACCTAAAACAAGGTATTCTAACACCCACCCCACCAGCCAACCGGCTAAAGGTGCTAAAAGCCACAGCAGGATGGTTCGTTCGGATATCTGTGTAAAGTCCATGGCTGAAACCTTCCAAAAGATGACCGCGAAGGTATCAGAACTTAGTCTGCCTTCGCGGTCATTGCGGTGCTTTTTGCCGTAGAAAACTATCGCACCAACGTAATATCGCCTTTATAGAGCAGGCGACGTCCGTCAATGAGTTCGATTTCAGCGTAATAGACAAAGACGGCAGGCGTCATCAGCGTTCCGCGGAAGCGGCCGTCCCACCCGAATTTCGGATCATTGGGCTGGAAGTTGCGCGCCTGGAAGACCATCGTGCCCCAGCGGTCGAAGATTTGGAAAGAATTGACCTGCCGCACCTGGTTGGTTTTGGCAAAGATAAGCACGATGTCGTTTTCGCCTTCGTGCCAGGGCGAGAAAGCGTTCGGGATATAGATGTGCGGTTCGTCGTCCACCCGAATGAGGACGCGGTCGGAGGCTTCGCAGCCGTCTTTGCTCACCACAGTAACGGTGTATTCCGTAGGTCGGGTGGGCACAGCAATAGGCTTCAACAGGCTGAAGATATCCTTGCCCTTGAAAATCAGGCCTTCCATAGGCGACCACAGGACTGTATCCACTAAGGCCAACGGGTAGCCCTGCGGCAGCTTGGCCTGCAGTTGCGCGCTGTCGCCCAACGAGAGGCTGATTTCGGGTACGATAGAGATGCCCGGATCGGGCGTCTTTGGGACAACGAGCTTTTTGTGGAACTCACAGCCGTTGGCATCCTGGATGACCAAGTCATAGGCTCCGGGGGCAAGATTTTTAAACTCGCTCTGCGAAAGGAAGGTGCGCCCATTGTCTATGGAATACAAATACGGCCCATAGCCCCCTGTAACTTTCTGGAATGTTAACACGCCGTCGTTGTCTTTGCAAGAGGGCTGCTTGAGGTTAAAGACAAAGTCGGTGGGTACATTCGTCTCCTGATAGACGAGCGTTTCGTCCGTTTTTGAGCAGCCTGTTTGCGTATTAGTTACCGTGAGTCGGTAGCGTCCGGCGCGGTTGACGCGCGGAGTGAGCGTATTGGCACCGTTGAGGATGTTCCCGCCACCAGAGGCCGTCCACTGGTAAGTGAACTGCGGGCCTGAGGAGGCAAATCCCTGAAGGCTAACCTCGAGCACGGAGCAGGTGAGGGTGAAGGGTGGGCCCGCTATGGCGGTGGGCGGCACCGTATTGGCCGACACCTGAACGCTGGCCGAATTGGTGCAGCCGTTCGCGGTGTTCAGAATCGTGAGCGTATAGGTACCGGGCGCGTTAGCCTGCGCAACGATAACGTCCGTGGGGCCCACGATGTTGCCGTTGAGGGTGCTCCAGGCGTAGGAAAAGTTCGGCCCTGTGGAAGAGGCGCTGCCATTCAGGGGCACCTGAGTAACAGCACAGGTGAGCACAGGTGCATTTGCGATGACCACGGTAGGCGCCTTCGTGTCCTGGTTCACTAACGTCTGTGCAGTACTGGAACAGCCGTTGGTGGTATTCAGCACGAGCAGGACATAGACACCGGGCGCTGCCACCGTAGGTGTCAGCGTGTTCTGGCCAGCCAGGATGAGGCCGTTGGGCGTCGTCCACTCATAGAAGTACGGGCCGCCGACTTGGCTGGAGCCCGTGCCGTTGAGCTGCAGGGTCGTTACAGAACAGGTAAGCGTTTGGGAAGCACCGGCGTTAGCCGTCGGGACTACGACATCTTCTTCCACCGTAATGGTCTCGACCACTGTACAGCCGTTGTCTAAGTTAGTTACTAAGAGCGTGTAAGTACCCGGGCGACTCACTACTGGCTTGAGCGGATTGCTCAGGTTGGCGAACTGGCCATTGGTCGTGCTCCACTTGTACTGCACGTTACCG
>JANWVR010000041.1 GCA_025056735.1 Saprospiraceae bacterium
GGCGTGTACGACGTGGGCGCGCAGCACGTGGACGCCAGCGGCTTTGACACCTTCGAGTTGGACAACCTGAAACTGTCGGCCCTCATGTACCAGACGGGCTACCTGACCATCACAGGCGCCGACGAAGAGGGCCTGCTGACGCTGGACTACCCGAACAAAGAAGTGCGCGACTCGATGCTGCAGCAACTGTTGGAGGCCTTTTCAGGCGTGGAGGTGGAGAAGAGCACCTCGTTGGCCATCGGCCTGAAGCGGGCCTTTGAGGCAGGTGATCTGGAGCAGGTGTTTCGGCTGTTGCGCGGTGTGTTCAGCGGTGTGCCCTACTGGCTACACGAGAAGTGGCCGGAGCGGTTTTTTCATGCGACTATTTACTTGGTGTTCCGGTATTTGGGCGTGCGGGCGCACAGCGAGGTGTGCACGTCGGAGGGACGGATGGACTGCGCGGTGGAGACGTCGGGTCGGGTGTACATCCTGGAGTTCAAATTAGATGAGCCAGCGGAGGTGGCTTTGGAGCAAATCAGGCAGAAGCGTTACTACGAGGCGTGGTGGCATCTGGGCAAGCCAGTGGTGGGCGTGGGCGTGCAGTTGTCCTCGCAGACGCGAAACATCGAGCGCTGGGTGGCCGAGGAGATGAGTGTGTAGAGGAGTCCCCGTGCCTTCATATAAGGCACCTGCCCTCATGGGTTACATTCTACTTAGCGCCCCATACAGTGCCCGCAGCCGCTCCGCGCTTTGGCGCACGTCGTAGTGCTGTTCCACATGCGCCCGGGCGCGTTGCGCAAAGGCCTCGTATTCGGCGCTTTCCATGTCGTGAAAGCGCTGGATAGCCCCGGCTAACGCCTCCGCGTCGCCTTCTTCGACCAGTAGACCCGTCTGCTCGTGGGCGACCAGCAGGGGCAGGTCGGCATGGCGCGTAGCCAGCACGGGCAACCCTGTGGCCTGCGCCTCCAGCAGGACGACCGGCGAGGCCTCGTGGTCGCCGTCGGCAGCGCGCTGGCTGGGGTGGATAAAGGCGTCAAACTGGGCCAAAAAAGCCGGCATCTGACGGTGCGCTATCGGCTCCTGCACGCGCACGCAATCGCGCAGGTGGTGTTTTTCTATGAAATTTAAAACCTGCTGATACAGCCGCACGTCGTAGCGCTCGCCTGCCAGCGTCAGGCGTAGGCCAGGGCAATGCGAGCGAGCAATGCGCACCGCTTCCAGCGTCGTCAGGTGGCCCTTTTTGGGCGTAAACGTGGCTGCCTGCGCCAGATGCAGCCTGCCCGCCGGCTTTTGTTTTTTATGAAAAAGAAAAACGGACAGGTCAGGGCTGGGCGGCACAATGGCTATCTTTTCCAAAGGGCACCCCAGCGCGCTCAGGCGGGTTGCTCCAAATGGGCTGGCCACCACCAAACGCGCTGCCCGCTCGAACAGCCGCTGGTATTCTCGCCGAAAGGCCGGTAGAGTGTGTAGAATCTTCTCGTAATCAAAGCCATAAAACGTTACCACTAATGGCCTTTGCAACCGCTGAGCCAGCGGAGCATACAGGCAGCCTACCGGCCCAAAGTGCGCGTGCACGATGTCGGGCGGCGAAGCGCTCAGGCGACCCGCCAGCCAGTAAGCATAAGTGGGCAGGAGGCGTTGCGAGCGCGTGAACAGGCGTCGGAAGAGCGGAAAATCTGCTTCCGTACGAGCCTCCAGTAAGCCCGCCACTTGAAACGGATACCGATACGCCCGAAACGAAGGCTGCCAGAAATCGCCCTGGATGATCCAGGGCGCGCCGATCTCCACCTGCACGTCGGGCAAATAACGCAACAGGTAGCTCACCCAGCTGAGCGTCGTGGGCAGGTAGTAGTCGAACAGGTGCAAGACGCGCATAGACGTAAGCGCGCTGAGCGTTTACTTGGGAAAATTGCGCTGCGGCATCCAGCGCACGTTGCGGATAAACTCGAAGGCAATCGGCAACAGCGACACGGCAATGATGCCAAAAACCACCATTTCAAAGTTGTTTTTCACGATGGGTATCTGGCCGAAGTAGTAACCGGCCAGTGTCAGGCTGGTAACCCACAGGACGCCGCCGCCAATGCAGTAGCCAATGAAACGGCGGTAGCGCATCCGACCTACGCCGGCCACAAAAGGCGCAAACGTGCGCACGATGGGCACAAACCGAGCGATGACGAGCGTACGTCCGCCGTATTTTTCGTAAAATTCTTGCGTGCGCTCCACATGCTTGCGCTTGATAAACCAGTAGTCGCGCGTAAACACGCGATCGCCCAAGAACTTGCCGAAGAAGTAGTTGGTATTGTCGCCCAGAATGGCGGCGCAAAAGAGGAGCGGAATGAGCAGCCACACGTTCAGGATGCCCGTTTTGGCGGTAATGGCGCCGGCGGCAAACAGCAGCGAGTCGCCAGGCAGAAAAGGCGTTACGACGAGGCCCGTTTCGCAAAAAATAATCAGCGCCAGCAGCGCATAGGTCAGCAGCTGGTAGTCGCGCATGATGGCCTCCAGATGGACATCTAAGTGGCGGATGAAGTCGAAGAACTGGGCAAGCAGGTCGAGCATGGACGCAGTCAGAAAGGGTAAACAGTGCAGTTAGTGTTGGGCGATGACTACGGTTGTCAGCGCCCGCAGTGGCTGGCCGTTGGAACGCACGAGCGTGGCTTCCAAAAAGGCTACCCCTGGCGCCAAGTGGTCAGGCAGTTCGATATTAAAGACAAAAAGACCCGCCTCAGCGAGTTGCGCGGGCCAGGCAGCCAGTTCCTGCCCCAGTACGGAGAGCAAGCGCAGACGCACCGTACCGCTTTCAGGCAGCAGGGCCTCTACCCTACCCTGTCCGCGCCAGGGATTGGGCGCCACGCGCAAGGGCAGGGTTAGCGCCTCAGGCGTTTTGGCGGATACCGTCTGGCAATCGTTGGGCAGTTCCGGGCAGTACAATCGGCGCGCCACCGTGCAATCGAGGACAAACGGATTGGGCTTATTTTGTTGGTAAGGCGCTATCCGCCAGGTTTTTCTCAATTCGGCGGAGTCGGCCCTGTCCTGGTAATGCCATTGGCAAAGCGTGGCGCGCTGGTTCTCGAAAAAGTTCGGGTCGGCATTGAGCGCCTCGGTGGTGTACATGGTGTAGAAGTAGAACACCGCCCGAGCGATATCGCCTTTAGCGGCCTGACGCACTTCAAAGTTAGCGGCGTTCGACTTGCTATACAGGTGGGCGTTGACGGCGGGTTTTGCCGTGAGGGCGAAGGTTTTATAGAACCACTGCTGCGTCTGCTCGTCAGGAATGTTGGCAAAGGGCTTGTTGCTGCGCGCCTCGTTGACGGGCGTTCGGGCTGGGAAAAGATGGTGCATGTCGCTGCGGGCGTTGCCGCTGCCAGCGCCTTTCGACTGCGGGTAGGCGTGTTCCGTAGCGATGCCCAGCGGCCCTCCGTTTTGAAACAGGTACTGCCGCGGATTTTGCGTCCGGTCTAAGTATAGGGTATGCGTCGAGTAAATGCAGCGCACGCTGTCGTCGTCCACCGCATAGACGCGCACAAACATGGTGTCGCGGGCGTTGGCATAGTCTAAGACTGTGGAGGGTTTGTAGTTTGCTACTAAGGCCTGATAGAGGGCAGAGCCGCTTAAATTCGGAAAGACGGGCGTGTAAATCTGGGCATTTAGCCCAGCGGCTGAGGCGCCCAAAGCGGCGAAAAGGAGCAAAGTGGAACGCAAAAGCGCAAGCGTATTTTTCATAAAAAAACCGGAGAGTTTCGGTTTCAATGACGCGCTCATTTAGTCTTTTTGCGCGATTGTTGTTCGCGTTTGGCCTGTTCTTCGCGCAAGCGCTGTTGTTCGCGCATCATCGTTTCCAAGCGCTCGCGGAAGCCGCCGGGTTTGCGCGGGCGGTTTTTGTTGGCTTCCAGCTGCGCCTTAATTTTTTCATGATCAATCAAAAACGCCTTGGTGAAGAACGTCTGGCCAATGTTGAGCAAATTGCTGAAACACAGGTACAACGTCAGGCCCGACGCGAAGGTATTGAAGAAGAACATGAACATGATGGGCATGCCGTACTGCATGTATTTCATGATGCGCATCTGCTCAGGGTTGCCCATAGCAGCACTGTCCATTTGACGGAATGAGTACCAGGTGTACCACAGCGTAGTGGCTACCCAGATGAGCGTGAAAGCACTCAAATGGTCGCCTAAGCCCCAAATGTTGAACGGAAGGCGCAACGCTACGTCATAGCTCGATAGGTCAGCCGCCCATAGGAAACTCGCCTGTCGAAATTCGATAGCCGCCGGGAAAAACCGGTACAGCGCAAACCAAATCGGCATCTGAAGCAGAACAGGCAGGCAGCCGCCCAACGGATTGACCTTGAACTCCGAGTACAGCTTCATAGTCTCGATGGAGAGCGTCTGCTGGTCGTCGCCGTACTTCTTGCGCAGCGCATCAATCTTGGGCTTGAGAGCCGACATCTTGGCCTGATTGTAGACGATGCGGTACGTCAGCGGGAATAGCAACAGCTTGACAATCAGTGTCAAGGTTAAAATAATAATGCCCGCATTGCCGATAAAGCGCGCCAAAAGGTCAAACAGCGGGTGGATCACCCAGCGATTGATAGCACCGAAGATGCTGGAGCCGAAAGGAATGATGTCTTCCAAGGAAAGCCCGTAGCTGCGCAACAGTTCAAATTCACTTGGGCCGGCAAATACGGTCATATGCGCTTCGCCGTCCTGGAGCGGAATGCGTGCCGAGGTGCGCAGTGTCTTCAGCGCGGGCTCCGCGTTGGTGCGCATGATTGTTTCGCCCGTGAATTCCGCGAAGGTGAAGTTGCGGGCAATGAGCGAGGTATTGAAAAATTGATTGGCGTGGCTAAACCAGCGCACGGGCCGGTCGCCCAGTGTTTCGGTGTCGTCGCTGCGGCAGTTGCAATAGTCAGGCGAGTTGTCTTCAGGCTTAAAATAAACCGTGGACATCGTGCGCTCGTAGTCCTGGTTGGGTTCGAGCTTGTCTAAGTGGTTGATCCACTTCAGGTAGAGCGCTTCCTGTCCGGGAGCGAGCGTCTGGTTGGGCTGGTGCACCCGTATCCGATAGTCCAGCTCGTAATTGTTGTCGCTCAGGGTATAGCGCTGCTCCAAGTAGCCGCCATTTGTCGTTGGCGCGCGGAAGATGAGCGTGCGGCCGTCCTTGGTTGGCTCGAAGTAAAGGTCGGCCGTGCTGATACGGTTGGGCGCACCCGCCGCAGGCACCAAGTACTCAAAGCGATTGTTAGGGTTGGCCAGCAGGCGCACGGGCGTTTTCACCAGCTTGCCTGTGCTGTCGGGGCGGCTTTTGAAGTATTTTTTCAAAAAAACCTCTTCGATGCGCCCGCCTTTGCTGTTGAAGGTGATGCGCGCTAAGTCGTTTTCCAACATTACGCGCTGGCTCTGACCTACAGCTGCCGGAGCAAATACGCCGTAGCGACCGGCCAATGCACCCGTGTCTGGCAGTATCGGTTGATTGGTCGTTATCGCCTGATTTTCTGAGGATTGGCTGCCCGTGGTTGGCGCATCCGCAGTGGCGGCAGGCGGTTCTGTCGGCGCAGGTTTGGGCGGTTGAGAGGGCGCCGAATACTGCATCCACAAATACACCAGCAGGAAGATCAATCCCATGCCGATGACGGTGTTTAACGTGCTCTGCTTATCTTCCATAGATTTTTACTTGCTCCAAAACCCGCCACATCGCTTTGCATCGGAGGACTTTGGCGTAAAGCGCCGCAAAAGTAGCGGAAAATAGGCAGCGCGTCTGCATCGCCCGAAAAGGTTTACATACCTCAAGGCAAAAAGAGTAACCGCGGCCGGGCGTGCAAAGGAAGACGCCACCCGATAAGTCGGGATTTCATCTCTCGTTTGCCCCTCATTTCAGTGTTTTACGCCTGGTTCAGTTGTTTTCTCCGGTCTTTATTCCAGAAGAATGCAGCCGCTCAGGGATTTTTTTGCAATGAAAAAAAATTATCGGGCAGATATTTTCCGCGAATGCAAAAGTCGTCTTAACATTGCCCCAAGTAGTTTTTGTGTTTATTTGTTTGGGTTAGAGTCCCTCGCTGCAATAAGCGGGGGATTTCTATTTTTAGCCTTTGAAAATCAGGTTATTGTCCCCATTTTCGCAGCTGTTGGAGGACGGCGCTGAGGTCTTTAGGCGGCTCGGCGCGAAATTCCATGCGCTCTTCAGAGGTGGGGTGCAGGAAGCGCAGACGAAAAGCGTGCAGGGCCGTGCGCGCCAACAGCGGGCGTTCCTCTTCGCTGAACTTGCCGGCTTTGTAGGCCCGTCCCTTGATTTCAGACAGATACAGGGCCGAGCGTCGCCCATAGAGCGCGTCCACAGTGAGCGGGTAACCGATGCTCTGCAAATGCACGCGCGCCTGGTGGGTACGTCCTGTCTTGAGCAGTGCCTCCACTAATGTAAAATGCTGAAAACGCTCCAACACGCGATAGAACGTCAGCGATGGCTTGCCGGAAGCGGTGATGACCATCTTGCCCGCTATCGTCGGATGCGGCCCGATAGGCTTGTCAATCTCCCCTTCCTCCTCCTGCACCACGCCGTCCACCAAGGCTAAGTAAAACTTGTCCACCGTGTGGTTTTCAAATTGCAGCGACAGATGCCGGTGCGCCTCCTCTGTGCGCGCAAAACACAGCACACCGCTCGTTTCGCGGTCGAGCCGATGCACTACAAGTACGCGCCCGTAGCGGCGTTCCAACCATTCGTGCAGGTTATCGGCATTGCCGAAGCGGTCCGCAATCGTCAGCAGGCCGGCGGGTTTATTCACCACTATCACCGCTTCATCTTCGTAGAGCAGGTCAGGCTTGGGCATGTGTCAATTAAAGCTAAGGCGCGTTTGATTGGCGAAAGGAGGACTCTGGGGTCGCCGGACACTCGCTCCTGACGGCAGCACCCGGCATTTTCAGCGAGGCAAAACGCCGCACACGACGGATGTAATGAGCAAAGACGATGCTGCCCCAGTAAATACCCGACCGATTGGGCGGGCCGACGCGGTTCTGATTTATTAAATCATTGAAAATCCGCCTTTTGCGCAGCGTTTTAAAAAAGTTTTGATAAAATGAAAAATGCGCGCGCACAATGGCGCCCACAGCACGCCACTGCCCCTTTAACATAAAACGAACGCCTGCCACGCCATCGAGCAACAAGCGCGCTGGAATGAGCCACAGCAATTTGGCCGGCGTTTCGTTTTTCAGCAACGTGAACAGGCTGTTGCGAAAGTTGAGAAACACCTTGCGCGGGTTTTCGTATTCCAGCGTACCGCCGCCGAGGTGATAAACCACAGACTGCGGCAGGCACCACACCGAATAACCGGCGCGTTTGAGTCGCCAGCACAGATCAATTTCCTCGTTGTGGGCAAAATAGTCGCCATCAAAGCCGCCCAACCGGCGATACAGGTCGGCGCGGATGAAAAAAGCCGCTCCGGCGGCCCAGAAGCATTCCTGCGGCGCGTCGAACTGCCCCTGGTCTTCTTCGCAATGCCCAAAAATGCGCCCCCGACAAAAAGGATAACCTAAGTAATCCACCCATCCGCCTGCTGCACCGGCGTACTCAAATCGGTTCTTGTCGCGCCAGGCTAAGACTTTGGGCTGTGCTATGGCGATGCATGCATTGGCCCGCATGGCCTCCACCACGGGCGTCATCCAGCCTGGCGTTACCTCCACGTCTGAGTTGAGAACGACGAATATCTCGCCGCCCTCGATGCGCGCCAGGGCTTCGTTGTAGCCATGGGCAAAGCCGTAGTTGCGCCCCAATTCCAACACCTCCACCTGCGGGAAACGCGCGCGCAGCATCGCCACGGAGTCGTCGGGCGAGCCGTTGTCGGCCACCACCACGCGCGCCCCCGGGCTGTAAGCCAGCACGCTGGGCAGGTAGGTTTCTAAGTGCGCCCGCGTGTTGTAATTGAGCACAACGATGACGACCTCGTCGGGCGCGCAAACGATGCGGCTTTCGGAGGGCTGTTCGCGCAAGCGGGCCAAACGTTGCCGTATGGCATCTCGATCTGCCTCGATTTGCGCGCGCAATTGCTGCAGATCTGCCAGTTTTCGGTCTTTTCGGATAAAATCCAGCACCTCGATGCGAAGGGTCTGGCCATAGAGGTCGCCCTCAAAGTCGAGCAAATGCGCCTCAATGGCGCGGGTCTCGTCGCCCGAGAGTGTAGGCCGGCGGCCGATGTAAAGCATCGCGTCGAAAGTGCTGCCATTGGGCAAGTGCGCGCGTGCAGCGTAGATGCCGTCCGGCGGTATAAGCTGACGCGGCGTTTCCGGCTGCAGGTTGGCCGTAGGAAAACCAATAGAACGCCCGACTTGATGACCGGCCACGACCGTGCCACAGAGGACAAAGGGATGGCCCAGCAACCGGTGCGCCTGGGCGACATCGCCTGCTTCAAGAGCGCGCCGTATTTTGGTCGAACTGACGGTTACTTCATCCACCCACTGCGCCGGAATTTCCACTACCTGAAAGAGGCCCTTAGCCTCGTAGCGGCGCAAAAACTGAATGTCGCCCTCTCGATTGGCGCCAAAGCGGTGGTCGTATCCGATAACAATGACTGCTGGGCGCAGGTAGCGCAATAGGAAATCCTCGACGTATTGCTGGGCCGAATAGCGAGCAAATTCGGGGGTAAAAGGCGCCAGAATAGCGTAGTCCAATCCAATGCTCTCCAAAAGGCGAATTTTTTCGGAGACGCTGGTGATGAGGCGAAACGACGCGTCGTCGGGATGCAACACCGTGCGCGGATGCGGCTCAAAGGTGAGTACGACGCTGGGGCCGCCGCGCTCCTGGGCCAACCGCCGCACCTGTTGGAGAATATGCCGGTGGCCGATGTGCACGCCGTCGAAAGAGCCAATAGTCAGTACTGCGTTTGCCAGCGACGGCAGCTGCTCGAGATTAGAAAAGACCTGCATGACGGCGGCAAAGATAGACCGGGCGCTTTACCCTGACCGAAAGATGCACCCTGAGACGCCAGGGCGACAACAGAGCCCAAAACCTTACGTGTACGGATACCAGTGCTTCCACTCCTGCCGCAGTTTTTCGCGCGCCCGGGTCTCGGCGGCGTTGTCGGCGGGCTCGTAAAAGCATGTGCCCTTCAACTCGGCTGGAAGGTAGTCTTGCTGGATAAAATGCCCTGGGAAGTCGTGGCTGTACTGATACCCAGCGCCGTACTGCAGTTCGCGCATCAGGCGCGTAGGCGCGTTGCGCAGGTGCAGCGGCACGGGAAAAACCTGGCCCGCCCGCACCGCCTCGATGGCCTTGTCTATGGCCAGATAGGCCGAATTGCTTTTGGGCGAGGTGGCTAAATAAATGGCGCACTCCGACAGTACAATGCGCGCCTCGGGCATGCCGATGGCGCGCACAGCGTCTAAGGTGGCCGTGGCCAAGAGCAGAGCGTTGGGGTTGGCCAAGCCGATGTCTTCGGCGGCCAGAATGATGAGGCGCCGGGCAATGAACTCGATGTCTTCACCGCCCTCCAGCATGCGCGCCAACCAGTACAGGGCCGCGTTGGGGTCGCTGCCGCGCACGCTTTTGATGAAGGCGGAAATCACATCGTAGTGCTGCTCGCCGCCTTTGTCGTACAGCGCGATGTTTTGCTGGATTTTCTCCCGCACAAAGTCGTTCGTGATGCGCACAGGCTGGCCCTCGGGCACAGAATTGACCACCAATTCCAGCGCGTTCAGCAGCCGGCGCGCGTCGCCGCCCGAATACAGCAGCAGCGCCTCGGTTTCAGCCAGTTCCACATCGCGTTTTTTCAAAGCCTCGTCTTCTTGTAGCGCTCGCCGTAGCAGCAGTTCTAACTGTTCGCGCGTCAGTGAATGCAGCACGTACACCTGGCAACGCGACAGCAGGGCTGGAATGACCTCGAACGACGGGTTTTCCGTCGTGGCGCCGATAAGCGTTACGATTCCCTTCTCCACAGCCCCCAGCAGGGCATCCTGCTGGTTTTTGGAGAAGCGGTGGATTTCATCAATAAATAAAATGGCGCCGCGCGCCTGGAAGAGCGTCGCCTTTTCAGCGCTTTCGATGGCCTCGCGAATGTCTTTGACGCCCGAATGGATGGCCGAAAGTTGATAAAACGGTTTTTTCAGCTGCTGTGCAACGAGCTGAGCCAGCGTGGTTTTGCCCACACCAGGCGGCCCCCATAAAATGAAGGACGGAATTTTGCCCGCCTCAACGGCCCGGCGCAGCACGGCGCCCTCGCCCACGAGATGCCCCTGGCCTACGAATTGCGACAGGTCGCGCGGGCGCATGCGTTCGGCTAAAGGCGTCATCGTTAGCGGCATTTTTTTACAGAGGAGGGCTTACTCGTCGGCAAAGATGGCCGTTTTGCGCTCGCCCGGGCGCGCGTAGCCGCGGTACATCCCTTCGGTGTTGAACGGCATGGCGATGGCGCCGCTTTTATCCACAGCGATAAGGCCGCCTTCGCCGCCTTTTTCGACCAGTTTTTTCATGATCACGGCATGAGCGGCTTCTTGCAGAGACGCGCCGCCGTACACCATGCGCGCCCACACGTCGTGCGCCACGGCGTAGCGAATGAAGTACTCGCCGTGGCCCGTACACGACACGGCACAGGCGTCGTTGGAGGCATAGGTGCCGGCGCCAATGACGGGCGAGTCGCCCAATCGGTTCCAGCGCTTGTTGGTCATGCCGCCCGTAGAGGTAGCTGCAGCGAGGTTGCCCTGGCGGTCTAAAGCCACAGCGCCCACCGTGCCGAATTTGTAGTCGGCCAAGTCGCTGGAAACGTCGCCCGTTTTATCGCTCTTTTGCAGGACTTTTTGCAGAGCATCCCAGCGCTCCTGGGTAAAGAACCATGACGGCGACACAGTGTCCAAGCCGTTTTCTATGGCAAACCGTTCGGCGCCGGGGCCAACCAAGAACACATGCGGCGATTTCTCCATGACAGCGCGCGCCAGCCGGATGGGATTTTTGACGATAGTAACGCCGCCTACCGCGCCGGCGCTATGCGTGCGGCCGTCCATAATGCTGGCATCCAATTCGTTGCGGCCTTCGTGGGTGAAGACGGCGCCGCGGCCAGCATTGAACAGCGGACAATCCTCGAGCCAGGCCACCGTTTCCGTAACGGCATCTAAGGCCGTGCCGCCCGACCGGAGAATGGACTCTCCGATCTGGAGTGCCGAGTCTAAGGCCGCCCGATAGCGCGCTTCCTTGTCAGCCGTCATCGCCTGGCGAGAGAGCGTACCGGCGCCGCCGTGGATGACTATGATGTAGTCAGGACGGGCCTTGTCGCCTTGCTTTTCAGCGGTTTTGTCGGAGGTGCAATGGGCCATGAAACTGGCCATGGCAAGCCCAAAAAGTACGCGCAGCATGATGATGGTTTTCCTTTTACCCAAAATATTGGGGCGAAAATAGCCCATTCTCCGGGCTGCTGCGCCTTTTTTGCCGCTCTGGCTACCGGAGCAAATCGCGCATATCCGGATCGTCGTCGGTGTTGCCCAAGCCGCTGTCGGCGAGGAAGTCTTTGAACGTCCAGCGGTTGAGGATGAATTCTTTGTTGAGCACCTCAAATTCTGCCAGGCCGTGCAGCACTAATTCCATGAAAACCGGGATGTCGGCAGCTGGAACCTTGTGGCTTTCGACGAATTTGCGCAGGCCAGCGGCCTGTTCTAAATTTTGCAGGAATTCGCGGTCTTTTTGATCGTGGAGCAGATCCACGACATTTCCGCCGGAGAACCAGGCTTTGATGACGCCGTAAGGGTCTTTTTCCTGACCGCGGCGCAGTTTGGCAGGGTTGGGAAAGTACTTCAGGAAGGTCTTTTTGACGGCCTGCCCGATGAGGCGGAGCGCCACTGAGTGCGGCCCTTCCTGTTCGCCCTCATAGACCATTTCCACCTTTCCAATGATGGCTGGTATGACGCCCCAAAGGTCGGTGATGCGCGCGGTAGTAGCGCTTTCGCCGTTGAGCAACATGCGGCGCTCGGCGGTGGAGTACAGGTTTTCGTAAGCGGCGATGGTGAGGCGGGCGCTGACGCCGCTGCTTTTGTCCACATATTCGCTGTCGCGGGCGGCGAAGGCGATTTCTTCGATGAGGTCTTTGAGCAAGTCGGGCACGCGCACGGCTTCGCGTTGAGCGGGGTCAATGCGCGCCTCTTGCTCGGTGATGCGGCGCCCGATCTCGATAGAGGTGGGATAGTGGGTAGTTATCTGGCTTTCGATGCGGTCTTTGAGCGGAGTGATGATGCTGCCGCGGTTGGTGTAATCCTCCGGGTTGGCCGTAAAGACAAAGGTGATGTCTAAGGGGAGGCGCAATTTGAAGCCCCGGATTTGCATGTCGCCCTCCTGGAGGACGTTGAAGAGGGCCACCTGGATGCGCGGCTGGAGGTCAGGCAATTCGTTGATGACGAACAGGCATCGGTGTGCGCGTGGGATGAGGCCGAAATGGATGACGCGCTCGTCGGAATACGGCAGGCGGAGGTTAGCAGCTTTGATAGGATCCACATCGCCCACCAGATCGGCGATGCTTACATCGGGCGTAGCCAATTTTTCTACGTAGCGCTCGTCGCGGTGGAGCCATTCGATAGGCGTCTCGTCGCCGCGTTCGGCAATGAGGTCGCGGGCGTGGCGGCTGATAGGCGCCATGGGGTCGTCGTTGAGTTCACTGCCGGCCACGATAGGGATGTATTCATCTAAGAGGTTGACTAACAGGCGCGCCAAGCGGGTTTTGGCCTGACCGCGCAGTCCCAAGAGCAGGAGGTTGTGCCGGCTCAGGACGGCGCGTTCGATATCGGGCAGCACGGTGTCGTCAAAGCCATAAATGCCGGGAAAGACATTTTCGCGGCGTCGGATTTTGTCCAAAAGATTCTGGCGCATTTCGTCTTTGATGCTTCGGGGGCGGTAGCCGGTGGCTTTCAGGGCGCCTAAGGTGCGCACATTGGTGAGAATGCTTTTTGTCGTCATGGCTGCACAAACGCGCGAGGTGCGGTTTTGTTGGGGTTTTTGCGAGGACTGTTCTCCTTTTAGCACCGCTTCTGCAGCCGGGCCAATCCCGCTTTTGCTTTCGCATGCAGGCTGATGCGGTATTGCTGGGGTTTCAGGCGCAGACAGGTCTGATAAGCGGTTTTTGCCTGAGCGCATTTCCGGGTATTTTCATAGAGGATACCCAGTTGCAAGGCGGCCTGGCAGGCAAAATACGCTGGGTTCAAGCGGCCCTCTTCGAGGGTTTGGCGGTAGTGTCGTTCGGCTTCGTCGTAGCGCCCTAGCGCGTGAGCGATGCGGGCGAGTCGGTAGGTGTATTCTAAGCGGTGGTCGCCGGTGTAATGGCTTGCGGGTTGTTGGGTCAGGGTTTCGTAGGCGCGCTGGTAGTACCCGCCGTCGAACAGCAGGCGGGCGCGCAAGAGCGCAGGGTGAGGTCTCGGCCCTTCACAGGCCTCGCGCCAGGCGGCATGGTCTTGTTCGGAGCGGGGGCGTCTGGCCGCAGCAATGCGGGTCGTCCAGGTGCGATAGCCCGAGGTGTCGCCGTGTAGCAGGCAGTGCCAGGCGATTTTCTGGCAGGCTTCCCATCGGCCCGTTTCGCCCAGGAAGTGGCGCGCAAAACGGCGCAGCGGCTGGTCAGCGTCGGCGTCTAAGCGGTTCAATTTCAACACGCCCAGCAGGTAGTGGCGCTGCCAGAACGGATGAAACGGCTCGCCTTCCGGAGCGGCCTCCAGCAGGCGGATAGCCTCGTCGTTTCGGCCAGAGCGAGCGGCCACCACGGCCAACGAATAGGCCGCCAACGGGTTTTGGCGCGCATTCCAGCGCGCCGATTGCAGCGCGCGCCAGGCGCCTTCTTTGTCCTCCAGCAGATGCAAGCGCAGCAGGGCAATGGCTATGCGGATTTCTTCTTCAAAAAACAACGTCTCCGCCATGCCTTCGACCAGCAGGGCCTCCAATTCGCTGATGCCGCCCAGCACGGAACCTCGCAGGCCGCTCAGCCATTCGGCGGCCCAGCGGAATTCGTCGGGCAATGCCCCCAACAGCGCCTGCACGATGGCCAGACTCTTCCGATTGAGGGCGAAATGCGGAAAGCGACGGCGGTTTTCTTCCAGTAAGGCGCAGGCGCGGCGTGTTTCTTGCGCGCAGGCTATGTAGTTGCCCGCCTTTGCCCACAGCGCTGCCCGCTGGAGCCGCATTTCCGCCTCAGCATAGAGCGCCCAAGGCGAACGGTCGGGCAAGCGCTGCACGGCCTGAATGCGCGCGGCGGCCTGTTGGTGAAAATACCGGGTGCTGGCTTCCTGGTCGTCCAATAGCGCGCGAGCGAGGTCTATGTAATTGGCCAAAAGAGCGGCGACAGGCGCCGGTATTGCCTGTGGCGGCAGGGCCTGCAACCGCTGGTTAGCGTCCGAAAGCCGAAGAGAAAAAATCTGGCGGTATATGGCCTCAGCGTCGGGCGGCAACGCTTCTGTGCTTTGGGCTGCCAGGGGGCGATACCACAGGATTAGCGCAACAATGCCTGCTATGCCTCTCATTATCATGGCTTTATCTGGGCGAACGCTCCAGCGCCTGCTGATACAAGGCCAGGTGCTGATGAGCGACGATGGTTTGAGCATAGCAGCGCTCGGCTTTGCTGCGGGCGGCGGCGCGGAGTTGTCCGGCTCGCTGGGCTACCCATATGATGGCTTCGGCTAAGGCCTGGCTGTTGCCCACGGGCGCCAGAAACCCGTTTTGTTCGTGTTCGACCATTTCCGGGATGCCACCGGTGCGAAAGCCCGCCACAGGCGTGCCGCAGGCTAAGGCCTCCATGACGGTGTTGGGCAGGTTTTCCTCCAACGAAGGAATGACGAACAGGTCTGCAGCCGCATACGCCTCGGCAATGGAGGACGCATCGGAGAGCGCCCCCAATTCGTGCACCTTGCAAGGCAAACGGCTGAGCGTCTCGGGCTGAGCCTTGCCCATGACCATAAGTTCCAGCGGGAGATCGGGCTTTTGTTGGCGCAATTGCGCCAACGCCTGAACCAGATGTCCAAAGCCTTTCCAGGGGTTTTCCACCTTGACGGAAGAAAAGAGGGCCAACACAGCGGTATCGGCAATGCCTCTCGCACGCCGGAACGCCCGCCGTTGCGCTTCCGAAGCGGGTGCAAAAAGCCCGGTATCAATGGCGTTTGGCAGGACGTGAACGGGGTAGCTGCCCAACAGGCTGCTGCGCCGCGCGCGTTGCCCCAGCCATTCGCTGCAGGTGATGATGTGCATATGCTGAGGAAAAAGGCGCTTTTTGCGCCGCCAGATGCGGTGCGACAGGTCGTGCGGCCCTCGCCAGCGCAGCATGGGGCAATGGCCGCAGGCGCGCGTGTATTCCTCGCAGCCGGCGCTGTGGTGGCATCCTCCCGTGAATGCCCACATGTCGTGCAGTGTCCAGACGATGGGCTTGCCCGTTTGGGCTAATTGCCGAATGTTTTGAAGCGATAAAAAACCCTGGTTGATCCAATGCAAGTGGATGATATCGGCCTCCTGCACGACAGGATGGCTCGCCATTTCGCAGCCAAAATTGGCCAATGAAAACTGAAAGCGCACCGAGCGGTCGCGCTCAAAAGGCAAGAATGAAAGCCGCTCGGCATAAAAAGGCCAGCGCGAAGGTGCATCGGCAGCAGTGAGCGTTTGAGCTTCTAACCCAATGTGCCGCAGGGCATTCTCCAGGCGCCGGCAGGCGATGCCGGCGCCGCCGTGCGGATAAGTGGTCAGTAAGACAATGCGCATGTTCGGGTTTTGGGGCAAAGCTCTGAACAATTGCTCGAACTTTGCGTCCATACTTAGCGCACAGGCTAAAGGCGCTCGACGCCCTGCTGTTTGGACATGAAAAATTACATCATCTACGACCTGGAAGCTACCTGCTGGGAGCACCGACCGCCTGGCTACGTGCAGGAAATCATCGAAATCGGCGCCTTTCGCGTCAATGCCTATGGAGAAATACGCGGCAAATTCAACCGCTTTGTGCGGCCCGTAGTGCACCCTACCCTATCGCCCTTCTGCCGGCAACTAACGCAGATTAGCCAGCAAGACATCAATCGGGCCGCTACATTCCCGGAAGTCATCGAGGAATTCTGGGAGTGGGCGCGCATTGGCGAAGAAGATTACACGCTGTGTTCGTGGGGCTCTTTAGACCAAAAGATGCTCGTCCACGACTGCCGCTTGCACCGCTTGGAAACTGACTGGGCCGAACCGCACGCCAACCTGAAACAGCAGTACATGCACATCAAAGGGCTGAAACGCCCGGTAGGCCTGAAAAAAGCCGCCGAAATTGAAAATATCCTCTTCACCGGCACTCACCATCGAGGCATTTCGGACGCCGAGAACCTGACCAAAATTTTTCTCAAGTACTTAGGGCACTGGGCCGTCTGAGCTCCGAACCAATAGGCAAAACGGCGGCGCATTCTTAATATCAACTTAACCTGCCTGAAGCCCGGCAAGCGCACGATGTCTCAGAATTTTGGGGCAAAAACTTGGCATTATGCGCACCGATACCTTTACCCTGGAGCAAGAGACACGCTCTGCTGAAGCGTGGGATGAAATTCTGGTTACGGCATTAGCCGATGAAGAGCCGCCTGAAGAGGAAACGGCCGACGAGGAAGAGGAAGACTTCGAAGAGGACGACCTCGACGATCTGGAAGAGGACCTGGATGATGACGGTGGCGAAGACGACAGCGATGAAGACGACCTCGACGAGGAGGAGTATTTGGATGAGGATGATGAGGCGGAGGAAGGCGAAGGCGGAGAGGGTGATGACGAGCAAGCCTGACGGCTGGGCTACGTCAAGGTGGTTTTTATTGCTTCTCTTTCTATTGATTGCGGGCGATGCGTGTCAACAGATGCGCAGCGTTGAGCGCATTACTGTTCGGGGCTCGGATACGGAAGTAAATTTAGTGTTTCGCCTGGCTGAAGCCTACATGGCTGAGGACTCTGCCGTTTCCATCAGCATCGCCGGCGGCGGTTCGGGCGTGGGCATAGCGGCTTTGCTCAACGGCAAAACGGATGTAGCCAATTCCTCGCGCGCGCTTACGGAAAAGGAGATCGCTCTGGCGCACAAGCGGGGCATCCGGTTAGTGGCGCACGTCTTTGCGGCAGATGCTTTGGTTATTGTGGTTCATCCCTCGGTGGGTGTGGACAGCCTGACACTGGAGCAATTGGGCCGCATTTACGCGGGTGAAATTCGCGACTGGGCAGAGGTGGGCGGTCGGCCAGGCCGCATTTCGCTCTATGGGCGTCAGAGCAATTCCGGCACCTTTGTTTATTTTCGAGAGAAAGTGCTGGGGCGCGACTTTTCGCCGGCGCTTAAGCAGATGAACGGCACGGCGCAAATCGTAGAGTCTGTCATGCGCGACCCTTATGGTATTGGCTACGTCGGTCTAGGTTATGTAGCCAAAGCCGACGGCAGTATCCGGCAGGGCGTGCGCATCGTGCGTTTGAAGGCCAACGCGCGCCGACCAGCGGTTTCGCCGTTGGATGAGGTGGCCTTGCGCTCAGGCGACTATCCGTTGGTGCGCCCGCTGTATCAGTTCACCAACGGTCGTCCATCGGATAAAATTAAATCCTTTTTTCAGTTTGAAACCAGCCCTGCCGGCCAGCAAATCATTCTGGAAAACGGCTATTTGCCGCCTTGGCCCGATATGCTGAGCGCCTATCACGCGCTCAACCCGCCCTCTGCCCAGATAGAGACCTTGAACTATTACACTGAAACGCGATGACCGGGCGACGCTATTTTTGGAACAGGTTCTTCGAGAATTCACTGGCGGTTTCGGCGTTCGTTTCCATTGCAACCTTAGTGGGCATTTTCCTGCTCCTGGCGGTGAACAGTTGGAAGGCTTTTACCTATATCGGCCTTGGCGAATTCTTCTCGCTGAATGCGTGGAATCCGGCGGCTTACGACACCCCTTCCTACGGAATAGGCGCGCTGCTGTTGGGCACAGCGCTGACGACACTGGGCGCCACCGTTATTGCAGCGCCCTTGGGCGTAGGGATGGCTTTCTTCCTGTCAGAAATTGCGCCAATGCGGCTGCGCAACCTGTTGAAGCCCATCGTCGAACTTATGGCAGCGGTACCTTCAGTGGTGATGGGTTTTACGGGCATCGTGTTAGTCGGGCCGTTTCTGGCAAAAGTGTTCGGTTTGCCCAACGGACTGAATGCACTCAACGGCTCTATTCTATTGGCTTTTATGGCCCTGCCGACCGTCATCAGCATTTCGGAAGACGTTGTGCAGGCCGTCCCGCGGGCATACAAAGAAGCCAGCTATGCGTTGGGCGCCAACCGCTGGGAAACGCTCATCCGGGTAACGCTGCCGGCGTGCTATTCGGGGCTGCTGGCGGCGATCATGCTCGGCATCGGGCGTGCCATTGGCGAGACGATGACCGTGCTGATGGCTACCGGAAACGCCACAGCCATGCCCTCGGGCCTCTTTTCTTCGGTGCGCACCATTACGGCCACAGTAGCTATTGAAATGGGCGAGGTGCCCACCGGGACGACGCATTACTACGCGCTATTTGCCTGTGCTTTAGTGCTTTTTCTAATTACATTATCCATCAACTTCGCTGCTGAGCGCGTGGCGGCGCGACTCCGAAAACGCGGACAATGAGGATACGAACGCTCTGGATGTGGATAGGCATTGCCTCGCTGATTGCCTGCGCCTTAACTGTGGCAGCCTTCATGGCGATCATGCTCTTTGACTTAGGCAAGCAAGGCATTCCGGTGCTGAGCTGGGAGTTTCTGACCGGCTTTCCGCGCCAGGGCATGACCGCGGGCGGTATCTGGCCAGCCATTTTTGGCACGGCGGTAGTAACCTTGTTGGCTACCTTACTGACGGCTCCCTTGGGCGTAGCCTGTGCCGTCTGGTTGGAGGAATATGCGAGTGAGAGCATACTCACCCAGCTCACTCGCGCTGCGGTGCGCAACTTAGCAGGCGTGCCCAGCATCGTGTACGGCCTCTTCGGCCTGGCCATCTTTGTAGAGGGCATGCACATGGGCGCCTCTATCCTCGCCTCGGCCTGCACGCTGGCCTTGCTGACGCTGCCCTCCGTGATTGCCACTACGGAAGAGGCGCTTCGCCAGGTGCCGCGCGCACTGCGCGAGGGTGCGCTGGCCTTAGGCGCCACGCGCTGGGAGACAACCTATAGCGTCGTGCTACCGACGGCACTGCCCGGCATCCTGACAGGTGTCATCCTAGCGCTCTCCCGCGCTGCCGGCGAAACGGCGCCTATCCTGTTTACGGGCGTAGCGTTCTACACCCGCTATCTGCCAGCGTCTCCCTTCGATGAGTTTATGGCGCTGCCTTACCACCTGTACATCCTGGCGACACAACACCACGACCCCGAATTGGTGCGCCCCCTTGCGTATGGCACAGCAGTCGCACTTCTGCTCTTAGTCTTCCTGCTCAATCTCGTTGCTTTCATCATCCGCGCACAGTATCATCCGAAAAAACGCCTGTGAAAAAGCCATGGAAAGGCACATCCTGCAAATAGAGCAACTCCACCTGTACGCCGGCTCGAAGCATGTCCTCAAGGGCATCTCGATGGACATACCCGAACACCAGATCATCGCCCTGATAGGCCCTTCTGGCTGCGGCAAAACAATGCTGCTGCGCAGCATTAACCGCATGCACGACCTCAATCCGGACATTCGCCTCAAAGGGCGCATCCTCTTCGAGGGCAAAAACATCTTAGACCCCCGCGTAGACCCCGTGTGGCTGCGCCGCCGGATAGGCATGGTCTTCCAAAAACCCAACCCATTCCCGAAGTCCATCTTCAAAAACGTTGCCTATGGCCTGAAAATCAATGGACTGACAGACAGGGAACGCATCCGCGCCATTGTGGAAAACAGCCTGCGACAGAGCCACCTGTGGGAGGAAGTAAAAGACGAATTGGACAAATCGGCCCTCGAACTTTCGGGTGGCCAACAGCAACGCTTGTGCTTAGCCCGCGCCATCGCGGTGGCGCCCGAAGTCATCTTGCTCGACGAGCCCTGCTCCGCCCTAGACCCCATCAGCACCGCCAAAGTGGAAGAGACGCTGATGGAACTCAAGCAAATGTTCACCATCGTCATCGTAACGCACAACCTCCAGCAGGCCCAGCGCATCGCCGACCATACGGCCTTCATGTATCTGGGCGA
>JANWVR010000052.1 GCA_025056735.1 Saprospiraceae bacterium
CAACTGTCCGGGTCTGTCCTGCCAATTGGTACAAAGAGGGCTTCCTTTGCCTTCCTTTAACTTCGCCACGATACCCAATTTTCCGCATTATCGCATGTCGAACGAAGGTTGCGATACCACCAATCACACAGACGAGATCGCCTGGGATAGCGGTACGCTTGCCATCTATCCCAACCCTACCCGAGGTGAATTGTGGGTCAATTACCCCGACAAAGGAAGCGAGAACTTGATCTTCAGACTCTACGATGTTTATGGCAGGCTTGTGTACGAGCAACGAATAGCGGAGTCGCTGAGCAAAGTGGATGTATCGTTCTTGAAGCCTGGACACTATATGTATTTAATTGAAGGGTACAAAATGACGGCCTCTGGTAAGATTATGAGGATAGAATGACGTAGAACTATACTTTCCCCTCTATGCTTGCTGGGTGTTGGCGCAGTGGGAGAGCGATTAAACGACAAGTCGTTTTTGGCCAGACCCCGCCAAAGTCTTATCTTACGCCCTCTTTTTTATTCCCTACACCGTTAACCTTCAAACATTTTAGTCCTACTATGCACAAACGCCTGTTACTCACCCTCGCTGGGGCGGTTGCCGCCTGCGCCTTAATGGCGCAAACAGCGGCAGACGTGGTGGTGCCAATTGCCGTCACGACCAATGCCAACCCGCCCTCCATCACCCTGACATTTCCGGCCCGACCGACCGACACGCTGACTATCATCGGGCGAAAACTGATCAACCAGACCCAATGGCAAGCCGTTGGCCTGCCGGGTAATGCTACAACCTTCACGGACGTCAACGTAAGCGCTGGCATCGGCTACGAGTACATCGTCGTAAAGCGCGGCACAGCAAACCCTAATGAGCGCATAGGCCTGACGTATGCCGGTATCCAGGTGCTGGCGCCGACGTACCGCGGCAAACTGATCCTCATCGTGGACAACACGCTCTCGGCGCCGTTAGCCACGGAGCTGGCCCGTTTCGTGCAAGACTTGCGCGGCGACGGCTGGCAGGTCATCCGACACGACATCAACGTCGCTGCCAGCACGGTGCCTTCGGTGAAGGCCATTCTGCGCAACGAATACAACAAAGACCCGAACAACGTGGCGGCGGCACTGCTGTTCGGCAAAATCCCGGTGCCCTATTCGGGCAACATCGCTCCCGACGGCCACACCGACCACCAGGGCGCCTGGCCCACCGACTACTACTACGGCGACATGAACGAGTCGGCCTGGACGGACAACACCATCAACAACAACTCCGCCGCCCGCCCGGCCAACCGCAACGTGCCCGGCGACGGCAAATTCGACCAGAGTTTTACCCCAACCTTAGCAGAGATCGTCGTCAGCCGCGTGGATTTCTCCAAACTGACCACCGGCTGGAACGTGCCGCAAGTCGAACTATACCGCCGCTACCTGAACAAAAACCATGCCTTCCGAAATGGCGCCTACAAGCCCGCCAATCAGACGCTTGTGGACGACAACTTCGGCTTTTTCGGCGGCGAAGCCTTCGCCCAAAACGGCTTCCGAAACGGCTACACACTCACGGGCACAACCTCTGTGCAAACGGCGCTCGACTTCTTCAACGACACCAAAAACCGCAGCTTCCTCCTCGGCTACGGCTGCGGCGCCGGCACGTACACCAGTGCCAACGGCGTAGGCACGTCGGCCAACTTCCAGACCGATAGCGTCAACATCGTGTTCTCCATGCTCTTTGGCAGCTATTTTGGCGACTGGGATTTTGAAAACAATCCCTTCATGCCCAGTGCCTTAGCCTCCAAAGGCGGCATCCTGACCTGCTCGTGGGCCGGCCGACCCAACTGGCACCTGCACCACATGGCGCTGGGTGAACCCATCGCCACCAGCACCTTCTGGGTGTGGCTCAACAGCTTTCTGCAGTTTCCCGTCTATCCAACTAATTTCGGCGGTGGCCTCATCCACGTCGGCCTGCTGGGCGACCCCACGCTGCGCGCCCGTGCCGTTCGGCCGGCTCAAAACCTCACCGCTACGCCTAAATGTGGTACGGTGCACCTCAGCTGGAACCCCTCGCCCGACGTCGCGCTGGGCTATCTCGTCTATTGGGCCGAACACCCTGACAGTGTCTATCAGCTCATCAGCAACCCGGTTGCGGGCACATCGTTCGTGGATTCCTTCCCTGTAAATGGCAACAACTACTACATGGTGCGCGCCCTGCGCTTAGAGCAAGTACCCACTGGCTCGTACTTCAACCAAAGCACCGGCATCTTTACTTCTGTCTTCTACGAAGATGCGCCGATCGAACTGCAGGTACAACCCACCGACGTTTCGTGTAACGGCGATGCCAACGGTTCGGCTACTGTGGTCGCTACAGGCGGTACCTCATTTACATATCAATGGTCGAACGGCGCCACCACAGCAACCATCACTGGCTTAGCGCCTGACCTCTACACCGTTACGGTAACGAACAACTACGGCTGCACTGCTGAGGCCGAGGTACTGATCCAGGAGCCTGACCCGCTCGATGTGGAGACCATTACCTTTAGCCCCAGCTGCGCTGGAGCCGACGACGGCAGCATCTTCCTCACCGTCAGCGGCGGAACGCCAGATTACTCCTTTGCATGGGCGACGGGCGAGACCACCTCTGAATTGCTCAACGTTTCAGCGGGCACAGTAAGCGGCACAGTAACGGATGCTAACGGCTGCACCTTCGAAGTGGTGGTTACCCTTACCGAACCCGACCCGCTCGACCTTGCACTCAAGCCCTTTGATATCCTTTGCGGGGGCGCCTCCACTGGCCGCATTGAAACCACCGTCAGCGGCGGTACGTTCCCCTACACGTACCGGTGGTCGAACAACAGCACGGGCGCTACGCTACAAAACGTGCCTGCCGGCACGTACACGGTTACGGTAACGGACTTCAACGGCTGCGTTATCGAGGCGGAAGCCACGCTCAACGAGGGCGAAATCATCGTCCTCAGCGGTGAAGTCAACAATGCCGGCTGTGCCGGTGCAGCGACGGGCAGTGTGCTCCTCACCGTCAGTGGCGGCGCTGGGGGATACGCCTTTGCCTGGTCTAATAATACGACAGCACAAAATCTCGAAAACGTCGCTGCCGGTACCTATACCGTAACAGTAGCCGATGCGAATGGCTGCACGCGCACCCAGACTTTTGTTGTGGGCCAGGCTACCAATCTGGTGGTTGGCACTACCGCTCAACCGGCGCGTTGCTTCGGCGAAGCCACCGGCAGCGCTACGGCCAACGTCAGCGGCGGCACGCTCGACTATACCTACCTTTGGTCGAACAACGCCACTACGCCTACCGCCGACAACCTGTCTGCCGGTACCTACACGGTAACCGTAACCGACGCCGCCGGCTGCTCGCAAACGGCTACTGCTGTGGTTACACAACCCACTGCCATCAGCGGCGCAGCGCAATGGACGGCCCTGCCCTGTCGTCAGGATATCGGCAACGTAACACTGACCGTCACAGGCGGCACGCCGTCTTACAGCTTCCTGTGGTCAAACGGCGCCGTTACGCAAAACCTGAGCAACATACCGCCGGCTGCTTATACGGTGGAAATCAAGGACTTAAACGGCTGCACGAAAGTGGTAACCGCCACCGTCGTCCAACCGGCGCCGCCGCTGCAGTCGCAGATGACGTTTGTGCAGACCTCCTGCCCGGGCGTGACACCCGTAACCGGCACGCTCACGGTAGTGGCCAGCGGCGGCACGCCGGGCTACCAATACGCCTGGTCGAACAATGCCTCCACAGCCACACAATCTAATGTTCCCTTGGGCGCATACACGGTAACCATTACCGATGCCGCTGGCTGTACGCGCGTGGACAACAACCTTTCCGTGCAGCGCATCCCGGATTGGGATTTAACGGGCGTCGTCAAGCCCGTTACCTGCCCAGGCGGCAGTGATGGCGCCATTACACTCACCGTCGGAGGAGCCTCGGGTGGCTACACCTTCCTGTGGTCAAACGGTCTTCCGACGCAGAACCTGACCAACCTGTCTCCGGGTATTTACACGCCCACCGTTACGGACAGCCGCGGATGCACCACCAGCACTACGTTTGTCGTCCCGGCGCCGCCGCTATTTAATGTGTCTGTTACGGTTAAAGACGTTAGCTGCCCGGGCGGCAACGACGGCGCCATC
>JANWVR010000074.1 GCA_025056735.1 Saprospiraceae bacterium
TTATCTGCAATCCACAGGCCCTCGAACAACTCCCGGCTACCTGAGTACAACTCCTGCAGCGTCGAAACCGTCAGCGACTTGCCAAAGCGACGCGGGCGGGATAAGAAATAAAACTTGCCGGACGTGACTAAGCGATGCACGTACTCGGTTTTATCTACGTACTTATAGCCTTCCGTTCGGATGGTACGAAAATCCTGGATGCCAATTGGTAGTTTATACATTCTGGATACGCTTTTTGGGCAAAGATAGCGCCAAGGTTTGCTCCCTATGTCTTTCGTCTCTCGGGCCGTTCGCTGTTCGTCAACTGCGTGCTCGTTTACAGGCTTGAGGGTGACTCAAAACCGCGCCGGTATGATGGGTGTCAGAATGGAGAAAAGAGCTGTTGAAGCAAATGAAGTGCTTTTGAACGGCGTTGCTGCCGTCAGGCTCAGCCGCCTTAAGCACGAATACCTTGCGGGCGATGGGCAATCGCCTGCAAGGTATTCGTGCTTTGCTTAGAGTGCCCAAAGGGCGCAGCCTCATGGCTACGAACAAAGACGCCTCACCCGGTACTTCAACGGCCCATTTTCGCCAGTTCCCTTTCAAAGATAGTTTCTAACTGGCTGGCTTGCAGGTTTTTAGCCACGATGATGCGGTCTTTGTTCAAGACGTAGAGCTCAGGGGTGATGTCCACGAAGTACTTGGCATAGATAGCCCTGTTGGTCGGGTCGAAGACGTTGGTGAAGGTGAAGCCGTTTTTGCGCACGAACTCTTTCCATTTTTCGTCAGTAGTGTTAAGGGCGATGCCATAGAAGTCTACGCCTCGGTTTTTCCATCGTTGGTAGATGCGCTGGATTTCGGGTGCTTGTTCGCGGCAGTGGTCGCAATCAGGGCTGTACATGAAAACGACGATAAGCGGCGCCGTCATCTCATAAATGGATTTGTATTCCCCGTTGACGTCTAAGGCGCGCACGTCGGGGCCTTTTCGGCCCAAGAGGCTGGCCTTCATTTCGTCAGCCTTTTTGCGGATTTTCGCAATGTTTTCGGGCGTATCCCAGGTAGCCAGCTCGGGCGTGAAGTATTTGTCAATCAGAAAGACCATAACGGCTTCGCCGTCCATGACTTTAGTTTTGCCGTTTTCGTAGTTGAGGGCTATCCAGTTGACAAAGAACTGGAAGTACTCTTTATAGGGCAGCACGCGCTGCACGAGTGGGTCGGCCACTTTGATAATGGAGTCGGGTTGCTGAGGCGTCAGTTCGACGATGTAGCGTTTTAACTTATTGGCGATAACGGGCGTGTGTAGCAGGCGTGTATCGTTGAAGTCTACGTTGTCCCAAAAGTGGTCGCGGTAGTAGATAAGGTTACGCAGGGTATCCAAGTCGCCGTTGGGTTTGCGGAATTCGGGCCAGTCTGGGTTTTGGCCTGCGATTTTGAATTTCGTGAAGAAGGCGTTTGGATATTCGCGGTAGATAGAGTCCAAGTGCGCTTTGCGCTGGGCGATAAGTTCGTTTTGGCGCGTTTTAGCTCTTTCGTATTCGGGCGAATTTGGCGGGAAGTCGCGCAGTACCTGGCTTAATTGTTTGAGTTCTGGCTCCTGGGCATTTTGGTAGCGCGCGTTCCGATAAAAGAGGATAGTGTTCAGTGAGCCAGTAATCTGCAGGGTGCCGGGGATGTCGTCCGCCTTGGCGCGCAGCGTCATTCGCTGGTCGTCGCGATCTACCAGGATGGAAAAGTTCTTTTGCCCGGGCAGGAGGAAGTAATAGAAACCGGCCGGCAGGGCTCTTTCGCGACGCAGAACGAAGTGGCCTGTGGCATCTACCACTGCCGTATCAGCAATGTAGTTTTGGTCGCCGTAGGTGCCCACTAAGCGTGCTGTGCCAGCAGGCAGCCCTTCAATAAATGCCTCGATGTGGGTGCTGTCTTTGACGGCGGGAGCCGATTGGGCGAGGGAAAACGAAGCCCATGCACAAAATACGCTCAACAGGATGGCAATAACTATCCGTTGCATCATAGAGGGATACCGTATGTTTTGGAAGAAAAAGGATGGGATGACTGCGTTTTTAGGCCGCAAAAATAGCGCCGACCCTTGGGCTGGCTGACTGCCTTTAGGATTTGTTGACAAGCGGCGCCGTCTGTGAAGACGCATCAGGCCGCTTGAGTTTCCGCTAGTACGCAGGAGTACCTTTGTTGGCAACTGCGTCGAGCACTACTTTAGCGCCGATTTCTTAGCGCGTTCTACCTATGTCTACAATATTACAAAAATACGCTCATCTGCTCACCCACTACTGTCTGGGCGTGCGGCCGGGCGATCGGGTATTCATCAGCGCTACCACCTTGGCCGAGCCGTTGGTGCGCGAAGTGTACCGCGAAGCCCTCCAGGCCGGCGCCGTCCTCATCGAGTGCGACTGGGCCTTCCGCGAGCGGGAGCGTCTGTTGCTCGAGCACGGCAGCGACGAAGCCTTGAAAACACCGCCCTGGTTGATGAAACAAGCCGTGGAGACCTTCGACGTCTATCTCAACATCCGCGCTCCCTTCAACCTGCGCGAAATGCAGAACGCGCCCGCTGAACGCCACGCCCTGCGCCAGGAAGGAATGCAGCCCGTCAACAAAGCCTACTTCGAGCGCATCGCCGACCGAAGCCTGCGTCGCAACCTCTGCCAGTACCCTACCGACGCCGCCGCCCAAGAGGCCGGCATGAGCCTTAGCGAGTACGAACACTTCGTCTATAACGCCTGCAAACTCTTCGAAGACAACCCCGCCGAAGCCTGGCTGAAGGTGCGCGCCGAGCAGCAGCGCATTGTCGAGCACCTCAACCAGTGCTCCCAGGTGCGCTACGTCGGCCCCGGCACCGATGTCTCGTTCAGCACCGCCGGGCGCACCTGGATCAATTCCGACGGCCAGGCCAACATGCCCTCCGGCGAAGTCTTCACCAGCCCCGTCGAAGACAGCGTACAGGGTGTCGTCCACTTCTCTTACCCCGCCATCTATCAGGGCCACGAAGTCGAGGGCGTTACCCTGTGGGTCAAAGACGGCTACATCCAAAAATGGGAAGCCCGCCAGGGCCAGGATTTCTTAGACTACATCTTCACCCTGCCCGGAACGCGCCGCTTCGGCGAAGCCGCCATCGGCACCAACTACGCCATCCAACGAATCACCAAAAACATCCTCTTCGATGAAAAAATCGGCGGCGCCATTCACATGGCCATCGGGCAAAGCTACCTGCAATGCGGCGGAAAAAACGAGTCGCCCATCCACTGGGACCTCATCACCGACATGACCCACGGCGGTGAAATCTGGGCCGATGGCAAACGCATCTACCAAAACGGCCAGTTTCTCATCTGACCACCCAAAAGCGCACCACAAAGGCCACTTTTCACATTCCACTTTTCACTTTCCACTTTCTTCCCATTTGCATGAAGAACATCGCTATTCTGACTGGTGGAGACTCTGCTGAGCGGGTTATTTCGCTGCGGAGCGGGCAGGTGGTGTACGAAAGTCTGCCGGCGGATCGCTACCGGCGTTTTCTGATAGATGTGCAGGGGAGCGATTGGCGGGAGGTATCTGCCGGCGTTTCGGTGGACAAGAATGATTTCTCTATTTCTGTGGATGGAGAGGTCATCCGGTTTGATGCGGTTTTCGGCGCCATCCACGGCAGCCCGTTGGAGGACGGCAAGATGCAGGGGTATTTCGACATGTTGGGCATTCCTTACACCTGTTGCGATGGTTTTGTAAGTGCGCTGACGATGAATAAGCACCTGACCAAGCAAGTGGCTGCTGCAACGGGGGTGCCTTTGGCGCCTTCGGTTTTGGTGCGCCGAGGCGAGGCAGTGGATGCCGGGGCGATAGTATCCCGGTTAGGGTTGCCGCTTTTCGTTAAGCCGAATACGCACGGCTCCAGTTTTGGGGTAACCAAGGTGAAGACATTGGAGGCGTTATTGCCTGCAATAGAGGCCGTGTGGCCTTACGATCGGGAGGCGTTGGTGGAGGCCTTTCTGCCTGGGCGCGAGTTTTCCAACGGCGTGTTTCGTTCAGGCGGCCGGGTAGTGGCGTTACCGGTTACGGAAATCATTCCGGAGACGGAGTTTTTCGATTTTGCGGCCAAGTACGAGGGCAAATCGCAAGAGATTACGCCGGCGCCATTGTCGGACTCCCTGACGGAGCAATGCCAGGCTTGGTCGCGCCGGCTCTACGAGGCGCTCGGTTGCCGCGGTGTCGTGCGCTGCGACTATATTCTGGTAGGAGAAACCTTTCATTTGTTGGAAGTCAATACTATTCCGGGCCTTTCGTCGGCCAGCATTGTGCCGCAGCAGGTGCGCGCTTACGGCTGGACGCTGGAGCAGTTTTTCAGCCAACTGCTCGAAGAGGCTATTTCGCATCCTTAACAACGGTATCTGGTTTATTTGACGACATGCTCACAAATCTGTCCAAACATCCTACGATAGTGCAGCACTTCATTGCCGAGTTGCGCGATGTTCAGGTGCAGCAGGACCGTCTGCGCTTCCGTCGCAACCTGGAGCGCATGGGCGAGGTGATGGCCTACGAAATTTCTAAGACGCTGCACTACGAAGTCCAAGACGTAGAGACGCCGCTGGGCGTGGCTAAGGCGCATCTTTCTCGCGATCGCGTGGTGTTGGGCACCATTCTGCGCGCCGGCTTGCCCTTGCATCAGGGGCTGCTCAACGTCTTTGACCGCGCAGAAAATGCCTTCATCAGCGCCTATCGCAACCCGCGTCCCGATGGGCGCTTTGATATCCAGCTCGACTACGTCAGTTGCCCGCCGCTGGAGGGTGCGGTGCTCATTCTGGCCGATCCGATGCTGGCTACGGGCGCGTCCATGTGTTTAGCGTTGCAGCATCTGGAGCGCTACGGCAAGCCTAAGGCAACGCATGTGGTGGCGGTCATCGCCAGCGTGCAGGGCGTAGAGGCAGTGCAGCGCCAGTTTCCGGAGGCGCACCTGTGGGTGGGCGCTATAGACCAGGAGCTTACCGCCAAAGCCTTTATCGTGCCCGGGCTGGGCGATGCTGGCGACCTGGCCTATGGCAGCAAGGGTGAGGCCGAATAGGCGGGCAGGGGCGATATGCCTCGTGTGGGCGGTTCATTTTTTCTTCCTTTTTCCCCTGCTCTGCTTTTCCTTCTTTAGTTCATGAAGGTTTAGCGTAGCCATCAGGCTCACGTGGTTGCTGGCTAAGTTCAGGTCATTAAGCGATTTTTTGCCCAAAGCCACGCCGGTGGTGTTAAGACTGACGGTGATGGGGCGGAAGTGGTAGCCCACTGTCCAGAGCACTTCCCAGAACATCATGGGCGACTGCGCCTCCAGCATTTCGACGCGGTCCAGTTCGAGCCGCGGGATGCGGGCGTCTATGCGTCCGGTGGTGTACTGCACGTACGAGAACCGAAACGAGGCGCCGAAGCTCAGGCGCCTGTGTTGCAGCCGGACGCCGGGCTGGAGCGAATAGCGCCAAAAGGTCCAGGTGGCTTCTTTCAGGGGCACATCGGGTTCGATATACAGGTTGTGGGCGTGCCCCTGGCCAGCCGCGCCGAACAGGCTGAGCAGGTATTCTCGATTTTTTCCAGCGTGCCGGTACAACCCCAGGCCGGCTTCGCCAAAACGCATGCGCCCCTCAAAATTGGTTTGCGGAGGCGGTGGGAACGGAAAAAAGCCGCCCGAAGTTCCGGCAATACTACCTTTGTAATTAAGGCTGAAATAATTGACCATAAGGCCCACATGTTGAGCAGGGCTGTACGAAGCTTGCGCCTCCCAACCGCTGTTCGAGCCGAAGAAAGTAGCGCCACTCAAAGCGCCTTCGCCCTTCTGGCTCATCGTCGGGAGGTTTACCGTGTTGGGCGTGTAAAAACGGCTGCTCGTGCAGGCCGCTAGCGACGCTGCAAGGCCGATTGCCAGAACTACTTTGTATGCACGCGACATACGAGGAAGTAATTTAAAATTCAAAAAAACGATATAAAAATCCGATATCTACACCCCAAGACCAAACCTTGAAAGAACAGCCGCCGGCATGGCAAAAAACTTCTTACTGCGTTTGTGTTCGTCCTCTTTGCGTTTTCGTGGTGAATCTCCTGGCGTCCTCGTAGTTTTAATAAAACACCAAAAGAAAGGAGCCCTAAAGATACCTCTTCAGGGCTCCCTGTGCATGCGTTATGCGAAAAAAGACTATTTGAACGGGTTAGAGAAGCGCTTGTCTTTCAGCAGTTCTTCATCCGTGAGCGTGTGCAGGAAGGCGATGAGATCGCTTTTCTGCTGAGCGGTGAAGTTGAAGCGGCGCGGCTGGTTGCCGGAGCGCAGTTCCATGCTGAGGTTAGGGTGCGCCTTAATGCCTGTGCTGTAGTGGTCAATCACCTCTTCCAAAGTCGCAAAGCGTCCATCGTGCATATAGGGAGCCGTCAGAGCGATGTTGCGCAGGAGTGGTACTTTAAACATGCCCATCTCGAAGGGGTTTTTGGTGATGCCGCCCACGCCTTGGTCGGTAGTGGTGGCGTCTAAGCCGTTGTTGGCGTACATTTTCATCGGACGGCCCTGCACTGGGCTGTGGCAGGAGGCGCAGTTGTCCAAGTAGATGCGCTTGCCGCGGTTTTCGGCGGCGGTGAAGCCAGCGAAGTCTAAGCGTTCGCGGTTGCTCCAGGTATCGTTACCGATGGTGCGTTCGGCTTCGCGGTCAAATTTGCTGCGGAACGAGCCGATGGCATTGATGAAGTTGGCAATGGACTCCGACACGCGCTGAACCGTTACCGTCTCGTCGCCATAGGCCATGCGGAACAGCGGCGCGTAGTAGGGCTGCGTACGGACGGCATTGACGATGTCGTTGTGGCCCATGTCCATTTCGAGCGGGTTGGCCATCGTGGCTAAGTTTTGCTGCGAGGCAGTGCCGGCGCGGTTGTCCCAGAAGAAGGGGATGCCGCTGGGGCCGAACAGGTCAGTGCCGTAGTAGGCGGCGAAGTTGAGCACCGAGCCTAAGGCGATCGAGTTGCGTGTGCCCACGCGGTCGAACACCCCGCGGCTCACGGGCTTGTCGTCGGAGAAGGCAATCTCCTGGCGGTGGCAACTGGCGCAATTGACCTTGCCGTCTTTCGACAGGTTTTTGTCGTAGAACAGCACGCGGCCCAGGATGGCTTTGTCCTGGTCAACAGCGCGCGCAAACAGCCCTTGCGCCTCTAAATGCTTGGGCAGTTTGGTCAGGTAGTTGTCCGGTTTGGAGGGCAGGTTCAGGTACTGCGACAGGAGCGCGTAGTCCTCCGGTTCGTAGTAGTAGTACTCAAAATCCGCTTTCTGCTTGCAAGCAGCCAGCAAAAGCAGCGCGGCGAAGAAGGGCAGCCCAAGACGAAGTATCTTTTTCATGGCTGGGTAGCGTTTGGTGAAGGTGTGAATGGTTAGCGTTAGAAAAAAGATTCGTTAACGAAGACGAGGCTCGTTGGCAGAAGGTTGGGTTCGGGCCTATTTTATTTTCGAGGCGCGTTCGGCGCGCCAGAAATGATCCACCTGAAACGTCAGCGAAAGCCCAAAGGTGTGGGTCGCTAAGCCCAATTCTTCCGCTGAGTCGTATTCCATGATGGTAGCAAAAGCATTTACCCATACCGGGCGGCTCCCTATGCCCAGATTGACGGACAGCTCCGGGAAAATGAGCGGTGAGCGCTCTTCGATGAGCTCAATTTTAGAAATATCGGGCTCGCCCAGACGGTAGTCAATCCAGCCCTTGCGGTATTGCAGGTAGTTCAGCCGCACACCCGTGCCCAGGCGCATGGCGCCTCGCTCCACGCAAATGCCGTACTGACCAAAGTAGCGATGAAATTCCAGCTTTGCTTTCGACTCTTTCGGAAACTGGTGGAAGGCATACCCGGAGCCCCACCCCAGGAACACCGTATTAGAGGTGTTGTCGTCCATGGGGAAATACACCCCTAAGCCGCCTTCCGTCAGGCGGCCTTTGCCCCAGCGCTCCTGCGAAGCGTTGCCGCCCCGAAGCTCCATATGGTTGACCATAAGCGCCAGCCGGCGCGAGAACGCATAGCTGATGTGCGCCTCAAAACCCGAAGACTCAGGCCCGCGAAGACCGCCTACACTGAACTCGGCATCGTGACGCTCCACCAAGTGCGGCGTTTGCAACGTGTTGGGCGCATAGTAATACGAGCTGCACGCGCACCCCAGCAACAGCATCGGCAGAAAGAGTATCTTCGGCTTCATAGGCAGCAGGTCGTTTTTGCACTCTCAAAAATACGGCACATGTGGCAGCGATTCCATGGCGCTGAGGGCACTTTAGCTCAACCCTAACATTTCCTGTGTGCAGCGCGTTAAAGCCATCCAGAAAACTCGCCCTCCTTGGCATAGGAGACGTTCGCAGCCTCGCTAAGCCAACGACAGATGGAGCAAGAATACTCGAAAAATTACCGGCGTTACTCCACGTACCCGTTGCGCGCCCAGCACGCCAAACGGGTGAGTACCTGCGGCGACAACTTTTGACCGCCCTTAGGCATTGGGCTGCAACCCTTGCCGTGGTTGACCGAGCACAGCAGGTTCTGCGACTCGAAAGCCTTCTTCACTCCGGCGTAGTTCGACAGATTGACTCCGCTGGAGGCTGTGCCGGCGTCGTGGCAGCCGCCAGTAGCGCAGCTCGCATTCATGACGCCGCGCACAAACAAAGTATAGGTGTTGCTGTCGGCCTTAACTGTAGCGCAGTTGGCCTCCTTGATGTAGTCAGGATTCTTGTCGTCTTTGCTGCAGCCGATAAGTGCCACCAGCAAAGACAGAAGCAGGACACTGAGGTAGTAGAATTTCATGTGGGAATTAAAAATTAAAAGTGAAAAATGAAAAGTTATAAGTGGAAAATGGAAAACATGCAATAGCCTTTGTGCCTTCGTGGATAAACCATTTTACGCTCTCTCAATAAAAAACCAGCAAAGCGCCCAAATGTTGCGCAGATGCTAACTTTGGCTGCATGTTGCATGACGATATCTTGGACGACCTGGGTTGGGTGCCAGGGCCGGAAAAGGAGGCCGGCGAAGTGGTTGCCCTGTTTTACTCGCCGCTGGAGGCAGAGTTGGCGGCGGCGCGCTTGCGGGCCGAGGGCATTCCTTGCTTCTTAGCCAGCCGCACGGCGCAGGCGGTGATGCCGCACCTGCAGCTGCTCGTGCGCCTGCACGTGCGCCCGCAAGACCTGCAACAGGCCCGGCGCATTTTGACCGAAGCGGGCATCGAGGTGGAAGAGCCGCAAGACGCGAGAGTGGATGGCTGGCTCTCAGTGGCCCTTTTTGCCTTGCTGGGCGTGTTACTGGCGGCTTTGCTGGTGCTGGCTATAGCGAAATAGGTGATTTCAAGGCAGTTTTGAGGTGTTTCTGCGTCTTAAACGCAAAAAATAGGAAGCCTCATGGGTAACATCTGCCTCTCAAAAAAAGTCTATAAACTATTGTATATCTTTTGCTTACGCAAATGGCTGCAATTCATATCTGCGGTCTTTTAGCGTAACGCTATGCTGCGTTCTGTTTGTGGCCCATTGTAGGGGTGGGCGGACTTTTGATGACGAAAAGCGAGGACTACTATCGCTTTCCATTTTTATTCAATAATAAAATGTAATCGTCATGAAAAGTGTATTTACTACTTTCCGCTTACTTCCCTCCCTGTTGGCTGCATTAGCCACTACTCCCATTATTGTGGACACTACCGTAGTGTGAACCTCTGAATGTAGCAGGGCTATGGTAAGGGCAAGAGAAGTGGTAGGTCGGCCAAAATCGACATCCATTTCTGTTTCTTTCAGAGAGGCAGAAGTAGAAGTTGTCTTCGGCACACCGAGTCGAAATTGTGAAGGCAGTGGTATATGTATGGTAACGAGTCGTTTTCCAGGTGGCCATACTGTACCATGTCCGCATGCACGTGCGATTATTTATTGCGATAAAGAAAGCAAAGAATTGATATTCCGCTTTCCGAAGCGATATCTGAGTGAGTTGGCGCAAAAGCGCCTGAGTGATAACGAGGTGTTCGTGGTAGAGGAGTCTTTTCTCATTCCGCAACCCTTGATCCGACAGTGGGGATTACCGGGGAGGTATATCCCTGCGGGCCGATATCCGATAGAGGCATATTCTACGGAGTGGCGCCTGTATTTTCCATGGCCGCGAGACTGATTTCTCATGAGATGATAAGCCGCAGTGCAAACGAGTGCTGCGGCTACTATCTTAAACGGCAGCAGTAAATTAATTAGAAAACCCAATTTTTTTAGTTCACATTTAAAAATTTCATGCTGTTATGGCGCATATTTTTTCTCCTCTATTGAAAGCAACTGTTAGACCGGTTGCTTTTGTCTGTTTTCAGGCCCTTGCATATTGCCTGCAATTTTGCCTTTTGCGGTGTATTAGCATCGTATTCTATTGGTATCAGTCAGGTTTTCTTTCTGCAAAGGCCTTTTCCCGCCGACGGCTGGAGTCCCATTTTTATCTGGAGTTAATGGCGGCACTTCTCGCCGTATTGAGCAGCGGTGCTGTACACGCGCAGGTAACGGGTTCGGTATTTCGAGATTTTAATGGTAACGGTACACGGGAGTCCAACGAACCCTTAGTGCCAGGCATTATAGTAAATGTTTATGATGCGACCAACACTCTCTGCGGTACAGCGGTTTCGGGTGGTGCTACGGCGCCAAACTATAGCGTACCGGGATGTGGTGCAGGAGCGGTTCGGGTGGAATTCATTTTACCAAATGCTCCTACTCTGTGTGTAAATAAGGTGCTGGATGGTCTGGCGCACGGCAATGGCACCGCCCTGAGCGATGTGCGCTTTGTCAATGGAAATAGTACCAATGTGAATTTCGGGATTATAGACCCTGTTCAGTACTATCCAACGAGTAGTGGTATTGAGGTATATATTCCCTGTTATGCTAATGGCGACCCTTTGCCACCGGCAAGCCCTTCAGGGGCGATAGACTGGTTTGTGGGATTCCCTTACACGAATTCAGGTACAACAACGCCTGCAAGGAAAGTAAATGGTGCTGTGTTGGGTGCAGTTTGGGGTACTGCTTACAGCAAGCAGTCAGAGAAAATCTTTACGGCTGCTTTTTTGAAGCGTCATGTAGGGCTCGGTACACTGGGCACCGGCGGTATTTACTTGCTTACACCCAGTGGCTCTACGTTTACGGTAACGCCCTTTTATGATATGGACGCTAACGGCCATCGCACGCGGGCGGCGGCCTCAGCCGTTGCATACGGCCCGGGTAGTAGTTTTAACATTAACGGCGCTGGAACCATTGCTACATTTCTTGGCCCGGTTGATCCGCTGACGGGGCAAGCAGAAGGTTTAGGTGTTGTGGGCACTAATAGTGTGCGAGGTTTGCCTACGGCGCTGTCCACTCCTTCATACGACCCTGCCGCTTTCGACCAAACCGGAAAAGTGGGTCTGGGTGATATTGAGATTAGCGATGACGGTCGCTTTTTGTTTGTTATGAACCTGTATAGCCGGCGCTTATTTCGGTTGGAATTGAATAATCCTGGTAATCCTACTTCGGTAGTGGATGTGCAATCGTACCCTATTCCTTCTGTGTCTTGTAATAATGGCGTGTTGCGGCCCTTTGCAGTGAAGTATTATCGCGATAAAGTTTATATCGGCGCCGTTTGCAGTGGCGAGAATGGCGGTGTGAATAATGTGAATGGTACTACAGACCTGTATGCTTATGTATTTAAGTTGGATAATCCCACTACTATGTCCGCAGCCTTTGATGTTACGCCTGTCATCACTTTTCCTCTAAATTACAGGAAAGGCTCGGCTGACGGCGGCTTTTCAGATCGTTGGTACCCCTGGACGAATGAAGCGGGAAACTTTGACTTAGTTACAGCTAGCCGAGCGAGGCCATCTCCTATACTATCTAATATAGAATTTTCAGATAGAGGTGACTTGATGTTAAATTATATGGATCGCCACGGTAACCAGTTTGGATACCTCAACCGCAAGTTCCTGAGCAGCGTAAATGCTACCCTTGTAGATCCTGTTATTGGCGGCGACATTTTAATTGCTGGCGTTAATTGTAGCGGAACATATACTTTAGAGAATAACGCTCAGATCACTTCTATCGGCGGTTTAGTCGTATCCACTTCGGGCGCGGGCAACTTACAAGGGCCTGGAAACGGTGAATTTTTCCATGGTGATATTGTTGTACATTCAGAATCCTCTATGGGCGCCTTTGCTGTATTCCCCGGCGCCAACGAATTCATTACTACATTCATGGATCCCATAGTGATCTGGAGCGAGTAGCCGCCGGTCGCCCAAGCTAGAAACATTTGTACATTCATGGATCCCATAGTGATCTGGAGCGGCGGCACTCGAAGACTTTCTACGCTTACTGGCGCAGGCGCCTCGGGTTATCAGTTGTACACAGGTCTTAGCGGCAAGGCCAACGGGTTAGGCGATGCCGAGCTCGACGCCTTTTATCCCGATGTTCCCATTGAAATTGGCAATCGCGTTTGGAACGATGCTAATAACAATGGCATCCAGGATGCTAATGAACTAGGCCTCGCGAATGTGAACGTTACCCTCTGGAAGGAAACCTCACCCGGTAATTTTACTGCTATTGCTGGCGTAATTACAGATGCAGACGGGTGATATGTATTCACTAGAGCATCAGGTGCTTCTTCTACTGGTATCACGCGCGGCGTATCGCAGCTACTGCCCAACATGACTTACCAGCTGCGTTTCCCCGCTTCTGTAGGTGGTTTGAATATAACTACGCCCAACAACGGAGGTTCTGACCCTAACGCAGATGCACGCGACTCAGATGCTAACAGTGCCGGCATCATTCAATTCAACACTGCAGGGCCAGGAGTCAACAATCATTCCTTTGATGTAGGGTATGGGTGTGGAGCACCGGTATGCCGAAATACGACAGTAGTTAAGAATTGACTCAAAAATTCATTTCATTATCATTTAAACAGTCTCTCATGAAAAGCACGCATTTACTTTTATCTGTGATATCCTTATGTGTTACTGGTTGGCTTCAGGCGCAGGTAACAGGCACTGTTTTCCGCGACTTTAACGGCAATGGCATTCAGGATGCCAATGAACCGTTAGCCTCCGGAGTAACGGTAAATGTGTATAATACTGCGAACGTACTGTGTGCCACAACAGTGACGACAGGCGCCACATCGCCCAATTACAGTGCTCCAGGTTGCGGCACAGGACCCGTGCGAGTGGAGTTTATCCTACCTACCTCAGGCGCCTGCGCTTCCAGCGGCATCGACTTCTCGGCGGTCAGTGGCGCCGTATACGGCAGTTCGGTGCAGTTCGTCAACGGCAACAGCACCAA
>JANWVR010000135.1 GCA_025056735.1 Saprospiraceae bacterium
GTTAAGTCAGGCCGTTGCACCTACGTCCACTGTAGCCGGCGTGCGCGGCTCGGCTCTCTTTTCTAAAAACCAAAAACCGACGAGGCTCAGCAAGGCCAGCACGCACACGAACGACCACAACGAAAAATAGCCCCAACGGGCGATCACCTGCGTGCCAAACAGCGGCGCCACAATGTTGGCTATCGAGTAGGAAATGCTGTATAGGGCCATATAGCTGCCTGCATTGCCTTTGGCCGCATAAGCATAGGCAAAATTGGTGCTAAACGGCATCACTAGCATTTCGCCAAAGGAAATGGCAATGATAAAAAGCATAGCCGCCCAGATTGGGCTCAACGGCAACAAAAAGACCGCAAACGCCGCAGCGTACAAGACTAACCCACGCCGAACAAACTGCAGGCGCGACCGACGCCCTTCGATGGAGTAGATCATCGGCATCTCCACCAGAAACACCATCAAGCCATTGATGGCTGTTACTAAACCAATCGTGCGCTCATCCCAGTGGTAAGCCTGCTTGAAAAAAAGCGGCACCGTCCAGACAAACTGCATGAATACCAAAGCATTGAGCAGCGTAAACAGGGCAAAGGCTAAGTAAGGCCTATCCCGGTACGGCGATGCTATTCCCTTAGGCGTTTCGCCCTCATAAGGCAAGTGGGCTGTTGCCTCCACCTCCGAAAAACCTCTGGACGACTTGGGCGAAAAGAGCCAGATAAGCAAGCCCGCCGCCAAAAAGCATGTCAGCCCGTCTACCCAGAACAGCCACGCCCAACCCAGCGTAACCAGCAAACCGCCCAACGCCGGCGCTACCGCCCAACCCAAGTTGATGGACATCCGGAACAGCGATACCGAGCGCGTGCGCGTCTCCGGGCTGCTATGCCGCGCAATAGCCACCGAATTCGCCGGGCGAAAGCCGTCAGAGACCAGGCTCAACAAAAACACACTGGCGCAAACAAGAGCAAAATCAGTCAGCCAGACAAATGCAATGAGCACCCCGCCCGTCAGCACCAACGACCAGACCATCACGCCGTAATAGCCAAACCGGTCCGTCAGACGACCGCCCAACCACGTACCCAGCAACGCCCCTACGCCGTAGAAGCCCAACACGTAGCCAGCATCGTCAACGCCGTAGCCCAGGCGGCTCGTCAGGTACAACGACAGGAAAACCACGGCCATAGAACCGCAGCGGTTGACTAAGCTGACCAGCGACAACAACCAGATGGCCGTCGGAATCCCGGAAAAGGCGCTGCGCCAGTGATGGTAAAGTTTGGTAATCATATCGTAATTACGCCAGATGGGAGCGCCAGTGTACTGCCCTGAACTCAAGGCGCCCATTCCAAACAAAAATACGGCAGTTAAGTTTAAAACTGGTTCTTGCCAAACAAAGTTTCCTTACAACACGTTTTTAATAAAAAATTGCCGATTGCCCTCGGGGCAATCGGCGTCGTTCATACAATAGAAAGGATGAATGTCGCAGCGGTGGATTTCGCCAGAGAACGGCATTTTCACGGCAAAATCCGGCCGCTAAAATCGGAAGTTTGGCCGGGTACGCCAACTTTTTTTCGAGCGCTCCGCTCATTTTTCAGCGCGTGCATTCATGAGAGAGTCCGTTTTTCAAACCCAAATCGGCGCCGACGTGGCAGAGGCCGCCCGATGGCTGGAGGCTGGTCAATGTGTAGCCATCCCTACCGAAACCGTGTATGGCCTGGCGGCCAACGCCCTGGACACCGCAGCGGTGGCCCGGATTTACGAAGTCAAAAATCGGCCAACCTTCGATCCGCTCATTGTGCACGTCCTGGATGCGGCATCTGCTGAGACCTATGTGGAAGACTTTCCGGCTATGCTGCGCCGGCTGGCCGAAAATTTCTGGCCAGGGCCACTGACCGTCCTGTTGCCCAAAAAAGCCGTCATCCCCGACTTGGTAACCTCTGGGCTGCCGCGCGTCGCCTTGCGTGCGCCGGCACATCCGGTAGCGCGCCAGTTGCTCGCCCGACTGTCGTTTCCGCTGGCAGCGCCCAGTGCTAATCCGTTCGGCTACATCAGCCCAACCACTGCACAACACGTGTACGACCAATTGCAAGGCCAGATTCCTTATATTTTAGACGGCGGCCCATGTACTGTAGGCGTAGAAAGCACCATTGTGGGTGTAGAAGACGGCGCGCTGGTCGTCTATCGCTTAGGCGGTGTGGCCGTTGAGGCCATCGAAGAAGCGGCAAAAACGAGCGTCACTGTGCGTCAGCATTCCACCAGCAACCCAACCGCGCCGGGCATGCTGACGACCCATTACGCTCCGCGCAAACGGCTGTTACTCTGGCCTTCCGCCAACGACTGGCCTGTGCCAGCAGCCGGCCAGAATCTGGGATTGCTCCTATTCAAACGCCGTCAGACGCTGCCCCCGCACACACGCTGTGTCGTGCTCTCCAACGAGGGCGACCTTAGCGAAGCAGCGCAACGCCTATTTTCAGCCCTGCGCACCTTAGACAACGCCAACGACGTCGAAGTCATTTGGGCCGAACAATGCCCCGACATAGGCCTGGGGCGCGCCATCAACGACCGTCTCCGGCGCGCCGCAGCAACAACCGAATAGTCACTATTCTGGCTGGCGCGAATGTATGGCCATCAAGAACTCGCGTTTGGTCTCCTCGTTCAAAAACTTGCCTGAATACTCCGCCGTTATGGTGCTGGCGCCGTGGTGCTCCACCCCGCGCGCCTGTACGCACATGTGGCGGGCGTCTAAGTACACAGCCACGTCGTCGGTGTGCAGCACGCGGCGCAACTCCTCCACAATCTGCACCGTAAGGCGCTCCTGCACCTGAGGGCGACGGGCATAATAGTCCACAATACGATTGAGCTTCGACAGGCCAATCACCCGCCCGTTCGGGATGTAAGCCACGTGTGCCACGCCAAAAATAGGTTGGAAATGATGCTCACACGTGCTCTGCACCGGAATGTTGCGCTCAATCAACATGCGCCGGTAGCGGTACTTGTTCTCAAAAGTGGTAACCTTTGGCTTGTTCTTGGGGTTGAGGCCGCGGAAGATCTCCTGGACGTACATCTTGGCCACACGCCGAGGAGTGCCGCGCAAGCTGTCATCGGTCAGGTCGAGACCGAGAATCTGCATGATTTCAGAGAAATGTTCCGAGATGCGCTCCATTTTCTCTTCATCGCTCAGCTCGAAGGCCCCAGCACGCATAGGTGTTTCGGAAGCGTCAGAAAGATGCAGGTTGCCTAAATCTTCAAAGGCTGCGGCAGAGTAATCAGGCACAAAGTCAGACATGAGCCAGATAGGTTGGTATGGTGAACAGATGCCTCCTAAACGCCCGCAACGTTCTTTTGTTCAGCCTTGCACTCAACTATGTAGAAAAAAAGTTGAACACCCGGAGGTCTCAGGGCCAATTTCGGACCGCCTGCCCGCTGCGCTCGAAGAATTTCAGCGCCATTTGCTCGCCGTCAAACTCGGCATAAGAGCAGGCGTAGAGCCATTCGCCAAGGTTGATGTAGCGACTTCGCCCGTTTTTAAGCTGCCAATCAATGGGCAGATGGCGGTGCCCAAACACGAAGAAATCCGGCTCGACGCCCTGGTCTATTTTCCGGTTTGCGTATTGCACCAACCACTCGCGCTCTTCTCCGAGCCAGTAGCGCTCCTCGGGCGACATTGCCTGGCGGCTTCGCTCCGAGGAATACGCAGCCAACCGCGTGCCCACATCCGGGTGTAACCATCGGAAGAGCCACTGACTTGCCGGGTGGTGAAACACCTTTTTTAATAATTTATAGCCGTGGTCGTTAGGGCCCAGCCCATCGCCGTGCGCGATGAAAAAACGCTTGCTGCCTAAAGTTATCTGCAACGGCTGGCGATACACCGGGATGCCCAGCTCCTGCTCGAAGTAGCCGAACATCCAAAGGTCGTGGTTGCCGATGAAGGCGTGAATAGGGATGCCGCTGTCGCGCAGTTCGGCCAGTTTGCCCAAAAAACGAGAGAAGCCCTTTGGAATGACCGTGCGGTATTCAAACCAAAACTCAAACAAGTCGCCAACCAGATAGATGGCCTGCGCTTGAGGCGCTACCGCATCCAACCAGCGCACCACCTGACGCTCGCGCTCGCGGGCGGGCAAATCCCCATCAATGCCTAAGTGAAAATCGGAAGCGAAAAATACTTTTTGCACGGAAAAAAGGGCTTTTCGCGAGCAAAGATAGCCGCCCCCATTCCGTTGCTCCATGGTCTCTGCCGTGCGCCATTCAGGCAGGAGCAGCAAGCCTGCGGGCCGCGTGGTAAAAAACACGCCCGCCATCGCGCTGAGAAGGTTATTTTTGTCCAAAATTCAACGGCCATGAGAAAAAATCGCCTTTGCTATATCCTGCTCCTGCTTTTGTCGGGCCTGACGTCGGCCATGGCCTTAGAAGCCGGTGTTGCGTACGTGGTATACGCTACTCCTGACCGAACCTATGTAGAAGTTAATATAGAAATCGCAGCGGGTTCTATTACCTTCAAAACGGTGGATAGCCTGCACCTGCAGGCGTCGGTAGATGTGCTCATTTTGGTGCGCTCGGGCGAAGCCGTGGACAACTACGAGAAATACCGACTCAACAGCCCGCTCGTAACAACTCCGCGCAATCTTCTGGATGTCAAGCGAATGTTTGCAGCGCCAGGAGAGTATGTGCTCGAAATAGCACTGCAAGACGTGCATGACCCCCAAAACAGCCAGACCCTCACTTATCCGCTCCGCGTAGAGGCGGCCAACGAACCTTACCTGACCGCACCACTCCTGCTGCGCAGCTATCGGCGCGACAGCACGAGCAATCCCTTCGTCAAACACGGCATCTTTATGGAGCCGCTGCCGTTCGCCTTTTACGAACAGCGCGCCACGCGACTGGCGTTTTTTGTTGAAGTGTATCATGGAGAACGCTTAGGTCCTAACGGGTACGCCGTGCGCTACTACGTCGAGCAAGACATGGGCAACGGCAACACCACTTTAGTTGCCAGCGGCGCTCAACGCAAAAAGCCCTCGCGTCTCGACGCCATCCTTGCCGCCATTGACATCAGCCAGCTCAAAAGCGGAAACTACACCCTGACGGTAGAACTGCGCACCGAATACAACCAACTCGTCGCACAGCAAAAAGTGGCCTTTCGGCGCAGCAATCCACTCTTAGACATTGACCTGAGCAAGGCCGAAATCAGCGAAGAAGAGCTCAGCAAATACTTCGTGGCCGATCTGAGCGAGGAAAATCTTCGCTACAGCCTGCGCGCCATTTCGGCGCTCACCTGGGCCGACGACGCCGAAGCGCTCAAAAACCTGCTGGCCGGCTCGGACCTCTACGGCATGAGACTGTACCTGCTGCGCCACTTCGCCCAGAAGAACCCAAACGACCCAGAGGCAGCCTATTTAGAATACATGCGCTTGGCCGGCGCCGTGGACCAAAAATTCCACAGCGGTTTCCGCTACGGCTTCGAGACTGACCGCGGGCGCACCTTCTTGCGCTTCGGACGCCCCGACGACCTTATCCGTGTAGACGACGACCCCGCCGCGCCGCCATACGAAATCTGGATTTATTTCAACTTTCCCAAAACCCACCAACGGAATGTCAAATTCCTCTTTTACAACCCCTCCCTGGCCGGCGAAGATTTCATACTGCTGCACTCCAACGCCCGCGGCGAAATCAACAACCCTCGTTGGGAAGTCGTGCTCTACAGCCGCAACGCTATCAACCAGATAGAAGGCTCTAACTACCACGACGCCACCCACATGCAGCGCAATTTCAACCGAAACGCAAGGCGTTTCTTCGAAGACTTTTGATTAAATTAAAAGATGGGCCAAAACCAGAAGAAACACCGCTGTCAGACAACCCGCGAAACGCTGGCGCTACCCATAACGCATGTCCGTATGCTGCCGGCTTCCCTCCATCCGTTTTTGTCTGTTGGCTTAAAGGAGCTAATGGGCATGGCAGCTGCACAGCAGACGTAACGATATCTTTGAACTTGCTAAGCAACGCCTTAGAGTGAAAAGCGCTTTTTTGCATATTTTATTGAATATGAAATCTTTTGCCGCCTTGACGTTCGGCCTGCTTGCGGCCGTTCTTTTGTCTGGCCAGACGACAGGCCAGCTGCCTTTGAGCATCCTTTCTGAGTCGCCTTCGGAGATGACTCTGCAATGGCGAATGCCTGACGATTTTCATTTGAAAAAAGTAAGCACCCCGCAAGGCGAGGCTGTCCTGCCCCAGTTTGCGGGTGGCAAGCCGTTGTTGCGCAAAGGCATGCCCGATGTACCCAAATATGCAATGGCGGTGCGCCTGTTGCCCGATAGCGAATGGGCAATTGCCTCCGTGAGCGGTGAGTACGAAGACATCGCCGGAGTAGAGGTGGCGCCCTCGAAGGGCAATCTGTTGCGCAACCAGCTTCCCGCAGCCATTCCGTTTGAATACGGCGACGCTTATGCCGAAGACGCCTTCTTTCCGGGCGTGCTGGCCGAGTTGCAGCAGCCATTCGTTTTGCGCGAGGCCCGAGGCCAGGGTCTGTGGCTTTATCCGGTGCAGTACCATCCGACGCGCCGCCTGCTGCGCGTCTATCGCTCTCTGACTCTTCGGCTGACGCGGCGCGATGCGCAGAACCTCAACGGGCAG
>JANWVR010000128.1 GCA_025056735.1 Saprospiraceae bacterium
CCAAACGCAGCTACTACGTCCAGGTTGAACCCTCCGGACACGCTCACCCGCTGCCCTATGCACCTTACTTAGACTTCAGGCCCCTGCGCGACGATGAACCCACGCCTGAGCAACTCCTCCGCCTACCCGAATGCGCTTGGATCTGTCGCGGCACCGAAAAGATTGCCCAGCAATACGCCATTCAGCACCTCGCTCCCCAGCATTTAACCGAAGTGCGTCAGCGCCACCTCGAACAAGTCCAAAAAACGCGTACCGCCGTCCTCTTCCGCCTGCAGCGCGAGATAGCGTACTACGATCGCCGCGCCGACGAACTCAAAGCAGACGAAGCCAAGGGAAAAACAAATGCTCGCCTCAACTCCCAGCAGGCTCGCCAGCACGCTCAAGAACTCGAAGAACGCCTGCACCGTCGGCTGGACGAACTCGACCGCGAAACCCGAATCGCCTCAGCACCACCCGTCGCCTTAGGAGGCTTCGTCGTCGTGCCCGCTGGCCTGATAGCCGTTCTGGCCGGAAAGCCTGCTCCTGCCCAGCCTACCAACCCCCTCGCCGTCGCCGAACGCGCCCGAGTCATCGTCATGGACATCGAACGCCAACTCGGATACCTGCCCACCGACCGCGAACACGAAAAAGTCGGATACGACATCGAAAGCCGCTGCCCCCGCACCGGCCAACTCCGATTCATCGAAGTCAAAGGGCGCATCAGCGGCGCCCAAACCCTCACCGTTACCAAAAACGAAATCCTCACCAGCCTCAACAAACCCGACGCCTACATCCTCGCCATCGTCGAATTCTTCCCCGACCAGACCCACCGCGTCCACTACCTTCGCCAACCCTTCCGCCGGGAACCCGATTTCGGAGTGACCAGTGTCAATTACAACTTTGTCGAACTCCTTCAACGCGCGCAACCACCCGCATGATCACGCGAACGAAACTCATCGAAGTCGCCCTGCCCTTAGACGCCATCAACCACCACTCTGCCCGCGAAAAAAGCATCCGACACGGGCACCCCAGCACCCTGCACCTGTGGTGGGCGCGCCGCCCGCTAGCTGCCGCTCGCGCCGTTCTCTTCGCTCAGCTGGTGGACGACCCCTCGGCCGTGCCCGAAGAATTCCCTACCGAAGCCGCCCAAAACCAGGAGCGGCAGCGCCTCTTCCACCTCTTGGAGGCCCTCGTCCAGTGGGAAAACACCCAAAACGAAGCCCTTTTAGAGCGCGCCCGCGCCGAAATCCGCCGCAGCTGGCAACGCGCCTGTCGCGACAATGCCCAACACCCCGACGCCGCCACCCTATTCCATCCCGACCAACTGCCGCCTTTCCACGACCCCTTCGCCGGCGGCGGCGCCATCCCGCTCGAAGCCCAACGCCTCGGCCTGCGCAGCTACGCCTCCGACCTCAACCCCGTGGCCGTCCTCATCAACAAGGCCATGATCGAAATCCCGCCCCGATTCGCCAACCTACCGCCCATCAACCCCGAATACCAACAACACCGACAACTCTTCCCCAAAACCTTCAAAGCCGCTCAAGGCCTCGCCCAAGACGTCCTCTACTACGGACTCTGGATGCGAAACCAGGCCCTCCAACGCATCGGACACCTCTACCCACCCATTGAAATCACCCCCCAAATGGCCTATGACCGCCCCGACCTCCAACCCCTCATCGGCCAAAAACTCACCCCCATCGCCTGGCTCTGGGTGCGAACCGTCAAAAGCCCAAACCCAGCCTTCGCCAACGTGCACGTCCCCCTCGCCTCATCCTTCCTCCTCTCCGCTAAAACCGGAAAAGAAGCCTACGTCGAACCTATTGTTGAGCATGGTGATTTCCGCTTCGTTGTGAAGGTCAAATCTCAAGGCACTTCTTTCTTAGAGTCCGTGAAAAGAGGAACCAAAGCAGGAGGAAGCGGCACCAGTTTTTTCTGTTTAATGTCGAGGACTCCCATAACCTTCGACTACATTCGTTCAGAGGCTAAGGCTGGCCGAATGGGGGTTCGTTTGATGGCGATTGTAGCAGAGGGTGAGCGAGGCCGAGTTTATTTATCACCTCTTCCAGAGCATGAAACTATAGCCAAAGAGGCAGTTCCTTCATGGAAACCAGAGACAAATTTACCAAAGCGAGCACTCGGTTTTCGTGTTCAAGAATATGGAATGACAAAGTGGGCTGACCTTTTCACCCCTCGCCAATTGGTAGCGCTAAGCACCTTTTCCGATCTGGTGGGTGAGGCCATCGAACAGGCTTACCAGGACGCCTTAGCCGCCGGCATGCCCAACGACGAAACGCCACTCCACCTCGGCGGCCAGGGCGCCCAAGCCTACGCCGAAGCCGTGGGGGTGTATCTGGCTTTTGCTGTGGATAAATGTGCGGATTATTGGTCGGCAATTTGCACTTGGCATTCTTCGGGTGAAAAAATTCGCAATACTTTCTCGCGTCAGGCCATTCCCATGACCTGGGATTACGCCGAGGCCAATCCAATGAGCGACTCTACGGGCAATTGGGCGGCAATGGTAGAGTGGGTGTGGAAGGTTGTAGAGATGGCGCCGGCCCGCGAAGGGGGAGAGGCCCTTCAAGCGGGAGCGCAGGCGCAAACCGTAAGCGTAAACAAGGTAATTTCCACCGATCCTCCGTACTACGACAACATCGGCTATGCCGATTTGTCGGATTTTTTCTACGTGTGGTTGCGGCGCTCGCTGAGGAAGGTGTATCCCGACCTGCTGGCCACGGTGACGGTGCCGAAGGCGGAGGAGCTGGTGGCCACGCCCTATCGGCACGGGAGCAAAGAAGCGGCAGAGCGGTTTTTTCTGGAGGGCATGACGCGGGCGCTGGGCCGACTGGCCGAACAGGCGCACCCGGCCTTTCCCATCACCATCTACTACGCCTTCAAGCAAACGGAAAGCGACGGCAACGGCGAGGTGTCCAGCACGGGCTGGGAGACTTTTTTGGAGGCCCTCCTGAGCGCCGGCCTTACCGTGAGCGGCACCTGGCCTATGCGCACAGAACTGGGCAATCGAATACTCAGCCAGGGTACGAATGCGCTTGCGTCGAGCATTGTGCTGGTATGTCGTCGGCGTTCGGCGGCGGCGCCGGAGGCGACGCGGCGGGAATTTTTGGAGGTGCTGCGCCGGGAGTTGGGCCAGGCGCTTCGAGAGTTGCAGCAGGCGAACATAGCGCCGGTGGATCTGGCCCAGGCGGCCATTGGGCCTGGGATGCGGGTGTTTTCGCAGTACGGGCGCGTGCTGGATGCCAGCGGGCGGGTGCTGCGCGTGCGCGATGCGCTGGCGCTCATCAATCAACTGCTCGGCGAGTTGCTGGCCGAGCAAGAGGGCGACTTCGACGCCGACACGCGCTGGGCAGTAACGTGGTTTATGCAGCACGGCTTCGAATCGGGCAATTTCGGCGAGGCCGAGACGCTTTCAAAAGCCAAGAATACCAGTGTGGAGGGCTTGGTAGAGGCAGGCATCCTGGAGGCGCGCGGCGGCAAAGTGCGGCTGCTGCGCCCTGAGGAACTGCCAACCGACTGGGACCCCAGCCTCGACACTCGCCTGACCATTTGGGAAGCGCTGCACCACCTCTTGCGCGTGCTCGGCTCGGGCGGTCAGGAAGCCGCAGCCGATCTGCTGAACCGCCTGAAAAGCGCTCGCGCCGAAGCCGCCCGCGAACTGGCGTATAGGCTCTTCCGAGCCTGTGAAGAAAACAAGCGCGCAGCCGACGCCACGCGCTACAACGAATTGGTGCAGGAGTGGCCGCACATCGCCCAACTGGCACGCCAACTGAGCAAGCCCGCAAATCAACAGGGAGAGCTGTTTCAGCCGTAGTGGCTATTTGCGGAGTTTTTTTTCAAATTTAACCGCCGAGGGCGCCGAGGAAAAGATCGCTGCGTCACCCAAAAACACATCTACCATCCTGTAACCGCCCGATTCATCGGGTGGACAGGCGCAAGACTCCCTCTCCCACATCTGTCCTCCTGACGAACATTACATCTACCCTACCCGTCCGCCCGGATGTGATATCTGTCAGCATGATAGATGAAAAGGTAGTGGGGGACACGCCATACCCTCTGATAAATCAGAGGGTTACAGGATGATAGATGGGTAGGAGAGGAGTTCCCGCGGGTGCACTTGCTGTGCGGCTCGAGATGGTGTCTCCTACGGTGCAGACAGCTTCTCGGCGGCCCTCTGCGGTTTTTAAATAAAAAATTTTAACCGCCGAGGAAAAACCCTCTGCGCTCCTCTGCGGCTTCACATGCTCTATGCTGCCCAGAGTTTTTTATCGAAATAAAGTAGCTCATTGTATTTTCTCCTACATTTACACCCTGTTAATTCATTTATCCTCTGCTTGTTTGACGATGACCAACCGCGACCGAGTTAACAAAGGATTGGAGTTGTTGCGCCAGGGATTGGCCCCATACGTAGAGCGCGAAGTGAATAGCCGGATTGTACAGAATGCCCTTCGACCTGAGACGTGGCAGCGCGTTCTGGATTCGCCTCAGATAAAGTCGCTGCGCGATAACCCTATTTCGGAATGGGATTTAAGCGGGCTGTTCGCGCTGATGTGGAGTGTTTGGGACGAGGTTTTTCGCGATACCTTAGGTTATGCTGAGCGCAGCTGGGTGAGCGAGTTGCGCGAGTATCGCAACCGCTGGGCGCATCAGCGCGATTTTTCGAGCGACGACACCCTGCGCGTATTGGATACAGCAGAGCGGCTTCTGCGAGCGGTTTCGGCAGCGGAAGAGGCCGAGGAGATCCGAGGCATGCGCCAGGCTTTGAACCGGTTGCTATACGAAGAGCAGGTGCGCAACGAGCGTCGTAAGGCCGGCGGCTCGCTGTTGGAATTAGCGGGGAGCGGCGGCTTGAAGCCCTGGCGCGAGGTGGTGCACCCTCATCCGGATGTTCGGGGCGGTCGTTATCAGCAGGCCGAGTTTGCGGCCAATCTTTGGCAGGTGTACATGGGTGAGGCCAGCGACGAGTATCGGCGGCCACAGGATTTTTTTCGCCGCACCTATTTGACAGAGGGTTTAAGGAGTCTGTTGGTGAGTGCGCTCAGGCGCCTGTCGGGGAAAGGGGGAGAGCCGGTGGTGCAGTTGCAGACCAACTTTGGCGGCGGCAAGACGCATGCGATGCTGGCCCTGTATCACCTGTGCTCTGGCGAGTCGGCTTCGGAGCTGGTCGGGGTACCCGATTTGATGAAGGAAGCCGGCGTTGAGCGGTTGCCGACGGCTCGGCGCGTGGTGCTGGTGGGTACGACTTTGAGCCCTGGTGCGCCGTTGAAGAAGTCGGACGGTACGGAGGTACGCACCTTGTGGGGGGAGTTGGCCTGGCAATTAGGCGGCCGCACGGCTTATGAGCGAGTGCGCTTAGACGACGAGCGAGCGACCAACCCGGGCGATGCCCTCAGAGGTTTATTGCGCGACTATGGGCCGGTGCTCATCCTCATTGACGAATGGGTGGCCTACGCACGCCAGTTGCACGAAGGAAAAGATTTGCCAGGCGGTGACTTTGAGACGCACTTCACCTTTGCCCAGGCGCTCACCGAAGCGACGCAGGCGGTAGAAAACGCCTTGCTGGTGGTATCGCTGCCGGCCTCCGACCAGCACGGCAACGTTGCAGAAGACATTGAAGTCGGAGGCGTAAGGGGCCGCGAAGCACTCATTCGCCTGCGCAATGTTGTAGGGCGCATGGAGTCGCCCTGGCGCCCAGCTACCGCGCAGGAGAGCTACCGCATCGTGCGCCGGCGCCTTTTTGATGACCTTTTCGATGACGATGCCTACAAGGCCCGCGAAGTAACGGTAAGAACGTTCGGTGAATTTTATCGGAAACATAAGAGCGATCTCCCCGCCGAATGCGCAGGCAGCGAATATGAGGAGCGCATTCGGGAGGCTTATCCCATTCATCCTGAGGTTTTTGAGCGACTGTACAACGCCTGGTCTACGTCGCCCAGGTTTCAGCGCACGCGCGGCGTTTTGCGCCTGATGGCCAACGTTATTCAATGCCTGTGGGAGGGCGACGACAGCATGCCGCTTATCTTGCCGGCAACAATTCCCCTAAGCGACTCGCGCGTTAAGAGCGAACTGCTGCGCTACTTAGACGACAACTGGTCGCCCATTGTGGACAGCGAAGTGGACGGCGCCGACGCATTGCCCATTCGCATAGACGGAGAACAGCCGACTTTTGGTAAAAGTAAGGCCTGTCGGCGGGTGGCACGGACGATTTTCTTAGGCTCGGCTCCGCTGGTGAACAGCCAACACCCCGGCATTGAAGACAAATACATTCGCTTGGGCTGTGCGCTGCCAGGCGACAACGTAGCTCTTTTTGGCGATGCGCTGCGCCGTCTGGCGTCTGAAGCTACTTACCTCTACCAGGATGGCGCCCGATACTGGTACGGCACGCAGCCCACAGTGGCGCGTATGGCTGCCGATCGAAGCGAGCAGCTCCGCCAAAAACCTACTGAGGTACTCAACGAGTTGCAGCAGCGTCTGCGCGAAGAGACGCGCCAAAGGGAGCCCTTTGCTCGCGTTCACATCATGCCCACTTCGTCGGCTGAGGTGAGCGATGACTTCGGCGCAGGTCTTGTTATTCTCTCGCCTGAATATCTGCACGACCGAAGCGACAGCGAAGCAAAAAAGGCTGCCCAAAATATCTTCGAGTTTCGCGGCAATACGCCGCGTCTGTACCGAAATACGTTAGTCTTTCTGGCGGCCGACGAGGCGCGGTATCCCGACTTAGACGACGCTCTGCGGCGTTATCTGGCCTGGCGCTCTATCGTAGAGGAGAGCGAGAAACTCAACTTAGCGCCCAACCAGAGGCGGCAGGCCGATTCCCAACTTAAGTCGGCCGATAGCCAGGTCAAAGGGCTCCTGCCCGAAGTGTACCTGTGGCTTCTCGTGCCTACCCAAGAAGACCCGGCGAGCCCCATTACCTGGCAGGACTATAAAATTAGCAGCGGCGATACGCTTGTGGCTCGCGCCGCGCGGAAGCTAAGCAACGAAGAGCGCTTGGTCACTGAGCTTGGCCCCACCATCCTGCAGCGCGAGATTAACCGCATCCCGTTGTGGCGCGGAAACCACGTATCTGTCCGACAACTCGTCCAGGACTTTGCCCAATACGTGTACCTGTCCAGACTGGCCAGCCCAGAGGTGCTGCTGAAAGCCATCGGCAAAGGGCTTCAGCTCCTGACCTGGCAAAGCGAGACCTTCGCCTACGCCGATGCCTACGACGAACAAAGCGGACAATACCTCGGCCTGCGCTGTGGAGAGGCTGTTGCCAGCATTTCGGAGAACTCCTCTGGATTGCTCGTCAAGCCTGACATCGCCTACGAACAATACTTGCGTCAGCGACCCTCCACTGCTCCCGCAGCGACTACAGTAAGCAACCCCGCAACGGTTACATCTGAACTACCTTATGGCGTTCCTGCTCCGGTCCATCCAGCGCCTCCTGCACGGCCTAAGCGCTTTTTCGCTACGGTGTCGCTCGACCACATTCGCCCCGGCCCACAAGTAGGGCATATTGCCGAAGAAATCCTCGCTCACTTGAATGCACAGCCCAACGCCGAGGTAAGAGTGACGCTAGAAATCCACGCCCATTTGCCTAATGGTGCTGACGAACAGCTCCAACGCATTGTGCTTGAAAATTGCAAAACCCTCAAGTTCAACAGGCAGGCATTTGAGACAGAATAAACGCAAGCGCAGGACGGTTGCTCTAATCTTCTGAACGGCCCTCTGCGGTTTTTTAAAATTTTAACCGCAAAGGACGCCGAGAACTGCCGAGAAAAAACCTCTGCGCCCCTCTGCAGTTTTTAAATCAAAAATTTTAAACGCCGAGAAGAAATCTCCGCGTCACCCTCCGTTTTGCTAAAAAAGTTGACACCTCCCCACCGCCACCGACTACTCGAAGCATGTACGGCGAGACAACACTTAGAAACCTCTGCCCTAATCCCTTTCGTTTCATCTTCCTGCCGGAGATTTGAGTCCTCCGCCCACTCGAAAGACCTTAT
>JANWVR010000004.1 GCA_025056735.1 Saprospiraceae bacterium
CTCCAGCGGCCTGACCCACCTGCGCAATAGCCAGGACGAGCCCAATCGCCTGCGCGTGGGCCCTATGATCGTCAAGCGCAACTTTGGCCTGCTCAGAATACAGTGGGAAGGCGAGCGCCCCGTCGTCGGCCTCGAAGTGCGCGGGCTGCAAAACGAACTACTCTACGAGCACACGGTGCGCTACTGACACTAAAGAAGCGCTTTGTTGTATTCAATGCGTTGCCGGCTCTCTATAAAAAAGTGCACGACCATAAACCTCCAGATCGTTTATGGCGTTGCCTGCGGGCGATGAAACTTTTCATTCCGTAAGCACCACTAATTAAAGCCATGGCGGAACCGCAAAAAGACACCAAACGCTACTACATCTACGTAGTCTAAGGGATTGCAGTGCGAATATTGCTTTACCAATTGTCCAGGCAAATTAATTTTTACTAATGTGAGCGCTTCAATTGGCCCTGTCGAACGCTGGCGCCTCATTCTGGGCCGGGCAGCTGACCCCGAGGGCGAAGCGACACTCGAGGGCCGCTTCGCCGGCATGGACGCCGTACTGGAGGCGCTTTACGACGCCGATCGCCAGGGCGGCCTGGGGCGTTCGTCGCCGCGCGTGCACCGGTGGTTGGGCGATATTCGGAAGTATTTCTCGACGCCGGTAGTGCAGTTGTTGCAGCGCGATGCGTTGGAGCGGTTGGGCTTGAAGCAAATGCTTCTGGAGCCGGAGCTGCTTGCGGCGGTGGAGCCGGACGTGCACTTAGCCGCTGCGCTACTTTCGCTGCAAAAGGCCATTCCTGAAGAAACCCGCGATACTGCCCGCCAGGTGGTGCGCCGCGTGGCCGAAGAGCTCGAGCGGCGTCTGGCGCCCGCCTTGCGCGAGGCGGTGGAGCAGGCAACGCGCCGCGCGGGCCGCACGCGCAACCCGCGCCCACGCGATATGGACTGGCATCGAACCATCTATCGCAACCTGCGGCACTATCAGCCCGAGCTGAAGAGCATTATCCCGCAGCGGCGCTACGGCTTTGTGCGGCGCGGGAAGGCGTTGCGACACGTCATCCTGGCCATAGACCAGAGCGGTTCGATGGCCGACTCATTGGTTTATGCCTCTGTATTTGGCGCAGCGCTGGCGTCAGTGCGTTCGTTGCGGACGCATCTGTTCGTCTTTGACACGGAAGTGGCCGACCTCTCGGAGCGCTTGCACGACCCCGTCGAGGTGCTCTTCGGCGCGCGATTGGGCGGCGGCACCGACATCGCCAAAGCTTTGGGTTACGCACAGACGCTGGTGCAAACACCCCAGGACACCATTCTCGTCCTCATCAGCGACCTCTATGAAGGGGGCTCCTCGGCCGAAATGCTCAAGAAAGCCCAAGCCCTGCGCGCTGCCGGCGTTACGCTCATCGCTCTGCTGGCCCTCAACGACGAGGGTGCACCGGCCTACGACCGCAATAACGCCGCCGCTTTAGCCGCTCTCGATACTCCTGTATTTGCCTGCACGCCGCAGCAGTTCCCGGAACTGATGGCCGCAGCCATGACGCGGCAGAAGCTACAAACAACTCGGCTTTAAGAGGACGGAAGGGCCCACTTCCTTCAAGCAAGGAACCGATATTACGCACGGATTAGAAAGTTGCCTTTCAGGAAGTCCTTTTTACTTTCTGAATTTTTTATTGAAAACTGCAGATAAGCACAGAGTTTCTCTTTGCGGCCCTCTGCGTTCTCAACGGTTAGAAATAGACAAAAGCGCACCCTCCCCTCTCGGGTGGCTTGTTATGAAAAGGGCATTGCTGTAGTGCGGAGATAACTTGCGTGAGGTTTGTTGTTTATTGTGCGATGGCTCCTCCCTGATAGGGGAAGAGCCATCGCGCAAGGGGCTGAGGCGTGGCCTTATCGGGCATACGCCACAGAGCGCTTTTCGCGGATGACAGTTACGCGGATTTGTCCCGGGTACTGCATTTCCTCTTCGATGCGCTTTGAGATGAGGAAAGAGAGGTCGTCGGCGTATTGGTCGGTTACTTTGTCGGCCTCGACGATGACGCGCAGTTCGCGGCCGGCCTGCATGGCGAAGGCTTTGGCGACGCCCTCGTAGCTCATAGCCAATTCTTCCAATTCGCCGATGCGCTTGAGGTAGTTTTCTAAGATTTCGCGGCGGGCGCCGGGTCGGGCGCCGGAGATAGCGTCGCAGGCCTGAACGATGGGCGAAATGATGTTGTCCATTTCGATTTCGTCGTGGTGTGCGCCGACGGCATTGATAATGACGGGGTGTTCTCCGTATTGCTCGCACATTTTCATGCCCAGGATGGCATGCGACAGTTCGGTTTCTTCCTCGGCCACTTTTCCGATGTCGTGCAGCAGGCCGGCGCGTTTGGCCATTTTGACCTGTTTAGGATTGAGGCCCAGTTCGGCGGCCATGATGGCGCATAGGTTGGCCGTTTCGATGGAATGTTTGAGTAGATTTTGGCCATAAGAGGAGCGGAAGCGCATGCGGCCTACCATGCGCACTAAAGCGGGGTTGAGGCCATGGATACCCAGTTCCATGACAGTGCGCTCGCCAATTTCGACGATTTGTTCCTCGATCTGGCGCGACACTTTGGCCACGACCTCTTCGATGCGCTGCGGGTGGATGCGGCCATCCGCCACTAAGCGCTGGAGCGCTAAGCGGGCCACTTCGCGGCGCACCGGATCGAATGAGGAAAGCACGATAGCTTCGGGCGTATCGTCCACAATGATTTCAACGCCCGTCGCAGCCTCCAGTGCGCGAATGTTGCGCCCCTCGCGACCAATGATTTGGCCCTTCATGTCGTCGTTCTCTAAGTTGAACACCGATACCGTGTTTTCAATGGTGAATTCAGCAGCTGTGCGCTGAATGGTCTGAATGACAATCTTTTTGGCCTCTTTATTGGCTGTATTGCGGGCTTCGGTAATGACCTCCTGAATGATTGCACGCGCTTCGCTCTCGCTTTTGGCGCGAACGGCCTCAAGCAGCTGCTCTTTGGCCTCCTGCTGGCTCAACTGGGCAATTTTTTCCAGCATCTTGATGCGCTCCTCATTGGCAGCGTCGAGCTCTTCTCGCTTTTTCTGAACGATTTTGAGCTGTTTTTCTAAGTTATCGCGCAGCAAATTCAATTCCGCTTCGCGGTTTTCCAATTCTGCTTTGCGCGCATTGACCTCTCTGACCTGCGCTTGAAACTGTTCCTGCTGCATCTGTAGGTCTTTTTGCTTGCTCACTACCTCCACTTCCATTTCTTTCAGCTTCACCTGATGCTGGGCCTTTTCGGCCTCAAACTGGGCGCGCATTTGCGCGTAGCGCTCTTTAGCCTCCTGGATCTTCTGTTGTTTGATGCGCTCGTTCTCTGACTCAGCCCGGCTGATCATCTTATCCGCCTTCACGGCTGCCTCATCGGTGATACGTTTGGCCGATAGGCGTGCTTCCTGAATGATAAGGTCGGCCTGGCGATTGCCCTCCTCTATAGCTTTCTGATTGGCGCGCTTGAAGGACTGACTGACCAGAAAATACGCCACACCTCCTCCCACGAGGAGGCCGATGACAATTCCTATTACGATTTCCATTGCGATGCAAATTAAATTAAGTGAACGAATAGTGGGTTTTGGCTGGTTTTTGGAGCTATTTTCGGATAGAAGCCTGGAGCTTTTGCTCGAATGCCTGCTGCAGTTGCTGCATGATGGCGTCAATTTCTCTGCCCTGGAGGGTTCGGTCGGTGCACTCAAACAAAAAACTGACGGCGTAAGATTTTTTGTTTGGGCCGATCTTTTGAGCGTCTTCAAAGACGTCGAAGAGGTTGACCTCGCGGAGCAGATTTTTTTCGATTTTAAAGGCTAACTGCCGAACTTGAGCGAAGGTTACGTTTTGGTCGAGCACGAGCGCCAGGTCGCGCCGCACTGCGGGGAATTTGCTGGCGCTGTTGAACTGTACCCTTTGGGCGGCGGCTACTTTGTACACGGCATCGAAGTCCAAGTCGGCGTAAAAGACGGGGCCGCGGACATCCATAGCGCGCAGCAAGGTTGGCGCTACTTCGCCGAAGGTTACGAGCGTTTGCGGGCCTCGATGATAGCGCAAGGCGTATCGGAAAGGCGCCTCGTGATAGAGGGAAGTTTCCTGAAAGCCGCGCACGCCGAGGCGTTCGAGCAGGTTGTCTACGTAGGCTTTCAGGGTGTAGAAGTCGGCCTGCTTTTTGGGGGCGGGCTGCCAGCTTTCAGGGCTGTGAGCGCCGCAGAGAAGCAGGCTGATGCGTTCGTTTTCGGCGCCCTCGTTCAGCGGCGCGCGATAAACTTTGCCGAATTCGAACAGGCGCAGGTCGTGGTTTTGGTGGTTTTGGTTGCGCTGGGCATTTTCTAAGGCGCTCAACAGCAGCGTGGGGCGCATGCAGTCGAGGCCCTGGTTGGCCGTGTTGTGCACGAAGACGAGCTGCTCTGCGGGCACGGGTAGCAGTGCCTGTGGGCCAACGTGATAGGCCGAGTTGGTCAGCGACAGGCTCATGCACTCCAGAAAGCCATTGGCAGCCAGAAAGTCGGCGGCGCAGCGGCGCACGTGTTCGCGCGTAGGGTGCTGGGCTATCTCCATGCTGGTGCGCATGCGAGCAGGCATGGGGATTTCGTCTAAGCCGTAAACACGCAGGATTTCCTCCACCACGTCGGCCGGGCGCGTTACGTCGGGCTTGTTAGTGGGCACGACGGCTGTGAAGCCCTCGGCAGTGCGGTCTTCCATGCCGATACCCAGCGCCGAGAGGATGCGCTCGACAACTTCTGCCGACAGGTCGGCGCCGCTCAGGGAGCGCACGTACTCATAGGTCGTGGGCACGCGCGCCGGTTGGATCGGGTTGGGATAGACGTCGGTGAGGGCGGAGGCGATTTGCCCGCCGGCCAGTTCGAGGATGAGGGCAGCGGCGCGGTGCAAAGCGTGCGGACATCCGTTAGGGTCTACGCCTTTCTCGAACGCCCAGGCGGCGTCGGTGCGCAGGCTGTGGCGCAACATAGTGCGGCGTATCCAGGCGGGATGGAATCGAGCGCATTCGAGCAGGACGTCGGTAGTGTGCTCGGTAACGCCGCTTTCGGCGCCGCCAAACACGCCAGCGATGCACAAAGGCTGACCGTGGGCATCGCAGATCATCAGGTCTTCGGCGGACAGGCAACGCTCTTCGCCGTCTAAGGTAGTAAAGCGCGTGCCTTCCGGCAGCGTCCTGACGCGGATGGCTTGGCCGCCGATGCGCGCAGCGTCGAAGGCGTGGAGGGGGTGCCCCTGCTCGAGGCGGATGTAGTTGGTAATGTCCACCACGTTGTTGATAGGGCGCTGGCCCAGGGCACTGAGGCGCTGCTGGAGCCATTCCGGGCTTTCCTGCACGCGCACGCCGCGGAGAAGGAGGGCCATGTAGCGCTGGCAAGCTTCGGGCGCCTCTACCGTTACGGGGTAGGGGCTAAGCCCGTCGGGCCAGATCAGCGTTTTTGAGGGTACGCGGAGTTGGGCCTGGGGGTTTTCGCGATAGCGTATCCAGGCCAGCAGGTCGCTGGCTACGCCGAGGTGGTTGGTAGCGTCGGCTCGGTTGGGCGTCAGGCCAATTTCAAAAATCACATCGCCGTTCAGACTTAGATACTCCGCTGCTGTCAGTCCTAACGGCGTATCGTCGGGTAGCACCAGGATGCCGGAGTGGTCGGTGCCGATGCCTAGCTCGTCTTCGGCGCAAATCATCCCCTGCGAGAGCACCCCGCGCACTTTGCGCTCGGCAATCTCGAAAGGCTGGCCATCCTTGCCCAGCACGCGCGCGCCAGGCAGCGCTACCAGCACGCGCTGGCCCGCCGCCACGTTGGGCGCACCGCAAACGACGGAGCGCAGCTGCCCATCGCCCACATCCACGCGCGTCGCTGAAAGGTGGTCGCTCTCCGGAATGCGGACGCACTCGACAACCTTAGCCGTAACAACACGCTCCAAATCTACCGGCGAAGGTCTTACGTGTTCCCATCCTTCTACTTCCAGTCCCAGCGAGGTGAGTATGTCGGCAATTTCTCCAGGCTTTTTATCTATGTCGAGAAATTCTCGAAGCCAATTCAGCGAAACTTTCATCCGTGATTAACAAGACTCTCCAGATACGATAAAGGCGCCGGGCATCCCCAACACCGCAGGCAAAGGTAGTGCATTTTAAAGTTTTGCCCTTCGTCCAAATTTTTAGACCGAAAGCTCTAGCGCCCTACCGCTGCGGCGGAACAAAAACGGGCAGCCTCGCGGTTATGAAAGGCTTTTTACCACCGAATTTGAACGATTGATACTCATTTTTCAGGTGAAAATTTCATGGAAGTTTTTTTGACCTGTAGAAACACTCAGAAAAAGGAGGGCGCGCCTTTGCTTCAGTGGCTGTCCATCAAACGCTCCATCTTTCTCGTTCAAAAGCGCCTTCCAGCTCAGCGTATGATGCTAGGCCCACGCCTGAAGTCGCAGGCGGATATCCTTGACTTTTCCCCCGTTTTTCCTTCATGACTTTTTAAGGAACCCGGGCGATTTTTTAGCCCGAGAACACGCCTCCTTTGTATTGGCTAAAACACATAAAAAACACAGAAGAAGTAGTTTGGTACCCGAAGCGAAGGGCTCCAGCAGCTGAGGACAATCGGTGCATGGCGTGTTTTGCGTTGCTAAGAGGGGAGGTAGGGGACGCCCTTTCTTTCAGTTGTTTATCCGCACGCGCACGCCTTCGTGCAGGTAGGTTTGTCCAGCCACAACGACGCGCTCGCCGGCAACGAGGCCAGAGCGCACTTCGACGCGCTCGCCCAAGATTTGACCCAGCTGGATGGTGCGCGCTTCTACCGTCGTATCGGAGGTGGCCACGAATACCCGCGCGTCCTGGAGGCTGCCGCTAATGGCGCGCCGCGGAATGAGGATTGCCTGTCGCTTCTGGTCGAACAGGAAGCGCGCTTTGGCGTGCATACCGCCCAGCAGAGGCGCCTGCGGAGGGTTGGGAACCTCAATTTCCACCAGATAGGTGAAGGCGCTGTCGGCTTTGGGCGACACGTTGACGACGCGCCCGCTCAGCGGCATATCGGGGCGCACATCTGCTCTGACCTCTACGGCTTGGCCTCTGCTCACCTGAAGTACATCGCGTTCAGAAACCTTGACCATCAGCAGCAGCCGGTCTAAGTTGGTAATGTGAGCCACCGGTGTGCCCGTACCCACTACACCACCGCGCTCTAAGGCGCAAAAGGTCAGCGTGCCGCTCATCGGCGCCCGCAGGTAAGTGTTGTCGAGCTGCTTCTGAAGAACTTTTCGCTCCGCTTCAGCTGCTTTTAGAGCCAAATCCAGGTCTTCTATCTTGCTGCGCGGCGCTGCTTCCCCCTCAATCAGATTGCTCAGCCGCTCGCGGTCTCTGCGCAACTTGGCGAGATTGGCCTCAACGGCTTCAAACTTGACGCGAAGCAACTCATCGTCCACTTTAGCGATCACCTCTTTTTCGGCAACGCGATCGCCCCGGCGCTTGTACACCTCCACCACGCGGCCCATAGTTTCGGAAATGACAACGATCTCACGCGAGGGCATGAGAATGCCGCCCGCCTCCAGCTGCGGGGTGAGCCACTCCGACTCTGCGACGGCCACGTGCACCGGCACAAAAGAACGCACTGACTGGGAAAGTTTGGCCTCTTCGTGGCGTCGCTTCTGATTGTCGTACAACTTCCAACCGATGAGTATGGCGGTAACAAGGAGTAAAAGCCAAAGATAATAACGCCTCACGAGGGTCTTTTTTTGATGAAAAAACAATGAAAATCCAGCCTTTATAAGGACACCTCTCAGAATTTTTCGTTCAAATTTTTGTTTAGAACGGCTCAAAGGTCTGGTATTTTCCCGGCATACGGGCTGCACAAAGAGCACGGGAATGCGGGTTACTTCTACTTTTGGCCCTCAAAAACCATCGTCTGCATGCGCGTAAAGGCTTCGAGTATTGCGAACCTGACCGATGCCCGCTATTTTGCTGCTCGCCAGGTCAGTTATTTAGGGTTTTGTTTAGAAGAGGGCCATCCTCGTTTTATTGAGCCGGGCGACCTGCAAGCCATTCGCGCGTGGGTAGAGGGGCCCAAAATTGTGGGTGAGTTTGAGCGATCTCCGGCGGAGGTAGTGCGCGAGGCGGCGGCCTTTTTTGGCTTAGATGCCGTAGAGGTCAGCCGTTTGGAGTTGTTGCCCGATCTGGTGGGTCTGGAGGTGTTGTTGCGCTTAGCCGATGTTGCGCGGCCTGAAGCGGCAGCTGCTGCCTGGGAGCAAGCACAGCCGCATGCAGCGTACTTGTTGGTAGCGCTGACCCGGGAAGGGGCCAAAGCGGTTTTGCAAGACGCCATTGTGGCCAGCACGTGGCGACAACTGTGCGCCCAGACACCGGTCCTGATAGACGCCCCTTTGCCCGCCAACGCTATGGCTGCCCTTTTAGAGGCTGTACAGCCGACAGGGTTTGCCATCAGCGGCAGCGCTGAAGAGCGTCCTGGCTTTAAGTCCTTTGAGGAGGTAGATGCCTTGTTTGAAGCGTTGGGCTACTTTTGATGCCTGATGCTCTTGCGCAAGAAATGCCGCACGCGACGCAGCGTGTATCTTTGCGGGCAAAGTATGACGATCATGTTGACTCGAACGTGGATGTGCTCCGCCTGCTGCGCCCTGTTTCCCTGGGTTTTATCGGCTCAAATTGAAGAAGCGCCTCAGATTTTTCGCGAGTTGCGCGTGTTAGACGGCGTGTGGTTTATGGCCCAAGATCGCGGCGATCGCTTAGAAATCTGGAGTCTGGAAAACGACAGCACGCTTGTGGGGCGCGAGGTGCGCATCAAGGCTGAAGACGGCGATACGGTGCTGCTCAAGAGCATGCGCATCGAGCGCCGCGCCGATACAATCATGTACTATCTGACTCAACGCGGTCTGAACAACAACCGCCCCGTGCCTTACGAACTGGTATTGGCCGACCGCGAAGGCTACTGGTTCGAGAACCTCTATCAGGACAATCCGCAAAAAATCCGTTACCGAATGCTGGGCCGCCGTGAGTTACAAGTGTATTTGGAAGGCAAACGCGGCAACCGAACCATCACCGAAGACTTTGTCTATGAACGCGAATTCACCCCTCCCAGCACCGAGTTTCGCTTGCGAGGCGGGCTAAATGTGTTCACCATCCGCGCCACGGGCAACTTCCCTTCGTCAGATGACCCTGAATTTGTGGCCCAAAACCCGCAGGCCGGCCCGGCACTGAGCTGGGAGCTGGGCACCCAATTCCGATTGAAGGGCGCCGGTAGCTTCTTGATTGTCAACTTTGAACTGGGACTGGTCGGTAAATCGGCGCGCTCCAAAGCGTCGTTCACGGCATTCACCGATACCGGCATTATCAACTACGTGCGCGATGTGCGTTACAACCAGGTGTGGGCTGTCCTGGCTGCTGTACCCGAAGTCAGTCTGCGACGCGAAGGCAACCTGTCTGTCATGGCGGGGCCATATTATGGCTATCTGCTCTTCAATGGCGCCTCGGGCGAAGAGAAACCTGCTGGCGGAAACCGCCTCTTTGACGCTAATGATGATTTCAAACGCAAGGATTGGGGTCTCCTCGTTGGCCTGCAGTATCGCTTCAAACCCGGCAAAAAAGACGTCGGCAGCACCCTTGGCCTAAGAGCCAATTTAGGCATGTCTGACTTAGATGCCCTTTACAGCCGCCATTGCCGCGACCGCGCCTTCTGTAACGGTCGCATCTCGATGCAGGGGATTTCGCTTTACTACAGCTTCAATTTGCTTGGTATCTAAAAGTCTTATGGCCAAAGCGCGTGCTTTTTACGTCGTCTGGGAAGGCGTAACCCCGGGCATTTATACCTCCTGGGAGGAGGTCCGCCAACAGACCCACAACTATCCCGGCGCCAAATACAAGCGCTTTGCCTCGCGCGAGGAGGCGGAAGCCGCTTATCGAGGTAGCTACTGGAGCTGTATTAAGAAGCCCCCCCGCGCTGCAGGGCCCAAATCGCCTGCCGAACTCCAGCGCCTGGGCGTCCGGCTCGACAGCCTCGCCGTGGACGCTGCCTGTAGCGGCAACCCTGGCCTGATGGAATACCGCGGCGTGCGCACAGACACGGGCGAAGAACTCTTCCGCAGCGGCCCCTGGCCCGGCGGAACCAATAACATTGGCGAGTTCCTGGCGCTTGTACATGCCTTAGCCTGGCTACACCAACGCGGGCTCACCAGCACGCCTATCTACTCCGACTCCCGAAATGCCCAAAAATGGGTGCGCGAAAAAAAATGCCGCACCAAACTGGAGCCAACACCCGAAAACGAAAAAATCTTCGACCTCATCCAACGCGCCGAACACTGGCTGCAAACGCACCCAACCACCAATCCCATCTTAGACTGGGACACCGAGAAATGGGGCGAAAACCCGGCAGATTTTGGACGCAAGTAAAGCAATAACCCACCTTGCCCGCAATTGAAAAGGTGATCTACCCCAAAAACAACTGCCTTCTGCAAGACTTTTCACAGAACCAACGTTACCCCCGAAAAGAAAGGCTCTTTTTCGGGAAGCCCTGTGTTTTCTCTGTTTTTTTATTGAAAACTTCCAAAGTTTTATACTTTGCCCTTAAAAACAGACCTTGCGCAAGCGAGGCGGAATGCCGCTCTCCTGCAGGCTTGTCGTTCGATGGAGGCAGGCACATCGAGCATCCCATAACCCGGCTAAAGGAGGACAAGACCATTCCTTCTTTGCATCGAGCATCCTGGCAAACATCCCATCACAGAGAAACGTCTGATGTCGGGAGGAAAGATTTGTCGGAAGAATGAAGCGTCTGTTAGAAAAAACCCTGAGCCAGCATGCTGGATGCCAATAAGATACCTCATCTAACCCGTGCGCAGCATCCGTCAGAATTAGGCAAAAAATCGCGCTCATATTTGCACACGTCCGCTCTTTTCTTCAATATTGCAGGGGCAATCGTTTCAATACAAAAGAGGCAGCAATGGTATGCTCGACACCTCAAGCCGAAGATGCAAGTGTTTATTTTTTCAGAAGTTTTTTTAGACATTTTATGAAATTTCTTTATCAAACATGTTTTAATTTTTGATTTATGAAAAAACTTTTCTACATTACGCTTTTCGCAAGCGTCAATGCTGTAATGCTGGCGCAGATTCCAAATGCGGGTTTTGAGGTCTGGCAACCGGCTTCGGGTTACGAGTACCCTGCGAATTGGGGGGTGTTGGCTCAAGCGACGAACGGAGCAGCAGTTACGTGTGAGAAGAGCACGGACAAATACTCAGGCAATTTTGCGGCGCGTCTTTTTACGCGCGATCTGGTTATTGCACGCGTGCCAGGGCTATTGTTTACGGGTAAATTGGATGTGGCTACCCAGAGCGTAAGTGGTGGCTTCGCCTACGACCAGCAACCGGCGCGCCTGACGGGTTATTACAAGTATACGCCCGGTGTGGGCGACAGTTGCACGGTTTTTGGGCTTTTGACGCGAACGCTGGCAGGCGGGGCACGCGACACGGTGGCCACTTTCTTCTGGCGAGGCGGCGCCGCGGCATCCTATTCGCCGTTTTCGATACCTTTGACATATCGCTCGAACGCCAAACCGGATACGGCGCTGATCGTGATTTCATCGAGCAAAGATCCTGTTGCCCCAGCGCTTAACAGCTCCATGTGGGTAGATGCGCTATCGTTTGAAGGTTCCGTCAGCATTTCGGAGCCGACCTCGCTGCTGCCCGTAGCGGTGATACCCAATCCAGCCCAGGAGACCATACGCCTCAGTGTGGCTTACGAGGGCCTGTTGCGCGTGTGGTTGGTGGACGCCGCTGGCCAGCTCGTAGATAACCAACTTTTGTATAGCGGAGAGGCGCTGCCCGTGGGCCATTTGCCCACAGGCACTTATTTTCTGCAGGTGCTCGATGCGCAAACGCTGCAGCCATTAGGGCATGCGTCGTTTCAGCGCCGGTAGGCACTTGCCCACATAGCCGACAATTGAGCAAAAGAAGGATGGTTCCCCTTCCGAAGGCCCTGTGCATTTTCTATTTTTTTTCATTGAAAACTGTCAACATTCATAGAAAAACAATAGAGAACTTCCCTTCTTCCGAGGTTAAAATTTTTGAGAGATCGCCTATTTTTTCACACAAAAAATTTCATAGAAGTTTTCTGACCATTCAGAAACATTCGGAAATCAGAAAAAGGAACACGCGCTTTTGCTGAAGTGGCTGTCTATCAAACGCTTCTGTTTATATGTCGCTCAAAGGCAGAGTCCAGTGTACGGGTGGACGAACAGACACAGACAAATTGAATAGACCTGGCGGTATTTCGCAGTAGATGTTACGCACGGCCTGGATAAAGGACTCTTCACCGTTCAACCTGCTCAGTAGCTTGTTCCACCCGATGAGTCGGGCGGTTACAAGATGTTTGATGTGCCTGCCACAACAGAGGGAATATTCTCTGAGGGAAACAACATTTTGCCTTGCTCCCGCAAAGTCAACTTTTCACTTTTCACTCTTCATTTTTCATTTTTCACTTATGTAATGTTTGCTCGTTCCACCCGATGAATCAGGCGGTTACAGGATGTTTGATGTGCCTGCCACAACAGAGGGAATACTCTCTGAGGGAAACAGCATTTTGCCTTGCTCCCGTAAGATCAACTTTTCATTTTTCACTCTTCATTTTTCATTTTTCATTTTTCACTTATGTGATGTGATGTTTGTCAGGATGTTAGATGCGGTACAGGGGGCGTTCTGCTCGTTCCACCCGATGAATCGGGTGGTTACAGGATGTTTGATGTGCCCACTACGACAGAGGGGATACTCCCTGAGGGAAACAGCGCTTTGCCCCGCTCCCATAAGGTCAACTTTTCATTTCTCACTTTTCACTTTTCACTTCTCACTTCTCACTTTCCATTTCTCACTTTTCATTTCTCACTTTCCACTTTCCATTTTCCACTCGCGGCATTTTATCTCGTTGGCGCAAGGAAAGGGCATAAATTTGCGTATTTAGGCCTCCGAGCACCCGACCAACGGCGAGCGTAGGGCGAGGTCAGCAGCGAAGGTGTCGGAGTTACTGGATTTTTTTTGAAACTAATGCTTCGGCCAGCACTTGGGCCGGATGCAGAGCAATGCGTCCGGTTCCGTCGAGAATCTGGTGTCGGCAGCTGGTGCCGGGCACTGCGAGGATGGCGTCGGGCGGCAGGGCGCGCACGGCCGGCAGGAGCACCAGTTCGCCGATGCGCATGCTCACTTCGTAGTGTTCGCGTTCGTAGCCAAACGAGCCGGCCATGCCGCAGCAGCCCGAGGGAATTACAGAAACGGCATACCCTCGAGGCAAGCCCAGCATCCAGGCTGTGGGTTCTATGCTGGCTAAGGCCTTTTGGTGGCAATGTCCGTGCAGCCATACCTGGCGTGGCTCGTCGGTGAAGTCGTCGGGGCCAATGTTGCCCTTTTGCGCTTCCCGGTAGAGGAATTCTTCGAGCAGGAAAGCATTGTCGCTCAGGCGCTGGGCTGCCGGGCGCAGGTGAGGCGGCACCAAGCGCGGGTATTCGTCGCGGAAGGTCAGGAGGGCCGAGGGTTCGATGCCGATGAGCGGCGTCTGTTCGCAGATGAGGTTTTCAAAGAGGCTGACCTGCCGGACGGCGAGGTCTCGGGCGCGCAAGAGTAGTCCTTTAGAGATGGCTGCTCGTCCGCTTTCAGGGTGTTCGACGAGTTCGACCCGATAGCCCAGCCCACGGAGCAGCTGGATGGTAGCGATACCGACTTCGACGTCGGTGTAGTTGGTGAATTCGTCGCAGAAGAGGTACACAAGGCCCTTTTCAGGCCCGCTGGATTGCGATCGCCCGAGGTGGCTGTACCATTGAAGCAGGGTGGCTCGCCCCATGGCGGGCATAGTGCGCTCAGGGGCGATTCCGAGCAGCCGCTTCAAGATTGGCGCCGTTAAGGAACTTCTCAACAGGAAATTGGCAAGGCCGGGGGCCACTGATCCTACCCGGTAAAGGTCGGCGATGTGTGCGAAGGCACGGGCGCGCCAGGGGATGCCGTGTGTTTTGTAGTACTGGTGTAGGAATTCGGCCTTCATGGCCGCCATATCCACGTTGGAAGGGCATTCGGAGGCACAGGCTTTGCACGACAGGCACAGGTCCATGACCTCATAGAGTTCTTCATGGCTGAACGGGTTGGGCCGTGGGCTGCGGGTGAGGAACTCGCGCAGGGCGTTGGCGCGGGCGCGGGTGCTGTCTTTTTCGTCGCGCGTGGCGCGGTAGCTGGGGCACATGGTTCCGCCGGCGAAGTCTAAGCGGCGGCAGTCGCCCGATCCGTTGCATTTTTCGGCGGCGCGTAGGATGCCGTCGGGGAATTCGAGCACAGTATCGAAGGGGCGGTCTGGCTGGTCTGCTTCGTAGCGCAGCGAGGTGTTCATGGGTGGGGCGTCCACGATTTTGCCCGGGTTGAAGAGGCCGTCGGGGTCCCACGTGCGCTTGATGTCGCGCAGCAGTTCGTAGTTCTTTTGGCCCAGCACGATAGGGATGAACTCGGCCCGCACCCGCCCGTCGCCGTGTTCGCCGCTGAGCGAGCCGCCGTATTTTTTGACCAAATGAGCCATGGCCTCGCCGATTTCGCGCAGGCGCTGGCGGTCTTCTGTTTTTTTCAGGTTCAGAATGGGCCGCAGGTGCAATTCGCCGTCGCCGGCGTGTGCGTAGTAGACCGACTTTTGGCCAAAACGGGCCATGAGTTCCTCAAATTCAGCGATGTAGGCGGGCAGGTCGGTAACGGCCACAGCCGTGTCCTCGATACACGGGATGCCTTTGGCTGCGCCAGGCATGTTGGACAGCACGCCCAGCCCGGCGTTGCGCAATTCCCACACGCGCTTCGACTGCGGAGCGGGTACGATGGGATAGGCATACCCGAAGCCCTGCGCGCGCAAGTCGGCAATGAGGGCCTGGGCTTTGTGCTGGGCTTCGTCGGGCGTTGAGCCGCGGAATTCGATCATGAGCACAGCCGCCGGCTCGCCCTCGATGAAAAAGCTGTTGCGCGCCTGCTCGCGGTTGGCGCGGGCACAGCCCAGGATGAGGTGGTCCATCAGCTCGCACGCCGTAGGGCGGTGTTGCACGGCCAACACCACTGCGCGCAGACATTCCTGCATATCGGCGAAATGAGCGCACAGTACCATATCGCATGGCTCGGGCAGCGGCACAACGTTGAGCGTGATTTCAGTGCTAATGGCCAGCGTACCTTCCGAGCCGGCCAGCATCTGGCAAAAATTGAAATCTGGCCCGCCGGGAGTGAAAATGTTCGAGCGCAGCAGCAGGTCCACCGCATACCCAGTATTGCGCCGATGAATCTCAGGCCGGGGGTACTGTGCCCGAATTTCGGCCTGCACCTCCGGGCGCGATAGCGCATCGCGGATGTGGCGATAGAGACGGCCTTCTAAGCGGTCGGACAGACATTTGTCCGCAAATTGTTGCGGTGTCAGGGCATGGAAGTACGCCTCGGAGCCGTCGCTGAGCACCGTGTGCAGCGCCAACAGATGATCGCGCGTGCTGCCGTAAACCAGAGAGGTGGTGCCGCAGGAGTTGTTGCCCACCATACCGCCAATCATGCAGCGATTGGCTGTGGAAGTATTGGGCGCAAAGAACAGGCCGTAAGGCTTGAGGGCCGCATTGAGCTCGTCGCGAATGACGCCAGGCTCCACGCGCACCCAACGCTCTTCTGGGTGGATTTCTAAAATGCGCGTCATGTAGCGCGATACATCCACCACAATACCGCTTCCGACACATTGGCCGGCCAGCGATGTACCCGCCGTGCGCGGAATGAGCGACAGCCCCCGCTCGCGAGCGTATTCCACCAGCGCTTGAATGTCCTCTGCCCCGCGTGGATACGCCACGCCCGCCGGTAACTCGCGAAAGATGGAGGCATCCGTGGCATACAGGCGCCGGTGAAGCTCGTCAGTGTGAAGTTCAGGAAGTTTCATAAGCGAAAGAAAACGACCTGGCAAAGATAGCGCAGGACAGTGTTTTGACCCATAGAGCCATCCATCCCGATGGGCTCACCGCAACGCTGGACGTTTTGTAAAAAAAAAACATACTTGCGGCCAAGGCAGGCCAGCACGAGCAAAGCCGGGAAAACATTCGCAACACCTACGACGAGGCTTCTTCTCGCCAGCCCTTGCGCACAATCAGTACGCTCCCCTCCGGCAACTCCGTCCAGGCGCAATCGTACACAAGGTAAAAAGTACGCCCCTGCTCGCTTATGAAAAATTCCGTCAGATATTTCCACTGAAAGCCCGCAACCTCCAGCGCCGACCGCTGGACTTGCCTCCGATAGCGCCCATCCAGCAACCGGATTAGAATCGCCCAGTTTCGGTGCAGCGCAGCATCCGTTTCTGCCATCACGGCCCGCAGTTCCTGCCTGCGCTCTGCGTGCCACGCATTCTTGCAATCTTGCGAGCAAAAACGCTTATCGCTGCGCCCTGAGATCCCTTTTCCACATTGTACGCATCGTATTTTCGCAACATCATCCATTTTGGGTAAAGTTATGTTCATTCATTGGCAAAGTGGATACAATTCCCATCCCAAACGCCTCTCGACACCTGACATCTTCTGGCCTCAACAGGCGCTCTCCAAGAGCAGAGCGCCTGAGCCTGTACACTTCGGCGCGTCAACCGCCCCTTTTCATCCGTCTCAGACGCTTAAAACGACCTGAAACGTTGGCCCGAAACGTTGATAACCGTTACGAACGGTTAAGTAACGACTATCTTATCGCGCGTCAGTATTTTTCTGCCAAAAAAAATTAGATTTGCCGCCGTTATTTCACCAGAAAAGTCCCCTCCCATGATAGCGCATGTATTTCCCCTGGATGGGCAGAGCGAACGGCGCATCGCGCTTAAGACCGACGTGTATCTACCCGGCTTGGAGCAGCAATTGGCCCAAATGCCCGAACTCTGCTGGCACGCTGAAGATCAATGCTGGCACATGCCCTACCAGCCCGCCGTTTGGCGCCGCGTCCTGGCCCTCCTTCAGAGCCAGGCCATCGCTATCCAAAGCCACCCCTCGCCCCCGCCGCCGCGCATCACCCTGACCCTTATCGAAAATAATCCCTACTACATCGCGCTCCATCTGCCCAAGGAACTCGCCGCGCAATACCTCCGCAACGTCAAGAACATACACGGCCGACGCTGGAACCCCACCGACAAAACCTGGGAACTCCCCTACACACAACTCTCCCTCCGATTCTTGCAACGGTACTTCCCCCCACATCTCCTGAGCTGGACCTTCCCACCCCGACAAGACCTGCCCCAAACCCTGCCCAACGGCGAACCAACATCCTTTAGTAGGTGTAAAAAAGCCGGCTCGAAATCGCTGCCCATCCCTCAATATGAAAACGCCCTGACCGCCCTCGAACAAGAACTCCTCCTGCGCCGTTACCGCTGGCGCACCGTCAAAGCCTACAAAAACGCCTTCCGCCAGTTCCTACTCTACTACAACCACCTCAAACCCAGCCAACTCTCCGTAGAGCAAATCAAACATTACATCGCCCACTGCATCCAAAAACGCCGCATCAGCCCGGCCTACCAGACCCAACTCGTCTGCGCCCTCAAAATCTTCTACGCCGCCGTCGTCAAACAACCCTACAAGGCCGAAGCCCTGCAACTGCCCAAAACGCCCAAAAAACTCCCCCAAGTCCTGCAACCCGACGAAGTGGCCGCCCTCTTCGCCGCCGTCGAAAACCTTAAACACCGCTGCATCCTCATGCTCATCTACGCCGCCGGCCTGCGCGTCAGCGAAGCCGCCAACGTCCAACTGGCCGACCTGCAACCCCAACAAAACCGACTCTTCGTCCGAGATGCCAAAGGCGCTAAAGACCGATGCACCCTCCTCTCCCCTCGCCTCTGGAACATCCTCCAGGAGTACATCCAACTCTACCAACCGGTGGAATACCTCTTCGAAGGCCAAAACGGAGGCCCCTACAGCGTCCGAAGCATCCAGCAACTCTTCTCCGACGCCAAACGCGCCGCAGGCATCCACCCAAAAGCCACCGTCCATACCCTGCGCCACTCCTTCGCTACCCGCCTCCTCGAACAAGGCGCCGACCTACGGTACATCCAGGAACTCCTCGGACACGCCAGCCCCGAAACCACCCAAATCTACACCCACAT
>JANWVR010000008.1 GCA_025056735.1 Saprospiraceae bacterium
TCCGGGTGTGCTAAAGGTTTGTCCGCCAATGGAATATGTTTCGCCTGTGCAGAGGGTGGCCTGCAGGCTGACGGTGTCGGGCGGCAGGGTGGCGAGGCGCAGGCGCAGTACGGTGAGGCAACCGTTGATCAGGGCGGTGTCCTGGTACAGTCCGGGCGCGTCGTAGAGGCGTCCGTTCCACAGGAGGGTTTTGCCCGAGCAGAGGGTGGTGTCCAAGGTCAAGGTAGCGGTGTGGAAGGTCAAGCTCAGGCAGTCTAAGGAGTCGCATCCGTTGACGGCTTTCAGGGTCAGGCACAGGGTGGTATCGCGGGTGAGGTTGAGGCCGTTCCACAGGTAGGTGCTACCCGAGCAGGCGGAGGCTGTCTGCTGGAAGGTGGGCGCGGGCAGCAGTTGGATGCGGATGCTGTCGCGCCATCGGCATCCGTTTGGGTCGGTGATTTCGGCCCAGTACAGTCCGCTTTGGGCGGCGGAGTAGGAGGGTGCGAAGGAGCCGTCGTGCCATCGTGCGGGGGCGGGCGCTGTGAGGGTGAGGGTTGCTCCGGCGCACAGGGCGGTGTCGTTGCCCAGTGAGAAGGCTGGCAGCGGCTGCACGGTGATGAGCACTTGGGCGGTGTCGGGCGGGCAGCCTGGGCTTCCGCCGACGATGTAGCGGTAGATGCCCGGAGCGTCCAGTTGCGGCACGAAGGTGGCGCTGCCGCCCGAGGGCGTGGGCGTCCAGATGCCGCCGGCGGAGGCGTTGGGCGCCAGCAGGGTGGCCAGGTTGAGCGGCGGAGCGTCGGCGCACAGCACGACGGCGGTGTCGCGTCCGGCCTGGGCGACGGGTTCTACGTTCAGGAAGGTGTAGGCTGTGTCGGTCAGGCCGTTGGCGGCGTAGGCGATGACCTCGATGAGGCGCTGGCCGCCGGTGGGCGCCGGAGCGGTGTTGTGCCAGCGCAGGGTGTGCAGGACGGCTTCGTAGTCTGCGTTTTCAGTAGTCAGGAGGGTGTTTCCGTTGGCTCGCAGGATGAGCGTGGCCGTGTTTTGGCCCGATACGGAGACAGCGCCTACGGACATGGCGCTCAGGTACTCAAAGGGCGCATCTGGCGCGCCGCCCGCTATGCGCACGCGGATGGAGTCCGTTCGGTACCCTGAGTAATAAGTAGCGTCGCCGTCAGCGCCGAAGACAGACGTCGCGCCGCCGCAGAAGGGCACAGCGTTGTAGTTTTTGCCCTCAGCGCCCGAAGAGTTATCTGCGTCTAAGTCTAAGCGCACAGAGCAGTCGGAAGAGAGAAACTCCGTGGTGGAGGCGGCGCCGTACACAGTGAAAGGTAAATCACATACTTTTTGAGCAGCTTGTGTGCTAAAGTCAATGATATAAACACTGGTTGGGTATAGAGGTTGCACGTTAGGGACACCGAAGCCGTAAGTTATGACACTATCACAGGTGATGGGTACGGAAGTAATTCCCCAGAGGTCTTGTGGCACACTTGCAGGCAAATTAAGGGTAAACAGCACCTTACTGGATTGCACTGAGTCGAGAAAAACCTCGGCTATGCGTTGGCCAAAGAGAGCTGCATATAGCCGTCCGTTTCGGAAGGTGAGGTCGCCTGATGTGGGCATGCCTACGGGCATCGGGCCATGATCCGTTAACTTACTATTTTTCAAGTCATAAGTATACACACGCCAACCACTCGCTGCTATCAGAACGTTGTCCTTCGTACAAGTCAAAGAGTTAGCATTGTGGAACAATTCAGTCAACATTTCAATCTTGCCGGTCTGCTTATCCATTTTACAGAGGCCCTTCCCGTATACTCCAGTAGAGTCAAAGTAACTGACATACAAGTATATGTTTCCATCAGGGCAATAAGCAATATCTCCAGTTGATATGCTTGTCATAGAATTATCTTTCACGGGATGTAGGAACTTGTAACCACAGTCTTTGGAATTTAAGATACCTATAACATGATCGCCACCAGAAATTCTATGTGTAATGTATATTTCTTGTGACTTCAATTTGATATTGATAGCGAGAAATAGCAACCAAATAATTACTCGATTCATGAGAGTACTTTTTGCATAGTGAAATAAAAGGTTGTGCAGAGGCTTAGAACCTCTGCACAACCTGGATTACAATTTTTCAAAATTTGACGACTCGCAGGGTGCGGCTTTCCCAGGCTGTTCTGGCCAGCACGGTGTATGTGCCGGGTAAGTCAGGCAAGCTATTCAACGTAAGTTGATGTGTACCTTTCATGAGCGTATAGCGGTTTTGCGACAACAAAATCCCTCTGGCATTGTAGATGAGAATTTCCATATCAGTATCATTGGGCACAGTCACCATTAAATCGGTTTTGTCTCGTGTTGGATTTGGCCCAATCATTCTAACCCAAAAGACATCTGACGCGCCTTGAGCAGAGAGCTGGAAAGCCGAGTGGCTTGCCCCATTGTTGAAATACAGGTTGTCAGATCGAGGTTCTAGCTGCCAGAATAAAAGTTCTGGTTGTTCTATTGTCTTTTTGGCCTGAGCGCGGATTCGAAGTAGCTTTTCTCCTTTCGTTAAGTCTTGCCCGTCTGGACTCATGCTCATCCAGAACAGGCGCAACGAAGGCTTTTCCTCGGAGCGCCACACCTCCCAGAATTCGTCGGATAGCCCTACGGGTTCAACATCAATAACTTCAATGCTTTCGCTGTCATAGCCCAGTGAAAGCGAAAGTGTGGCGGCGCTGGGCGTGTTTTCGTTTAGCATAACCAGCGCATCAAAAACTGTTCCCGCATAGAGCGGTGTTTTCGGGTAAGCCAACCATGCGGTTATGTTGCTGCGCAGCGCCGGCTCATCTTCCGTGAATTGTTGATTGCAGTTTGAGCAGGAGCCATCTACGTCGCCCCGCTTAATGCCGTAAAAATCGAGGGTAGGATTATTGCCAAGAATAATTGGTGTAACAATGGAAGAGGGCAACGAATTAAGGTTGGGAATGTTTATAGGCGGTTGGTTGTAGTAGTCATAATCGTCTTCAGATATAAATCGCCATGCGCTCCACCCCGATGGCGGCGTCCAGCTGCCGTATCGGCACTGGAGGATGTTGACAATATCAAATGTGGTAACGGTACCGCTGGCATTGAAGTCGCCCGCTATCAACTGTCCCAACGTGGGGTTTTCTATTATTCCCAAGATTATGTTTCGTATTACATTGACATCGCCGTCATCCAACCCACATGCACAACTGCTGTTTTTGTAGGGCGTGATGGTGTAAGAATAATGAGACGGAACCCATGCGCCGTAGCTGCCATCTAATGAGAGAATTGTGAATGGATTTGATGGTGTGCCTGGATAACAGGGCGTGTTCGCTCTAAAGGTTACATCCACATTCGTTATGCCCGCATTTTGACCGCCTGCGCATTGCGCAGTAGAACCGGGTAATTTACGGATGATGCCGCTTAGAAGAAAGGGATTTGGCATGGTTACTTGTACAGGATCAGGCAGATCGATTTGATAGAAATTATTTCCTGCCCATACTACGCCTAAGGTGGACTGTAGCGTAACTGTCGTTCCCGGAGCTGCTCGGAAATATACACGCATCAAAGGAACGTATTGGCTTTGAAGAGGAAAAGGCTCAGGAGGCCACTTTCGGATTCGAAAGGACGACTTTCCTGTCTGACTTACGTAGCCGACGAACTCCGGGTGTATAGATGCCGGATCGAAAGTAAGTGGTTGAACGCATACTTCAATGCCCGATATTCCAAACTCTATGATAAGTGCTTTGGCCGGTTCTGATAAATTTATGCTCATCCAATTTACATTAAACGAGGTAACTCCTGTCAGTGGATTCGTGGTCGGCGTCGTAAAACTCAACTCTCCCGCCTGCGCCCAGAGCGCAGCGCTTTGCAGGGTCAGCCCCACGGAGAGCACGAAACCTAAAACAAGATTTTGCCCCCCCGAAAATTGCAGAGATGATTTTGTTTTTCATAAAAACGGAGTGATTTAGTGAAAGATTTGGTGAAAAAATTAAACGCGATGTCATTTCTTTGGCGCCTAAAAATGACGGGACAAAGGTATGGGCTTGTTTGCTAAAAAGCAAGAGATAAGGTGTGTTAAATCTGCAGTTTTGCTATTTTTGGGCATTATTGAATTTTTTTAAGTGTCGTTTTGATCGGGAAAATTATTTTTGCGGCCCTTTTTGTCGATACTTCCTTTCACCGCACCAACGTCACCCCACCCGCCTGTCGCTGTTGGGAGCCGTCGTTCAGGCGCAGTTGAGCGTGCCAGGTGTACACGCCGGGTGGCAGTGCGCGTCCGCGCCAGGTACCGTTCCAGCCGGCGGTTTCCTGTCCGACGGGCAGGTTTTGGCCCTCGAAGACGAGGTTGCCCCAGCGGTCGAAGACCTGGAGCAGTTCAATCACTTCCACCTGGTCGGCGCGGGCGTACAGGG
>JANWVR010000031.1 GCA_025056735.1 Saprospiraceae bacterium
CCACGCTTGCTGGAGCGAACAAAGTGCAGCACCTCATCTCGGTAATCCGACTTTTCTATCTGTTCCTCGATGAGCAAAATTGCTCTGCGAATGCTTAGTCCACGCACAAAAAGGATGCGGTAAATATCCTCCAGATGATGGATGACATCGCGGGAAAAGATGCTGCGATGCAATCCTACCCGGTTAACGCCCATGTAGGAGAGCGGCTCGCGTGCAGCCATCACATAGGGGGGCACATCTTTGCGCACCAAAGAACCACCGCTGATCATTACGTGCTTGCCGATTCGGACGAATTGATGCACAGCTGTCATGCCGCCCAGACGCGCAAAATCGTCAATATGAATATGGCCCGCCAACGTAGTATTGTTGGCCAGGATGCAAGACTTTCCGATCATACAATCGTGTGCCACATGCACGTAGGCCATGAGCAAACAGTTGTCGCCAATAACCGTGCGCCAGGCCTCCTTAGTGCCCCGATTGAGGGTGCAAAACTCGCGAATAATGACCTCGTTACCTATCTCGAGCGTAGTGTTCTCGCCCTGGTATTTCAGATCTTGCGGAATGGCACCAACTACGGCACCTGGGAAAACTTTGCATGCGTTCCCCAGACGAGTGCCATTCATGATTGTAACGTTATTGCCTATCCAGCAATTATCGCCTATCACGACATCTTCCTCAATAACACTGAACGGCCCAATAGTTACATTTTTACCAATTTGCGCTTTAGGATGTATATGACGCAGACGCTTAGACAGAAAAAACATGTACGGGAAGAAAATTTGAAGTGATAAAGTAGAATGGGCGGTAGTCTTAGCAGACAAGAAGCGTCGCTATTGTTCGGACTCTCTGACCCGGCGTATGATTTGTGCCGTGAGCTCGCCCTCTGATACGACTCTGCTCCCCACATAGGCAGCGCCTTGCATGTGTACAATGCCCCGCCGGATGGGTTCAAGCAGTTCCATCTTGATGATGAGCGTGTCGCCAGGTACTACCTTAGATTTAAACCTGGCGTTTTCAATCTTCAAAAAATAGGTGTCCCAGTTATGTGGGTCATCTACGGCATTCAGCGCCAAAATACCGCCTGTCTGAGCCATGGCTTCAATTTGCAACACTCCAGGAAAGACCGGATTCCCTGGAAAGTGCCCCTGAAAGAAGGGCTCGTTTACGGTAACATTCTTGACACCCACGACGTGCGTGTCGGTTAGCTCGATGATTTTATCCACCAATAAAAATGGATAGCGATGCGGCAAAAGGCGGCTGATGCTGACCACGTCGAAGAGCGGCTCTTTGTCGGGGTTGTATTTGGGCACTCCCAAGAGGCGGCGCTGCTCCATGAGTTTCTTTTTGAGCAATTTAGCGAACTCGATATTGGCCGTGTGGCCAGGTTTCGTCGCTACAATTTTGCCCTGGATAGGGCGGCCTACTAAAGCCAAATCGCCAATAACATCCAGCAATTTGTGACGGGCGGGCTCATTAGAAAAGCGCAGCTTAACGGTATTGAGCACCCCCTCCGACTCCACCCGTACGGAGGGTTTTCCCATTTTTTGCGCCAGGCGATCCAATTCCTCTGGCGCCATTAGTCGGTCGGCAATCACAATGGCATTATCTAAATCGCCGCCCCGGATGAGGCCCATATCCAATAGTTTTTCCAACTCGTGCAAAAAAACAAAAGTGCGGCAAGGGGCGATCTCGGTGCGATAGCCATCTAAGTGCGGCAACGTGGCATATTGAGGCCCTAAGACTTTGGAGTTGAAGTCAATCATGACGGCTACCTCAAAAGTATCTGAAGGGAGCGCCAGCAATTCTGTGCCGGACACCTCGTCTTTGTAGGCAATGGGTTCCGTGATGACAAACGACTCGCGTTCGGCATCTTGCTCTACGCGCCCTGCCTCCTGAAGGGCCTCGACGAAAGGCAATGAGGTGCCATCCATAATAGGCATTTCAGGGCCGTCTACCTCCATCAGCACATTATCTATGCCCGAGCCAACCAGCGCGGAGAGGACATGTTCGACCGTAGCCACCTGGGCGTCTCCCTGACGCAGAGTGGTACCCCTGTTGGTCGAGGCAACCAGCTTGACATCGGCAGGAAGCACTGGTTGTTCACTCAGGTCTATGCGTTGAAAACGATAACCATGGTTAGGCGGGGCAGGTTTGAAGGTCAGCGTTACCGGCTTGCCCGTATGTAGCCCTACTCCTCGGACGGTTACCGGATGCTGAATCGTGGTTTGCTTCATCTCGCTATGCACAGTCGTTATCTTACAAAGCGCGAAGGTAATAAACATGCCCTTTAAACCGCCCACACATTACCAGCAACCGCGAGTACTAAGTTAAAACTCCGTAGACAGACGAATGCGCACGCCCCATTTCGTTACAAACGGATGATCCGTGTAGGTAAATCGCCGAAGCAGGTCAATGCGAATGATGCTCAGGATGTTGGCCACACCTACGCTGCCCTCCACGTAGGGCTGCCGTTCTAAGGAATACGTCAAGGGCACACCATTCTCATAGGTGGGCAGATGCAGTAATCCGTTGTTTGCATTGGGACGGTTACGTTCGCTCAAACCGCCCCAAAGAGCTTTAACTGTGAACACCTCGCGCCATTTGAGCCGGCGCAGCAGCGGAATACGCCCTAAAAACACGCCGCCAAAATTGTGATAATAGCTTACAGCAGCATAGCGGTCGCTGATAAACTCCATGAAATTCATCAGGTTGTACGACTCGCGCTGGTACGTGTACGTCTGGTTGGCCCTGTGAATGATCAGCATCGGATAGGGCGCCTGCCCAAACACCCGTCCGCCTTCCACGATGGCGTAACCTCGCCCGAGGATAGGATAAAAGAATGCTTTGCGCAAAGTAGCGCGTGCAATATGGTAATTGTACTCGCTGCCCAACACACCGCGGATACCCGCATCGTAGGCCAGCTCCAAAATCGGGTATTTCGTCAGGATGGGCGTCCGGTAGTTCGGACCGTCGTAGAACTTCTCATTGGGCGCATAGCGCAGGCGGATGCCTACTTCGCTGGCCATGAGGTCGGTTTTATAGCGCGTTTCTCCCTGCTCGGTGTAATCAAAGAGCAAAATACCCCCCGGGTTTTGGCGCGTATTGCGCAGTATGCAACGCCAGGAAAAGCCGCTGAGTAGCTCTCGCCGATACTCGATACCGTAAGTGCTTTTATAAATCATGCGGTTGTTCGGGCCGCGCTTGAGCGACAGGAAGAGGTTATCTTCGTTGACGAACTGAAGCCCCTGCCCCGGAATTTCAATATCGTTCTGATGCCATAGCCGCAGATGGTGAATCGGGAAGAGCCGCACCTTTTCCGGTCCCAGCGAATAGGTGATAGCGCCCATGCCCTTCCAGCGCTGATCGCCGAAGCCGTAGGCCGCATAGCCTTCGAGCGCTAAACGTTTGCTGAAGTCGTAGTTGGTGCGCCCACCAAAGCGCAATCGCAATCCCTCTATGGGATTGAAGCTATAAAAAACATTTGCCGGGCCGATGTCCACACCTCCTATCGCCGTGTACCCCTCGAAGAGAAAGCGCACGCTCTTTACGATACGCTTAAACGAGCGATCCCTGTTGAGGCTATCCATCGTTTGCTGCAGACCCGCCTCGCTGCGCGTCAGTGCTATGTGGCGGTGCTGCGCCCAGAATCGTTCGTCGCGCAGCAGAACGCCCGTATCGCGCACAACTGCTTGCAACGGAGCAAACAGCGAGTCCGCAACAGGCTCGTTGATGCGATACCCACGATACGTCGTTACTTTATTACCCAGCAACGAACGCGCTTTGGAACCCTTCAAGAGACCAAATTCAATGGATATTTCATCGCGGCTCAACATGAGCGCCTGCCTCTCCCCCGCTGAATATACCCAAGAGTATTCCTGCCTTAGCTGGATGTCGTTCACCCAGTTGAGGTTGATCTCGGGCGGCACGCCCACTTCGATGCGGCGCAGCGCGTACGTGGAGTCTATGGCAATCCACAAATGGCCTGTGAAGGCTACATCCGTCTTCACTCGAGGCGCAAAATACAGGCGCACACAAGGCGTACCCTCCACTAATGTTGTGTCCTGAATATAAAAACGGTAGACGTTCGGAGAAATCGGGTTGAGCGGGCCGACGAAGCGCGTATTCAGCAGCTCGATGACACCGTCGTAAAAATTGGCGTCTGTGTATAGAGCTTCAATAAAATTGGAGATGCCCATTGCATTAAAGGCATCCTCAAAAATTACATGTCGTTCGCCGCGCACATACTCGCGCCGCGTACCTGTAGCGCCACGGTAATACACGTCGGCGAGCAACTCGCGCATATAGAGCAGGACGTTGACCTTATTGTTGACCTGGTTGGTGTCTGCGTTGTCGAAAATGACCTTGAAGCGCCGCAACAGAAGGTTATTGCGGGTTTTTTCGGTAATATTGCTCAGCGAAAAGCCGATCTTTTCATACTTTTCATATTGGTAATACGAAAGAGCTTCCGGCCGGTTTTTATTCTTATTTTCAATGGCTTTGCGAATAAGCGTCACTGCTGGATTGTCCTTGTTGCGGTAATGCTCAACGCGGACAGTTACCTCCTGTAGCACTGAGGAGGCTTCGCGCAAGGAGATAAGCAAATCATGATCTTCTCCTACACGCAAAGCAATTTCTTGAGGCGCATATCCTACGTACGTAATGCGCAGCGTCAGCGGGCCGGGCGCCGTTGTGCTGAGCGCAAACCGGCCATCTGCATCGGCTCGGGCCCCCGTGTTGGCCTCCACTATTCGGGCAGTAGCAAAAGGGAGCGGTTCTTCCGTTAGCGCATCTATAACCCGCCCGCGCACCGTTGTGAACTGAAGCGACTGGCCGGCAGCAGCAAAAGGAAGCAGAAGAAGGGATAAGATTAAAGTTAAATAAGCGAAAGATGGATTTTTCCGCATGGCGTTCGTTAATGTCTCATAAGAAAACGGGAAAACGTCAAGATTCGTTGGATGGGGCGAAAACGAAGTAGCGATTGAATAAAAAAATCAGGTACCACGCCAACAGCGCCACGCTCACGCGCGAAAACCAAGGCGACAGGCCCATCTCGTCGCAGAGCAACCACACGCCGCCCACGTTCAGAGCCATGCCCAACAGGACGCCCATGCCGTAGCGGACGCCCAGTTTTTGCAAGGGCGTGGCCCTGTGCAGGCCAAACACCCAGTGCTTTTGAATGTAAAAGGCCACCACTGCGCTGACCGACCAGCCTACAAACGTCGAACCGCCCGCATGCGCCGTAGCCAGAAAGAGTACGTAAAAAAGCCCAAAATCCACCACCGTCGAGCTGAGCGAACTCAACGCGTATTTGAAAACTAAAAAGCCTTTCGAGCGCATACGTTAATTCCATAACCACCAAAAAACTTGCCACGATAGCCAGGCGTAGATTCCTGCCAATATGTCATCCAGCATTACGCCCCAGCCTCCTGGCAGGCGTTCTAAAGAACGAATGCCCAGTGGCTTGAATATATCGAACAATCGAAACGACGCAAAGATAACCGCCCAGGCCTCCCATTCGACCGGCGCGACCCATAGAGCGACCCACATGCCGACCATTTCGTCCAATACTACTGGTGAAGGGTCTTTGCCCCACAAGGCCTCCGCGCGGGGGATGCCCACAATGCCCACGACGAAACCCGCGGCGATCGCCAGCGCCAGTACGGGTTGATAAAAAACGGGCGCTGCCACGACCAGCCCGCCCGCCAGCAGCCAGGCCAGCGCTGCACCCCACGTGCCCGGCGCAACAGGCAGCCTGCCGGCGCCAAAACCGCAAAGCACCCACAGCACGCCGTCAAAACGTCGTTTAGAGCCAGCCATGTTGGCGATACCATTTGACCGTCTCTTCCATGCCCCGGTATAAGTCATACTGAGGCTGGAAGTTCAGGAGGCTAAAGGTTTCCGAGGTGTCGCAGTGCCAGTTGGCGCCGCCCAATTCGCGCAGTTTTTCCCGGTTGAGGGCCGGCATTTTGCCCTGCCACTTACCTGCCCACTCGCTCAACGCGGCAATGGCCTGCACGCCTGCCAACGGCAAGCGCAGGCGCAGCGTGCGGCGGCCCAGCGCCGTGCGCACAGCTTCGCCTAAGTCGTCGGTGGTGTAATCGCGCCCATCAGCAGCGATGTATTTACGCCCCTGCAGCCCGCGCTCCAAAGCGGCCAACATTAGCGCCACTAAGTCGCTGACGTAGATGAAGCTGGCGCGCTGCGGTGTCAGTCCGATGTATAGCTCCAGCCCGTGGTTGACCAGCTGGACAAACTGGAACAGGTCGCGATCGCGCGGGCCGAAAACGGCCGTAGGCTGCACCACCACCCAAGGGAGCCGTCCCGTCAGGGCTTCTAAGTGTTCTTCGGCGGCCCGTTTGCTGGCTCCGTACGTTGTGACGGGCATGGGCGGCTGGTCGGGCCGCACACGCTCAGCGTTCGTAGCTGGCCCTAAGGCTGCCAGGCTGCTCAAGAACAAAAAACACTGCGGGCGCAAATCCTCCTCCACTAAAGCCTCAGCCAAATGCCGGGTATAGTCAGTGTTTATGCGAAAGTAGTCCTCACTCCTAAGCGCCTTGGTTGCGCCAGCAATGTGCGCCACGTAGTCGAAGCGTCCTTGCTGGCGCAGCATCTCGGCCAATGCTGGTGGCGTATGGTAGGGCAGATGGACGAAGCGCAAACGCCTGTCCTGCAAATAGGTGCGGTCGCTGTTGGGCCGCACAGCTGCCGTTACTTCCCACCCCCGCGCCAGCGCCGCGTCGGTCAGCGCGCTGCCGATGAAGCCGTTGGCGCCCGTAATGAGCAGTCGAGGACTCATGCGGTTTTCTCGATAAGCGCCACATCGGGCGTGGACTCATCGCTCAAGGGCACGCCGCCGCGGTCTTTGCGCACAATGCGCGAAAAGAGGCTAATCTCTTGGCTGAACAAGAAGCGCAGTAGCAGCAGCGTATACGACTTATGGTATTTTAATGACTGATAAAATTCCGGTGCCATGGCCCGTAGTTTGGGTAAATTGTTCCATGGCACGGAGGGCATGTCGTGGTGCTCATTGTGGTAGCCCACGTTCAGGTTGATGGTGTTAAGTGGCCCATAATAGCTGTACGTCTCCTGGTCGGGGTCGAGCACCAGATAGTGTTCCTGTATCCAGCGCGCGCCCAACGGATGCAGACCGATAGAAAACATTAGGCTCAGACCCAGATAGGCAAACGCCTGCCAGCCCCAAAAATAAACCACGGCCACATCGAAGGCCAGCTGCACCACCACGTTCAGGACAACCCAGCGGTCTATCAGCATAGCCTCCTTGCAGCGCAACACGCGCACCGCCTGAAAAAACGGATAGAACAGCAACCACAATGCCTTGCCAATGAAATAGTTATTAATAAGGCGTGCTTCCCAGCGCGATGGCAGGTCGGCATCCAGTTCGTGCACGCCCTGAAAAGCGTGGTGCTTGAGGTGGTAATTTTTGAAGGAAATGGCAGAGGGGATGATGGTTGGCAGGTTGGCCACGATACCCGCGTAAATATTCCACTCCCGTTTGCGAAAGATCAGGTGGTGCGCCGCTTCGTGAATACACACAAAAAGCACATGCGCGGGGAAAGCCCCCACAAACCACGCCAACCCTACGATCCACCACCCGCTTTGCTCGCGCAGCAAATAAGCCATGGCGAGCTGAAAGGCTACACAGACGAGGATAATCAGGGCCGTCCATGGGTTTTTACCGATGAGATGACGCGCTTCGGGATGGGCTTCTAAAATAGCTCTCGTGCGCTGACGGTGCGGCTCCGGGCCGGTTTTGTAGCGAAAATCGTTATGACGCTCCATGTTCAAGAGTTTTCTCATATAGGCGATATCGCCGATAAACGCGCGCGCCGATGTGCTCCAAGGCGCGGTTCATCAGGGTGTTGTTTTCTAATATCCAGGAGGCTTCGCCTTCGACAATCCCTCGTTGAACGGCTGCTTGATACGTACGCACATAAAAACACGTATCTATGCCCAGACGGCGATATTCTTTGAGCGTACCCAGCGCAATCACCCGGGCGGTGCGCACGCGCCGAAGCCCAAACAACAACCGAAAGATACCAAACGGGAACAAGCGGCCCCGCCTCAGTCGGATGAGGATCTCATTGATATTGGGAACCATGAGCGACACGCCAATCGTCTGGCCGTCTTTTTCCGCAAAGAAGACCAGTTTTGGGTCAATCACCGGGCGCAAATCCCGGGCTATCTGACGAATTTCGGCATCCGTCATCGGCACAAAGCCGGTATTCTCCGCCCATGAAGCGTTGTACACCGGCAAAAACTTATTCAGTTCCTCCTGAAAATGCCGCATATTTATTTTCCGAATGACGATGCCTCGTTGTGCCAATCGCTCTTCCAGTTGCCGCGCCATTTCCATAACAGAGGCCGGCATGCCCTCCCGCGTCAACCAATAACACAGCAAATCTACGTGTTTAACAAAACCCAAACCCTCCAAAAGCGCAGCGTAATACGGCGCATTGTACGTCATCATCACCATGGGCGGCCGATCGAAGTTTTCTACCAGCAAGCCACACGTTTCATTGGTAGAGAAGTTGGCCGGCCCAATGACTTTTTTCACTCCTTGCTGGCGTAACCACTGTTCAGCGGCGTTGAGCAGTGCCGCGGCTGCACGTTCGTCGTTCATCACGTCAAAAAAGCCAAAGAAGCCCTCCCGGCGCCCAGTAAAGGCAATATGGTTGCGGTTCAGGATGGCTGCAATGCGACCCATAGGCCGCCCATTATCAAAGGCCATGAAGTACTCCGCCGTCGAATGCAGGAAAAAAGGCGACTTCTTCGGGTTGAGCAAGGCCTCTTGCTCCATGTAGAGCATGGGCACGTAGTTGGGATCGCCGACGTACAGGTCGTGCGGGAAATCAATAAAGGCGCGCAGTTGCCGGCGGCTGGCCGGGTCTATCCGCTCTACACGTATCATACCACCGTCGCCTCTACTTCGTCCATCTGTCTGTCTAAGATGCCCAAGCCTTTGGCGTGGCGATAGAGGATGTCCACTGCGCGCTCAATTTGCTCAAACGTGTGGGTAGCCATCAGCGAGAACCGGATGAGCGACTCCTCGCTGGGCACCGCCGGCGACACTACCGGGTTGATGAACACCCCATCGTCAAAAGCCAGCCTCGATAGCATGAAGGTTTTCATATTATTGCGCACATAAAGCGGAATAATTGGCGATTGCGTGTTCCCAATCTCGAAGCCGGCTTCGCGGAAAAGCTTCATCGAGTAGTGCGTGTTTTCCCACAGGCGGTCAATGCGCTCGGGTTCCTCTTTCAAAATTTCCAAAGCAGCCAGCACGCTGGCAGCGGCAGCAGGCGTCATGCTGGCGCTGAAAATGAGCGAACGCGAGTGGTGCTTCAAGTATTCAATCACCGAATGCGAGGAGGCGATAAACCCACCTAACGACGCTAACGATTTGCTAAACGTGCCAATCTGGATGTCCACCGCGTCGTGCAGGCCAAAATGCGAGCCCGTGCCGATGCCCAACTCCCCGATGACGCCGATGGAATGCGCGTCGTCGCATACTACAACGCAATTATACTGACGGGCAATACGCACAATGTCAGGCAGCGGTGCAATGTCGCCCTCCATGCTGAAAATGCCGTCCACAACGATAAACTTCAAGGCCTCTTCAGGCGCCCGAGCGGCTAAGCGCTCTAAGTCCATCATGTCGTTGTGGCTGAATTTCTGTATTTTATTGGTGAAGCAAAGCCGCGTAGCATCAATAATAGAGGCATGCACGCGCTCGTCAATGAAGATGTAGTCGTGTCGGCCCACTAAAGGCGATAGGGCGCCTAAGTTGGCCTGAAAGCCCGTGCTGTACAACAGCACTGCCTCGCGCTTCAGGTACTCCGCCAACGCCTCTTCTAATTCGATGTGGATACTGAGCGTGCCGTTCAGGAAACGCGAGCCAGCGCATCCGCTGCCGTAGCGATCTACCGCTGCCTTTGCTGCCTCCTTAATCCGCGGGTGGTTGGTCAGGCCCAGATACGAGTTCGAGCCAAACATCAAAACCGGCTTGCCGCCAATAAGCACCTCAGTATCCTGTTCCGACTGGATGACGCGGAAATACGGATATACTCCTGCCTGCCGGGTTTCCTCAGCTGCAGTATAAGACTCCGTTCGAGCGCGTAGGACTGGATTCATAACGATATTTTTCGTTTAAAAAATGAAGTGAAAAACGGGAAAATCCCCATCGAATTGGATGGCGATTTTTTCCTCAACACAAAGGTAGTTTTAAAAACAAAATCCCACAACGGACTGCTGACTCCAAAACCTTTATCAGGTTGCTGGAAATGATGTAGCATGTGGTGTTGCTTCAGACGCTGCCATAGAGGATGCTTCCAGTGCAGGTGATGTATGGCATAATGGGCCATATCGTAGCCTAAATAGCCCAACAAAAAGCCGGCGAAAAAAGGATAGACAGAGGGCACGCCCAACAGCCACCGAAATAAATTAAAGAATAACACTGCTAACGGAAGGCTCACCACTGGCGGCATCACTAAGCGCAACCGGTCGTTCGGATAGTCGTGATGCACCCCGTGGAGAATAAAATGAATTCGAGCCCCCCAGCGACCCGGCGGCGTCCAATGAAAAAGAAAGCGATGCAGCGTATACTCCGCAAACGTCCATGCTAATAAACCTCCTATCAGCCAACCCACCGACGGCCATCGAGCTTCCGATAGCCATAACAACCAGCCGACAACCGGCAAGTATAACACCAACGGTACACTGAAATGCACTTTAGACAGTGCCTCCATCCAGTCCTTCTCAAACATGCGAACCGAGTTTTCGCTACTCGAGACGAATAGCTGCTGACGTGTTCCGTTCATTCCTAAAGACTTTTAACTGGTGATTGTCCTAAACCAACGATACTCCAGAACCCCTCTCACGGCAACAACTACCCACGCAATCGCTTGCAGCCGTCAAGGGAGGAAGAGGAGAATGGGCAAACTCAATAAGCGAGACCTTTAAGTGGCTTGATTTTGTAAAGTCTTTTGTCTTAGAGCACGCCGGATTAAATACAAAATACGTCTGCAAAGTTACGGCGCCTTCAGACATATGCCATCAGGCTATCATTTTGAATACGGCAACCGCGCCAGGATGGAACGCGCCAGCGTAATTTCGTCGGCATATTCCAATTGGCCGCCAAAGGCTACTCCTCGCGCAATAGCGCTGACCAATACGCCCGAGGGTGCTAGCTGCCGTGAAAGATAAAAGGCCGTCGTTTCGCCTTCGATGGTCGGGCTAATAGCCATGATAACCTCTTTGATTTCGCCTTCCGACACGCGCTGAAGCAGAGACGTTATGTTGAGCTGGTCCGGCCCGACTCCTTCCATCGGCGAAATAATGCCGCCCAGCACGTGGTAAAGCCCGCGATACTGGCCCGTGTCCTCGATGGCCATCAAGTCCCGAATATTTTCCACCACACATACCAAGGCCCGGTCGCGCCGAGGATCGGCGCAAATGCGGCACACTTCAGCATCCGAAAGATTGTGGCAGATACGGCATTCCCGAATGCCCGCGCGCATAGCCAGCAGAGCTGCTGCAAAGCGCTCCGTCGTCGCCGGCTCCTGCTTGAGCAAATGCAGCACCAAGCGCAGCGCCGTCTTGCGCCCAATACCGGGCAGGCTGGCAAACGCCTCAACGGCTTTCTCGATGAGCTGAGAGGAGAAATTCATACGGTTGGCAAAGGTACGCCGCCAGCGCCCTCCCCAAACCTTCCCTTTGCGCTTACCTCCTACAAGAAAAAAGAACGGCGGCCCTCCTCTTACAGGGGGCCGCCGCATGGAAAACTACCCTGTCATGTCCTGTCTATTTCTTAAGCGGAATGCTCAGCACCGGAATGTCCGAATGGTTGGCCATATCTTCCGTCAGGCTACCAAAGAGCAGGTGCGAAAGCCCTTGCCGCTGGTGTGTGCCCATTGCAATGATGTCCGCTTGCCGTTCGTGAGCTACTTCCAGAATGGCCAACTCTTCGTTGAATGTATTGCCCCCAATAAGCACCGAGCAGCGCTGCAGCCCGGCTTCCCTCGTCATCTCGTGGGCCTTTTTCTCGATCGCATGGTTGTTGACCAGCCCCAGCGGGTCGTTCAAATACAAAACCCAAACGTCAAATAAAAAATACGCCTGCCACTCTGCTAACCATTCAAATACCCGCGCCTGATCGGGTCGAAGCGTACTGGGAACCACCACCGTTTTCCAGTGAAATGCCCGTGTGCTCTCAGGTACCGCCAGCACTGCACATGGCGCCGTGCGAATGACTTTCTCTGTATTGGAGCCCAGGAAAAACTCTACTGCCCCTGTAGCGCCTTTTGTGCCCATCACCACCAGATCTACTGCGTCTTCCTCGGCAATACGTCGGATGGCTTGATGCAAAAAACCCTCCTCTACCGCACTTTCGAAGGGCACTTCCGCAAAGCCTTCCGTCTCCGATAGCTCCTTTTTTAGCGCATGCAACGCCTCCGCTGCATTCTCCCGATAACCCTCCAAATCAAATGCCTGCGGCACACTGTAATCGGGCAATGGCGGTGTATAGGCAATAGCCGTATTAACATGGAGCAGCGTTACTCGCGCTTTCGTCTCGCGTGCGATAATAGCCGCTACTCGTGCGGCATGTCTGGCATTTGCCGAAAAGTCGGTCGGAACGAGAATTTTTTTCATAGATATAAAAGTGAAACAAAGGTGCTCAGCGTCCTTTGCTCGCTTCAATGATGTCGGTCAGAAACTCGCATGAGTGATATCAGAGTACGGGATAAGGATACCGGACATCCGTGAGGGCCAGCCCTTGTGCCGGTGCGCTCAGAACCTTGGGCAGCGGCTTCTGCTCCTCCAGCGCCTGCTGCACAGCCTCGAACGAAAGCGTTCCGTGCCCTACGGCCATGCAGGTTCCTACAATGAGGCGCACCATGCCGCGCAAAAAGCGATTCGCCGCAATGTGGAACACCAGCATACTACCGTCGGATAGACGCTCCCAGCGCGCAAAACGTACGACACACCGGTAATGGTCGTTGCCTCCCTCGGTTTTACAAAAGGGCAGAAAAGCCTCGTATTGAGGCAGCAAATCGGCCACGGCCTGGAGTACACCTATGTTTATATGGGCTGCGCGTGGGTGCAGCCATGCTGTTTCTACGGCGAAAGGGTCTTTTCGCAGCGCGATGTGATAATGGTAATGCCGCTCTATGGCATCGTAGCGTGCATGGGCCTCCGGAGGCATGGCCTTCACGGTATAAACCGCGATATCCTCAGGCAGTATGCCGTTGATGTTTTGCAAAAACGTCGCCGGCAGGTCGCCGTTGGCATCAAAATGAGCCACATAGTAGCGTGCGTGCACCCCGGCATCCGTCCGCCCACAGCCTACCACTTCGATGGGCTGGCGCAACAACACCGACAGCGCCTTCTCCAACACCTCCTGTACGCTGAGCGCGTTGGGCTGACGCTGCCAGCCCGCGTAACGAGTGCCGCGATAGGCCATAGAAAGAAAATAGCGCATATGCCACTCCACAAACGGCGTCCCGACGCGCCGCACGCAAAGATGGCGGTTAACTCCAGAAAGACAGCGTCAACCCATCAATAAGAAACCTCAGACGCTGCTGCACGGCTCAATTCGGTATCCTGGAAAACGTGCCCTCAAAGTCATCGCACTCCATCACTAACGCCCGCACGACAGACGCAAAGTACGCTTTTGGTTTTTATCCGCTTCTCCACTCATAGAAAAATGAAGGCAGATGGGCGAGTACTTGTGTGTGGCACAATTGGAACACAGGAGTACCCACTAGAACGTCAGCAGAAGCCCTATCCTGGCCAAAAAACATTGGCCCTCGCAAGCCAGACGCTCAAGAGGGCCAATGTATCACTGTGATCCCGATGGGACTCGAACCCATGACACCTTGATTAAAAGTCAAGTGCTCTACCGCCTGAGCTACGGGATCTGCCAAAAGCGGCTGCAAAGGTAAAACCGCGTGAGCATGCATCCGCGTTTTATCCCAAAAAAAATTTGGAACATTGCGGCGCAAAGGGCGGCATGGCCAGATTTTTTATTTTTTGTTTAAACAGCACGCCTATTGCCAGAGTTCACTGTGCTGCGCTTTGATTGTTTTTTAAAAAAAAGCCCTCAACGCCGCTGCAAAAAACGACCTTTGCCCTTGAAGCCACTCACATTCTTTCACCGCTCCGAAAGAGGAGCACAAAAGTACCCTGGCGTATGGAATCGAAACGACAAAAACAGGTAGGTGAACTGATCCGACGGCATTTCAGCATGATTCTGATGGAAGAAGGTAATTTGATTTATGGACGCGACAAATTGGTAACGGTAACCAACGTCAGGATGACACCCGATCTCTTGGTCGCTAAAGTTTACATTAGCGTTTACGGCGTTGAAAACAAGCAAGAGGTCATCTTAGAAATGGAAGAACACATGGCTCGGCTGCGCCACGTTTTGGGCAATCGTATTGGCAAGAGCCTTCGCCGCGTGCCGCAATTAGCCTTTTTTCTGGACGATACGGTGGACGAAATGTACCGCGTAGAGGCCCTTCTTAATCGCGTCCAGCAAGAGGACAGCAATTTGAAGTCTTCATCGTAGGCACTGGCTATGAAGATCGGGCTGTTTTTTGGCTCCTTCAACCCTGTCCACATCGGCCACTTGATTATCGCCAATTACATGGCTACCCAAACCGACTTAGACAGGGTTTGGTTGGTCGTCAGCCCGCAGAATCCGTTTAAACCTAAGGCCTCTTTAGCACGCGACCACGACCGCCTGCATTTGGTACGGCTCGGCATCGGTGACAACCCCTTGCTCGAAGCCTCCAGTGTCGAATTTGGCTTGCCTCGGCCCTCCTACACGGTGGATACGTTGGCGTATTTGTGGGAAAAGTATCCGGAGCGCGAGTTTGCCCTCATCATGGGTGGCGACAACTTAGCCACCCTGCCTCTGTGGAAAAACTACGAAATACTGCTCGAACGCTGCGACATTTACGTCTATCGCCGCCCTGCTACCGATGTCGGTCCCTTGGCTCAGCACCCGCGCGTGCGCATCTGCCCGGCTCCGCTGCTCGACATTTCCTCTACCTACATCCGCGAGTGCTTGCGCAACGGCCGATCGGTGCGCTACTTGGTGCCCGATGCGGTGCTGGAGTACTTAGAGAACAGCAACCTGTATCGCTGAGCAGCCGTTGGCAACCTGTTGGATGGCCTTCGGGTTATCCCACTGGAATGGCCGCGCGCCAGAGTGTACCTTTGCGCCATTCAGACCAGTCTCTTCTCCTTTTTTATAAAATATCCGCTGAAATGATGCACGAAAACGGTATAAATACCGCCACAACAAAGCGCTCTGTCCGCGAAGATCGCTATCAGCACCACGACTACTACCAGGTAGATGAGCTGCTTTCGCCCGAACACTTGCTGGCCCGCGAAGCTGTGCGCGAATGGGTCAAAGCCGAAGTCAGCCCCATCATCGAAGACTACGCCAATCGGGCCGAGTGCCCGACCCACCTGTTCAAGGGGCTGGCCGAAATTGGTGCTTTCGGCCCCAGCATCCCTGCCGAATACGGCGGCGGCGGCATGGACGAAATCGCCTACGGCGTCATTATGCAAGAACTCGAACGCGGCGACTCTGGTATCCGCTCGATGGCCTCTGTGCAAGGGTCGCTCGTGATGTATCCTATTTACAAGTACGGCTCCGAGGAGCAGCGCCGCTACTACCTGCCTAAGCTGGCCTCTGGCGAATTCATCGGCTGCTTCGGCCTTACCGAGCCCGATTACGGCTCTAACCCCTCGGGCATGGTTACGAACGTGCGCGACGATGGCGATGCCTATATCCTCAACGGCGCCAAGATGTGGATCACCAACTCGCCTGTGGCCGACATCGCCATCGTGTGGGCCAAGCGCGAAGACGGCAAAGTCATCGGCCTTATCGTTGAGCGCGGCATGAAGGGCTTTTCTACTCCCGAAATCCACGGTAAATGGTCGCTGCGCGCCAGCATCACAGGCGAATTGGTATTTGAAGATGTGCGCGTGCCAAAGAAAAACGTGCTCCCAGGCATCGAAGGCATGCGCGGTCCGCTCAGCTGCCTGACCAAAGCCCGCTACGGCATTGCTTGGGGCGCTATTGGCGCCGCCTTGGACTGCTACGACTCCGCCCTGCGCTACTCCAAAGAGCGCATCCAGTTTGGTAAACCGATTGGCGCCTTCCAGCTGACGCAAAAGAAATTGGCCGAAATGATCACAGAAATCACAAAAGCCCAGTTGCTCGCCTGGCGTCTGGGCACGCTGGCCAATGCCGGCAAAGCCACACCAGCTCAGGTATCCATGGCTAAGCGCAACAACGTCATGATGGCCTTAGAAGTCGCTCGCGAGGCGCGCCAAATCCACGGCGGTATGGGCATTACCAACGAGTATCCCATCATGCGCCACATGATGAACTTGGAAACCGTGCTCACCTATGAGGGCACTCACGACATCCATCTGCTCATTACCGGCCACGACATTACGGGCTTCGATGCCTTTAAGTAAAAACAGGTATTTCGGCCTTTTCAACGAGTTTAAGGCCATAAAAACGATAGCCAAATCGTTTTAAAGCGGTTTTCCCCGAGCGGAGAACCGCTTTCTTGCATTCCTTGCCAGATTTCGGCACGGTTTTACCCGTTCACTCGACCACAAAAGCAGACAGAATATGCTACCGAGAACAAAAACACTTTGGGCTTTAGCGGCAGGACTTGCGCTTCCCTGCCTGCTGTTGGCCCAAAAGGAAATCCTTCTAAACAACCCGTCTTTTGAAGACACGCCTGCCGCAGGCAAAACCCCGCAAGGGTGGTACAACTGCGGTGCGCCCGAAGAGACACCGCCCGACATACAACCCGGCGCTTTTGGCGTTACGAAGGCACCCAACCACGGCAAAACGTATGTGGGCTTAGTCGTGCGCGACAACGAAACCAATGAAGCCGTTGGCCAGCGCCTGGCCCGACCGCTGGAGGCTGATGAATGCTACGAGTTCTCCGTAGACCTGTGCCGCTCCGAAACCTACATCAGCCTCAGCCGAACCACTGCCGAAATGGTCAATTATGCCACACCCGTCGTGCTGCGTGTCTGGGGAGGCAACGCCTACTGCGAGAAAGGAGAAATGCTTTACGAAACCAACGTCATCACCACCACTCGTTGGCTCACGTACACCTTTCGGCTGCACCCCAAGCGCGGTAATTACACTTACTTGACCATCGAAGCCTACTATAAAACGCCGACGCTCTTCCCTTACAATGGCAACGTTTTGCTCGACAACGCAACACCCATTCGGCAGATTGATTGCAACATGCCGGCCATGGTGGAAACTCCGCTGACACCACCCTTGCCCAACGAAACCCCAGCCGATAAAACCAAAAAAAATCCTGAGCCACTCGTGCAACCCGAGCGAACATCCACCCGAACCCCGCCACCTACTGTAGCGGTTGCCGCTACGCCGCCCTCATCTTCGTCCATGGTACTGGAAACGATCAGCCGCAGCTCGCTCCGAAAGGGCTCCACTTTTCAACTGCGCAACCTTTATTTCGATGCCGACAAATACACCATCAAAGAAGAATGCGTGCCCTCCTTAGAGGCTGTCTATCGCTTCTTAGTAGAAAATCCCGACGTCGTCATCGAAGTGGGTGGCCATACTAATAACTGGCCTTCCGACGACTTTGCCCAGACGCTCTCCACCAACCGCGCTAAAGCCGTGGCCGACTGGCTCGTGGGAAAAGGTATCCCCCGAGAGCGCGTACACCACAAAGGCTATGGTAAAACCCAACCCATAGACACCAACCTCACTCCTGAAGGACGCAAGCGTAACCAACGGGTCGAGTTCAAGATAATCTCCATGCGCGAAAACTGAACGCGCCCTTGCCCAACTGCCGCTTAAGCCCGCCTCACCTCGAATAATCCCCAGCGAGGCGGGCTTTTTCGTACCTTTATCCTGCAAAAAGTCGTATCCAATACTCGACGCTTTCTACAACCACTAAAACACGAGCAGAGCATGCTATCTTACAAGAAAACTGGGTGGGCGCTCGCGGCCAGCATCGTGTTTCCTGGCCTGTTGCTGGCCCAAAAAGAGATCGCACTGAGCAACCCCTCCTTTGAAGACATCCCTAACCATAGTACAACGCCGCAGGGCTGGTATAACTGCGGCTTTCCCGCGGAGTCGCCGCCCGATGTTCAACCCGGCGCCTTTTACGTCAGTCACCCACCCAGCCATGGAAGAACGTACTTAGGCTTGGTCGTACGCGACAACGAAACCTATGAGGCCGTAGGCCAGCGCCTGACAGCTCCGTTGGAGGCAAACCAGTGCTACGAGTTCGCCTTAGACCTATGCCGCTCCGAGACTTACCTGAGCCTCAGCCGCACCACCGGACAGGCAGCCAACTACGCACAGCCCGTCGTCCTGCACATCTGGGGCGGCCACGGCTATTGCGACAAACGCGAGCTGCTCGATAAAACCGACGCCATCACTACCACACAATGGCGCACCTATACCTTTACCCTGCGCCCCAGACGCGGCAGCTATACATACCTAATGCTCGAAGCTTTCTATAAAACACCTACGCTACTCCCCTACAACGGCAACGTCCTGCTCGACAACGCCACAACCCTTCGACAGGTGGCCTGCGAAACACCTACAACAGTCAAAAACTCCACACCCTCGCCACCCACGCCTTCAAGCACTAAAGCCACTGCGCAACCTCCTACTCCATCGCGAAGCCGACCCACCACTCCAGACTCCTCGGGCTCGCCCGCTGTAGAACCGTCACCTGCAGCGGCGGCGCCTTCCAAAGACCTGCCCACCCGCGACACCCTCAAGCAAGGCGCAACCTTCCAAGTGAGCAACCTCTACTTCGACGCCGATAAGTACGACATCAAACCAGCGTGCCTGCCAGCCTTGGAGGCCATCTATCACTTCCTGATCCAAAACCCCGACATTATCCTCGAAGTGGGAGGGCATACCAATGAATTACCTTCGTATGAAGCCTCCCTAACGCTCTCTACCCTACGGGCAAAAGCAGTGGCCGAATGGCTCGTCAATAAAGGCATCCCCGCTGAACGCATCCAGTACAAGGGCTATGGCAAAACCAAACCTATAGACACCCGCATGACCGACGAAGCGCACCGCCGAAACCAACGGGTCGAGTTCAAAATCCTGTCCATGCGCGAAAACTGAAACTACACGACTCCTGCAGCGCTTTCGCGAACGACAGCACTTGGTTATAACCACGCTCTCTTGTGTCCGCCAGAAAAAAAATCTGGACTCAAGCAGCGCTCGTCTGGCGCTGTTCGTTCTCTCGTTGCGCAACTTCAACACGCGCATTCGCGACCGATTTCCTGAACCGTTAATCCTGACCAATCTTTGCTTCTTAACCATGATAGCCACCATTTCCTACACCATCCTGCTGGCCGCCATCTACGTCGCTCGCAAAGTCGTCGTTACTGCCAAAGAGAGCGAAATGCCTTAAGCAAACCTCCGTGCCGCTCGCCTGCAGGAAAAAATCCTCCGCAAATGCGCTCTTTCAGCTACTTTTGGGCTGACTACACATACTAACCACCCGAGCGCATGGCTTACCGAACCTTCCTCTACTACCTTTGCTTTTTCGTATGGCTCGCCTCACTGTTCGCTTGTAGCGCACAAAGGCAGCTGCAGCGGCGCCTCACCGGCACGTGGAACGTTACACGTTACGAAATTCTCTATCCCTCCGGGCAGCGTGAGGAGACCTTCAACGTGGGCACCATTGTCTTTCACCGCAACGGTAACGGAGATAACGATATGCCCATCCTGACGCGCAACATTCGCACTCCCAACACTCGCCGATTTTCTTGGAAAAACACCGACCAGAGCGTAACCATCATCAGCGAGAACACCTTTCTGGCCAAAGCCTGGATCATCGTGGAAAACCGCCGAAACCGTCAGGTGTGGCGCTCTACTACCAACGAATTGATCCAGACCATGGAACTACAAAAAGTGCAGTAGCGCCTGAGCGCAAACGGAGGTATCTTAAGCCAGCAGTCGCTCGGCGCCCTCCTCGCCCACGAGCGTGCCAATGGCCACGCCCATGCCGCTCAGGCGAACGGCGACGACCACATTCTTCGAGTACTGCTCCACAACGGGCTTCTTCACCGGGCCTAAGCCCAGAATGCCCGTCCACCAGGCGTCCACCTCGATTGGCTGACCAGGGCAGATGATCGTCTTGAGCAGCTGCACCAATGCGCTGCGGATGAGCTCGTTGGGGCCAAATTCGCTGGTCGTTTCGGTTGAGTTATCTAAATGGCGCCCGCCGCCCAGGAGGATGCGCCCATCCACGTCACGGAAGTAGTAGTAGCCGCGGTCGTAGTGGAAGCAGCCGCGCACCTTCAAGCCCGGAATGGGCTGCGTGATGAGCACCTGATTGCGCGCCGGCGTAACCTCTATGCCGGGCATCAGCTGGCGAGCGAAGCCGTTGACGGCCACCAATACCCGCGGCACGCGGAGCGTCCAGCCAGCAGCCGTTTGCAGCTCCACACCCTCTGCGCTGTCCTCTATCTGCTCGATGTGAATGCCGTTGAAAATGCGCACGCCCGCTTCCGCAGCCAGCTGAAGCAGTCGCGCCATCATTTTGCCCGTGTGCACTTGCCCTTCGGGTTGGTTCAGGATGAGGTGCGCCGCACCGCGAAAGCCAAAATCAGCCAACCGTTCGTCGGCCACCACGTACGGCTGCGGATGGCCTGTAATAGCGCCTACGATGCGGTTGAAATGCGCCATGCGGTCGCGGCATTCTTCAAAAACCTCCTCCTCTTCCTCTGTAAACACCTCAAAACCGCCGTTTTGCTCGAAGTCCATGGGCTCGTCGCCGACCAGCTGGCGCAGGCGCTGCAGGCCGCGCCAACGCTTCTCCACTACGGCAAACACGTCGTCTTCCGACATGCGAGTCATGTCGTCGAGCAGTTCTGTCATCGAGCCGTAGCAGGCAAAACCTGCATTGCGCGTACTGGCGCCAGCGGGTAAGGCACCGCGCTCCAACACCACGACATTCAGCCGCGGCTGCAGACGCTTGAGGTGCAGGGCTGCCGTGAGACCCACAATGCCGCTGCCAATGATGGCTACATCAAAGTCTTTGAAAAAGGTCTCTCGTTCCCAATAACTCAGGTTGTATTTCAACATAGATTTCGCTGTCGCCGGGTTTTCGCCGTAAAAATCAATGTGTTAGCAAAATGTGTTGCTTGAGCGGGCGGTCGTCGAAGCGGAGCGTCAGCAGGTAACTGCTGCGCGGCAAATTTCCAGCATCCGCTTTTATTGTCAGCAAGCCGACTGTTCTTTTAGCGCCGGACAGTCTGCCTTAGGCAACAACGCGATACGACTGGCCCACTAACGCTACCAGATTTGAGGGTCTGGGCAGCCTGAGTCAGGTTGGCAAACTGGCCGTCGGCGCCGCCTATGGTGTACACGCCCGAAAGTTGGGCCCACGTGGGCGCGCTGGCGGCAAGCCAGGCCAGGAAGAGGAGGGTGTGCTTAAGCATAGCCGGATGGGTATTAGTGGGTTGCTGTTAAGGGCGCGCGCCTTCTTGCTCCAGTTCTGCGATACGCACTTTGAACAGGTGCTGGGGCGTGCGTTGATAGAGTGTTCGATAGAGTTCCAGTGCGCGCTGTCGGTGTGGTTTGGGGTCGTCGGCCACGCGGCGCAATTCGTAATGGACGCCGGCCTGCTCGCGCTCGGTTCGGGCCAGTGGTTGTAATTGAACCAGCTGCCGGAGCGCCTCGTGGCGATGGCCCTCGGCAATAAGGATTTGCGCGCGCAAGAGGTTGGCAGCAAAGACGAGCTCGGTGTTTCCCAGCGTCAGGGCAATGTCGCGGCCTTCTTCCAGCAGCAGGCGTGCGGCAGGCAGGTTGCCGGCGCGCAGTTCGGCCATGCCTTTTTCTAAAAGGGAATGGCCCAGGATGAGGCGGTTGCCCATGCTGCGCGCCTGTTCGATGGCCTCAGTGTAGTAGGCTAAGGCGCGCTGGAGGTCGCCTTTGTAGTACCAGTTGTCGCCCAGTGTGTTGAGCGCTTTGGCGATGCCCTTTTTGTAGTTGAGTTCGCGCGAGAGCGCCAAGGCTTTTTCTACGTAGTCATTGGAGCGCTCAAATTCGCCCATGAGCGAGAGCAGGTCTCCAATGAGACCGTTAGCGATGGCCAACCCCTGTTTGTCGCCGAGTTCTGAGCACAGGGCCAAGTCGCGCTGAAACATGTCCATGGCCCGGCCAAAGTCACCTTTCTTTTCCCAGACAGAGCCGATGCTGCCGATGCAGATGGTGGTGAATAGCTTATTGCCCAATTCTTCGGACAGCGCCAGGCCTTTTTCCAAGCAAAGCAAGGCGCTGTCTAAGCTGCCTTTTTCCAAATAGACGATGCCGAGGTTGGTGTACAGGATGGTTAGCGCCTGCTTATCTTCGGCACGCTGGGCGATGTCCAGCTGTTCTTCGAGCCATCGGATACCTTCGTCGTAGTGGCCCTGGTTCATGTAGATAAGGCCGAGGGTGGCCACGATGGGCGCATTTTCAGCGTCGCGCTGGAGCGAGCGGTTGATTTCGATGGCTTTCGTGAACCAGCTTTGCGCCGAGGCGTAGTTACCCTGGCGAAAGAAATAGTTGCCCAAATTACCGTAGGTTTCGGCCAGCCCAACCTCGTTGTTGGCCATCTCGAAGCAGGCGATGGCGATGTCTAAGTGCTTTTTGCCGCCTTCGTAATCGCCGCGCAAGACGAGCAGTTGGCCCAACCGGCGATGGCTGTGGCCCAGAAAGGCATTATTCTGCAGCACCTGGGCCTGGTGCAGAGCGGTTCGGTACTCGTCTTCGGCCTCTGGCCATTGGCCGATGAGTTCGTGCACGGCGCCTTTACGCAGGTGGAGTTTGAGGCATTTTTCAGCCTTTTCGGGCTGGTCGCCCAGGTACTGGATGAGTTTGCCGTAGTACTGAATGGCCTGGCGGTTTTGGAAGTTGCGCTGGGCGTATCGAGCAGCTTTTTCTAAGTAATGGGCGGTTTTTTCCTCGTTTTCGGCCTGTTCGTAGTGGAAGGCTAAATCAATATAGCGCTCCTCAGAGTTGGGGTACAGGTGTTCAATGGCTTCGGCGATGAGCTGGTGCAGTTCGCGCAGGCGGGTGCGCAATTGCATGTCGTAGGCGGCTTCGCGCAACAACGAGTGGCGGAAAATGTAGCGCAGCTCGTTCATGGCGTACCAGATTTGCCATTTTTCGGCGGTTTGCACCTGCTCGCGCAGCACCCTGTCCAAGTCGCCGTTGTGCCGAATAAATTCTTCCTGGCGGGCCATGACAGCCGACAGCACGGGCAGTTCAAACTCGCGCCCAATGACGGCGGCGGCTTTGACGGTCTCTTTGACCAAGCCGCTGAGGCGGTCAATGCGAGCCATCATGATTTGCTTGACCGAGTCCGAAATCTGGACGTCCTGGTTTTTCAGTTGCCAGGCGCCGCCGACGTTTTCTAAGAGGTCGGTTTCCTGGAAGTATTCGGCCATTTGCTCCAGATAGAAGGGATTGCCCTGCGTCATGCGCTGGAGCAATTCCATCAGGTCAGGGTGGAGCGGGCCGCCCAGCCGTGCTTCGGCGAAGGCGCGCAGGTCGTCGGCTTGCAGGTAATTGAGGTCCACTTCGGTGTAGGGCGCCCCAATCTCTTGCAACAGCGACAGGCGCAGGGCGTAGTTTTTGCTGCCGTCGTCTTCGTAGCGGCTCGTGGCCAAAAAGAGGATCGGGTAGGCCTGGGCGCGGCGGATGAATTGTGCCAGAAACTCGCGCGACATGTCGTCGAACCAGTGCGTGTCTTCCAGTTCGATGACGACGGGCTGCAGGATGGCCTCGGCTACGAAGAGGTTAGCCATGGCCGATAGGGCATTCTGATAGCGACCGCGCGCGTCGAGTTGTTCCCACAGCGAGCCGGGCATATGAAGCCCCACTAAAGCCGCCAGTACGCTTTGGGTGCGAATAATTTCGCGCCGCACAGCATCGGCCTCGGGATGTTTGCTGGCCGCCAAGTCATAGGTCAGTTCCACAAAGTTGGACTCGAACAGCTCGCGGTTGCGCTCCGGCGTGTTGTCGGGGCTTTGCTCAAAGTAGTTTTTGAGCAGGTAGATGAAAGGATTGAACGGCTTGCGCAAAATCTGGTCGCTCTGACAGTGTAGCCAACTGACCGACATGACATCGCGTAGCGAACGGCGCAGCTCGTAGCTGAGGCGGCTTTTGCCAATACCGGCTTCGCCAAAAATAAAGGCCACGCCGGCAAAGCGTCCCTCGCGCAGCGGAAGGGCAAACGCCTGGAGCGCTTTCAGCTCGGCCTCGCGCCCAAAGTATTCGCCGCTAAAGGAGGTCCGGCCGGCGAGATTGCGCCCGCTGAGCAGGTAAGTCGGTATTTTGTTTTCAAAACCCTTGTACTTTTCTTCGCCGCGGAAGGTGAATTTGAAATTGCGGTTGTGTTGCACGTTTTCATCGGCGACAACCTCACCCCAGTCGGCACGGGCCATGAGGCGAGCCGCTAAGTTAACGCGCGCACCCACAGCCGCATACTGGCACCGCTCGGCGCTGCCAATGACGCCGGCAAAAGCTAGCCCCGATGAAATGCCCATGCGATAGCGCGCCCCCGTGATGTTTTCCATCGGCTGCAACTCCTCTTGCACAGCAGCAATAAATTCTAAGGCCCGCTCCGTGTTGTTTTCAAACGACACGGGCGCGCCAAAAAGGCAACACATGACACCGCCCTTATCGCCGAAGTCAATTTCTTTGAAATAGCCACCAAAATTGAGGCTTTGCTCCAGCACGATAGAGGCAAAGTGGTCGAGCGCCTCGTGTGTATCCAACCCGCTAAACGACAAAAAGACGCTGACTACATTGCGGAACTCACCCGTGTTACCTTCGGCAAAGGCCTCAGGCGGCATGAACTCAGCGATAATCGCCGGGTCGGGCGCGGGCAATCGGAGCGGTTGGGCGCCCGGTTCGGCCAGCGATACAGCGCTCATGTCTAATACAAAGTAGCCGCCTTCGCGCGCAGCTACCGGTCGGGCTTCCGGGGCGCCAGCGGCCAAAAACTCGGCATCGCACAGAACTTCGAGGCTGGCAGCGCGCGTCTGGGCCAACGCACTGGACTCAATGGGCCGGCCGCGAAAATAGAAGCCCTTGCGCCGCTGGCCCACGATGCCCCATTCTACTTCGCCTGCCGATAAGCCGACTTTGATACCAATGCGATGCTCAGCCAGAAGCGAGTCAGCCTGCTGCTGGTCGTGGAGGAAGCGCTGGAGCGTCGTCTGCGATGTGCGAAGCACGCGCGTTGCCACGTCGGCAGCCGACTCCCGCTCTGAAACAGGGAAGAGCGCCGTAAAGCTGTCGCCAGCAAAATAGGGGATAAAACCGCCCTGCTCATACACCAACCGCACAGTGGGCTGGAAGATGTGGTTGAGCACATACGACAGTTCCTCGGCGCCTTCAGCGCCTTGCTGCATGAGCCGCTCGGTCAGGCGCGTAAAGCCGCTCAAGTCTATGAAAAGTACGCACGCACGCATGCGGCCCTGCCATAGACCGAGGCGGTAATGCTCCTGGATAAAATGCGGAAGAAAGTGTTTCACGGCGTTGCGCAGCCTCAAACAGGCGGCGCAAGGTACGACAATTGGCGCGCATGCGAGGCGCGCGCAACCATACAAGCGCCCTGTGCTCGTCGCCCTGTCTAAGCCCTGGTGCGCATACCCAGCCTCCCGAGCAGTCCTCAGGAAAAAACGAGCTTAAGGCAACGGATGGCTTTTCAATGAGGCCCTCAAACCCTCACCTTTGCCGCATGAATTACGCCGAGACACTTCAGTACTTGTATGCTCACCTGCCGATGTTTCAGCGGATCGGGCCGGCAGCATACAAAAAAGACCTGACCAACATCCGGGCGTTGTGCGCGCACTTAGGCGAGCCACACACGCGCTTTGCCAGCCTGCACGTAGGCGGCACCAACGGCAAAGGCTCTGTGAGCCATTTCCTGGCGGCGCTGTGCCAACTGGCCGGGCTGAAGACGGGCCTGCATATCAGTCCCCATTACAAGGACTTCCGCGAGCGCGTCAAAGTGAACGGGCGCTATATCTCCCCGGCCCGCGTAGTGGCCTTTGTCGAGCAAAATCGCGCCGCTTTGGACGCCATTAAGCCCTCGTTTTTTGAGATGAGCGTGGCCTTGGCTTTCGACCATTTTGCTCGAATACGTGTGGATGTGGGCGTTGTGGAAGTTGGTCTGGGCGGGCGGTTAGACAGCACCAACGTCCTGACGCCGTTGGTCAGCGTAATTACCAATATTGGCTACGACCACCAGGATGTGCTGGGCCACACCCTCGAGCTCATCGCCGGTGAGAAGGCTGGCATCATCAAGCCGGGCGTGCCGGCCGTTATTGGCGAGACACACCCGGAGTCGGCGCCGGTGTTTCGACGCAAGGCCGAAGAGACCGGCTCAGAACTCGTTTTTGCCGACCAGCGCTACGAAGTAGTAGAGGTCTCCTCGGACTGGGAGACAACCACTTACGACGTTTATCGCGAAGGAAAACCGTTTCTTTCCGGGCTAAAGGTGGACGTGGCCGGTCCGTTTCAGGCGCGCAATCTGGCTACGACCTTACAGGCGTGGGAAACCTTTTGCGAACATTACGCCGGGCGTTGGGGCGCCACGCCGGCAGAGTGGAGCATCGAGCGCCTGTGCGCATCGCCGGAAGGGCTGTTTTTCCCCGCACGTCGGCTCACGCGCTTCATTGGGCGCTGGCAGGTCATTGGGCGCGAGCCGATTATTCTGTGCGACAGCGCACACAACGAGCCAGCCCTGCAGCTGCTGTGGGAACGCCTGTCCAGCGTACCGGCAGAGCGCGTTCATGTGGTGATGGGCATGGTCAGCGATAAGGACTCTGGGCAGTTGCTCGCGTGCTTTCCGCCTTCGGCGCGGTACTATTTTGCCAAGGCTAACATTCCGCGCGGGCTGGATGCCGGCATCTTGCGCGAGCGCGCAGCAGCCTTTGGGCTGCAAGGACGCGCCTATCGTTCCGTGCGCCATGCCCTGAGTGCAGCAAAACGCGCCGCCCGGCCGGACGATCTCATCGTCGTCACGGGCAGCATCTTCGTGGTGGCAGAAGTATTGTAAGCAGCCAGTTGGCCATGCGCCTGAGCCAGGAACGCTCAGGCTATGCCGTCAGACGGTCTCCATGTAGTTCAGGTCCTGGTCAAAAGTTTCCTTCATGCCAATGAGGGCAGCAAAGGCAATCAACAGGCAGGCAGCGCCCACAACAGCAGCGGCAGGAATAACGTCGCCAGTCATGGTAGGGCCCTTAAGCCATAAAAAGGCCGAAGCGATAGGCACGAGCATCCCGCGGGCAAAGTTGGGCACGGAAGTAGCCACAGTAGCGCGCAGGTTGGTGCCGAATTGCTCTGCGCCAATGGTTACAAAGATTACCCAGAAACCGACCGAAAGACCCAGCAAGAAATGGGCAAAATGAAAGGCAGCCACACTGCAGAAGGGCGCCGCCAAATAATAGGCCACGGCCAGCGCATCGGCAATCAGAAAAATCCACATTACCTTCAACCGGCTGCGCAGCAGCTGGCTGAGCAGGCCCGAAGCGATGTCGCCCACGATGAGACCAGTATAGCAGGCAGCGATAGCGTTGCCAGCCGATACGCCCGATAGGCCTTTTGCCTGGCCGAATTCGGGCGCCAGCGTGACGAGCACGCCCACCACGAACCACGTTGGAAAGCCGATAAGCAGGCATCGGGCGAACCGCGAGAAGCGATCCCAGTGGGTGAACAGCGCCAAAAAGTTGCCGCGGCTGATGCCTTCAGCGGCTTCCATCTGCCGAAACATACCTGACTCGTTGACGCTGATGCGCAACACCAGCAACAACAGCCCCAGGCCGCCGCCGATGAAAAAGCACACCCGCCAGGGGAAAAACATGTCAATGACCCAGGCCAACAGGGCGCCGGTCAGGCCCACTGAGGCCACAATCATGGTGCCGTAGCCGCGTTTTTCCTTAGGCAGGCTCTCGGCCACAAGCGTGATGCCCGCACCCAGCTCGCCCGCCAAACCAATGCCGGCCAGAAAACGCAACACAGCGTAATCGAGCGAAGAAGTTACTAAACCATTGAGGATGTTGGCAATGGAGTAAAGGGCGATAGAAAAATAAAGCACGCGCACGCGACCGCGCTTGTCGCCCAGCACGCCCCAAAGCACGCCGCCTAAGAGCATGCCCGCCATCTGCCAGTTGAGCAGCGTCAGGCCAATATCGGTGAGCTGCTGCCCCGAAAAGCCCAGTGATTGCAAGCTTTTGACTCGCACAAAGCCAAACAGCAGCAGGTCGTAGATATCTACAAAATAGCCCAACGCCGCCACAACAACGGCGGCGTTGAGCAATCGAGGCGCTGAAGCGGCGTCTTCCTTCATAAGGCCAGCGGTGTCCTTTCTGGGCAACCTGGACTACATTTTAAAATACGACTGGGCGTTCTTGCCACCGCCCCGGACGACCTCTAAGCGCTTTTTGAACTCGTTGGCTTTCTCCAAATCGTCCTTGCGCGCATAGATTTCCGAAAGGGCAATGAGGGTGTTGGTATCGTTGGGATCAAGCGACTCCGATTTCTGGAAATAGGGCAGCGCTTCATCGAAGAGTGCCATGATTTCCTTCTGCATCTGCTGGTACTTCTTGATGGTAGCTGCCGAATAGTCGTCTTGCGGCAGGGCATTCAAGTCTTGCGTACGTGCGGCGGCTTTGTTGTAATACAGCGCCCCAAGCGAGTAATAGGCATCGTTGGACTTGGGGTCTATCTCGATGGCCTTTTCATAGTACTTTTTGGCCTCGTTGAAGTATTCTGTGGCCTTGGCGTTATTCTTCGCCTGTGCCTCGCGCTGGTATAGGTTATCGTACACGCTGCCCAGCGTGATGAACAGGCTCAAGTTGTTAGGTTCTTGCTCGATGGCTTGCTTCAAGCGCGTAATCAGGCCATCCAATTCGCCTTTCTTCAAGTAGAGGTTGATTTCTGCAAATAGCAAGGCGCCGTCGTTCGGGTATTTCTGGCGACCCTCCTTGAGGATACGCTCTGCGACAGCCTCCTCTCCTTTCGCCGTTTTTATTTGATAAAGGCCTTCATAAACGGCTGCCTGAGCATTGCCTTGCTCGTACAGGCGCATATAATACTTCTCGGCCTCGTTGTTCAGACCCGCCAATTGGCCGCACAGCGCTGTAACATATAGCTGATTCTGGTATTGTTCGGGATCGTCCAAATAGCTTTTGATTTTTTCTGCCTTCAGAATGTCGTGGCTCCTGACCAGAGCATCGAAGGAACGATAGGCCTTATCGTAGGCCTGCGCTTCGTATTTCATCAAGCCGATGTTGACTAAATAGCTCTGTATTTCAGCAATGCCTTTAGCTGCATCGGACTTCTCAAATTTTTTAGTGGCTAAATTGTAGGCTTTTTCAAAAGCTTCATATGCTGCTAATGCGTCGTTGTCGCCGCTGAGTTTTGCGCTCGGGTTGATCTGGCGCATCATCATGTCGCGCTGAACGATGGTGCTGTAAATCTCGCCTTTGGTCTGCCAGGCAGAGACCATGCCCTGAACGCTCTCGGCGTTTAACGCCTGGTCAATTTTTGTCTTGGCTTCGTCCAGCTTGGCAGCGCTGCCGCTAGGGTCCATGTTGTAGCTGGTCAGCGCGCGAGCGGCTTGCTTGGAGAGCTTAACGGGGTCTTCTTGCGCCTGGGCCGCTGTGATGGCATAAGCAAGGGCAATCAGGATAGCAACGGTTTTTCTCATGGTGAAAGCAATTTTAATGGTGTGTGGACGGGCTTTTGCGGGTTGCCCGTGGGTTAAAACATATTTTTTTCATACGCAGCAAAGGTAGTTTGGTTTCGTGAAAACGCTTTAACACACCGTTAAGAGCGCGCCGTTTAAACGCCAACGGCGCGCACAGGTCTATAAAGCGCGTTTGCCAAAAGCACAAATAGCCGTTTAATCTTTCATCAAAAAAACACAAACCACGCGCTATGCAAAAGTATTGGTTGCTCATTGGCCTGCTGATAGCAGGCGTGTTTTATCTGCCTTCTTGTCAAAAGGAGGACTCGACCGATGCCGATGTCTTAACCTCAGAGGATGTGGCGGCCCTGGAGGACTTCTCTGCCGAAATTGACCAGGTGGCCGACCTCGCCATCGAAGAGCGCGGCAGCGGCGCCTGCCCTGCGGTTACGCTGGCACAGCCGTGGGGAACCTGGCCCAACACCATCACCATTGATTATGGAACGACGGGCTGCGCTGGCCCAAACGGCGAACACGTCCTCAAGGGCAAGATCATCGTCGTGCAAACGGCCGAAATGTTTACTGCTGGCGCCCAACGCACCAAGACGTTCGATAACTTCTACGTGGACGATGTGCGCGTAGAAGGCACAAAAACGTGGAAAAACAACGGCAAAGACGCCAGCGGAAACTGGTCGTACACCCGCACCGCAACCGACATGAAGCTGACTTACCCCGACGGCGCCTCCACGACGTGGAACCACACGCACACCGCTACGCTCGTGCAAGGCGGCGCCACACCTACGCACCGCGACAACGCGTGGAACATCACCGGCAACTCGTCGGGCACGAACCGCAACGGCAAGGCCTTTTCGGCCAACATCACCGAACCGCTCGTCAAGCGCGGCAATTGCCGCTGGATTGTACAGGGCACCGTTCAATTCACCCGAGACGGCAAAACCTCCACGCTCGACTTCGGCAACGGCTCGTGTGATCGCTTTGCCCGCCTAACCCTGCCCAACGGCGATGTGGTCAATGTGCGTCTGCGCCGCTAAGCATGGACTGAAAGACATTCTCAACGAGGCGCGGCTGTGTGCTAAGGGCATACAGTCGCGCCTATGTTTTTTGTTGACAGGCGGCCAAAAGCATTTGACCGTTACGGGTTAGCGGCAGCCAGCAGGCAGTTCTTGGGTCAGGTATAGGTCTACCTGCTCGCCCACGCGAAGGGTGCCGTTGGGGTCGTAAGGGGGTGACTGGCGCCACACGTAAGCCGACATTTGATCCACCACCGTGCCGTCGTTGATGACGGCGCCCACGTTGAGGTTGCTGGCGCTCAGCAAAAAGCGCGCAGCATCGTAGGTCAGGCATACACAATCAGGTATTTCCACGACTAAGGCGACCTGCTCAGAGACGATGAAGTCAATTTCCGAACCCATCTCTACCTCGAAGCCATAGCGAATGGCCTCCGTAATGGTGTCGCCGCGAAAGAGAACGGCCACAATGGTATTGGGCGCCAGCTTAGGGTCTGCAACGCGCATCAGGACGCGCGGCTTTAGCCCCAGCCGCAGGCACTTGCGACTGTACAGGTCGTAGTCGTCGTTGCCCACCAAATTAGGCAGCCGCACGATGTCGGGATTGCGCTTAGCGACGGTCAGGTAAATCGTGCGGCCCTCTTTGACACGGCTCTCCGGCTTTGGGTTCTGCAACAACACTACGCCCGGCGGCTTGCCAAGCACATAGATCGAGTCGTTGATCACTACGTTGAAGCCTCGCGCTTCTGCTTTGACGGTTGCCTCGCGAAAGCCCATGCCTACGAAGTTGGGCACCTGCACGCTCTCGCCGTGGTGAGTGTAGCATTTCAACCACCAAAAGGTGAACAAGACAAAAGCACCCACCACAGCCATAAGCGACAGGCAACTCCTGATTACATAAGGCGTCGTCAGGAAACTATAGACCTCGAGGCCTGTGCGCCGAAGAAAAAGCCATATTTTTTGCATCATGGCAAAAGAAACGCGGCAGCTGCGTTTGAGAGCAGCTGCCGCGCAAAAGTAGTTCGGTCCGGCCGGTTGGCGTGCGCCAGGCGTCAGGCCCGGCGTCAATTATTTCGCAAAGCGCGTCGTCAGGCGCTGGCCGTCGGGCAAGAAAGCCGTCAGGTGATAGACTCCGGACGGCCACTGAGCCGGCAGCGGGAGGACATAGAGCGCGCCAGAGGAGGCGTTGGCGTCGTCCCAGAGCAGGCGCCCGAGCGCATCCGTTACCCAGATGCGCATGAGGCCGGGTGCAAAAGCCGTAGCGTCCACCTGCAGGCGGTCGGTGGCCGGGTTGGGGAACACCGTCAGACTGGCGGCCCTTGATGCTGGGAGTGCAGCATCGCGGTGGCGCTCGTCGGCCTCATTGCCATCGAGCAGGGTTTGAATTTGCTGCACCGGACAGCCAAACACATTCAAGTGCGTCTCTACATATGTGTTGGGCGCTAAACGCGCCAGCGCGTAGATGTACTGCGGATTGGCTTGCGGCGGCAGTGTGTATTCAAAAATATCGGCAGCGCCTGAGGCAATGCCGGGCCCCATGCTGCTGAAACGAATGGAGCGCTGCGGCGCCAACTGCGGATTGCGCACCGAATACTGCCGCCCGCTTGGCGCTGTGTAAGTGTCGCCATTCGCCGGCGCCTTGGCCACAATGCCCTGTGGCAGCTGGTAGGAAACACTGACCAATTCGGCAGCGCATTTATTAATTACGCGCATACGGTAGGTTTTATCGCTTACGGCGTTTCGCGTAATGCGCAGGATTTCAAAGCGCACACACGGCGTCTCCTTGACTTCGCAGGGCTGGTCCTCGGCAGGTGTAGCTGTTACGCGCACGGTGAAGCAGCAGCTCGTCTGGCCTAAGCAGCCGTCCTCGGCGCTGAGGCAGACCGTCGTGAGGCCCACCGGGAAGGCTGCGCCGCTGGGCAGACCTTGTGCGAGCGCCCAGGCAGCAGGGCCGCAGGGGCAAGAGGTGGATGCAGCCGGAGGAGCGTAGTTGACTACGGCCGTGGTGGCGCCAGGCGCTGTGCTGACGCTCACGTTGGGCGGACATTGCAACACAGGCTGGCTGGCGTGGAAGTCAATGGCGAAGGTGTCGCGCAGTGTGCAACCCAAGGAGTCTGTCGCCAGCAGGGTGTAGGTAGTCGGCACGCTGGGTCTGGCGATGACTTCGGGGCACGTTGTGCAGTTCAGCCCGGCGGCTGGCGACCACTGATAGGTGTTGAAGCCCGGCGCCGCATAGCGAACGGCCTGGCCGGGGCAGATGACGGTATCGCCGAAGCGCGTATCGGGCAGCAGGCTAAAGGAGAAAAACACCGAGTCGCGCTGGGTGCGCCCGCAGGCGTCGGTAGCGTCCACCCAATAGTACAGCCCTGGCTCGGCGGCTGTGAAGGTGCGGTTGGTGGAGCCGTCCTGCCACTCGTATCGCACAAAGTTTGGCCCGGCATCCAGGGTAACCGTGTTTTTTTCGCACAGGATGAGGTCTGGCCCCAGGTTGAGCACGGGCGCGGACGGCCAGGTGAGTTGGGCAGAGGAGAGGTTGTTCGTGTAATCACACTCCTCAATATTGGTAGTCGGCAGGGCGGATAGGGCGAAGGGCGTAGGGAGCGAGTTGTCGTAGTTGATGAGGCTGAAAACCGTCTGTGATTGGTTGGGATTGAGCCAGTTCAGCCCCGTCAGCTGGCCGCTACGGCATTCGCCCGGCGCCAGCGGCGGATTGAGCGTCAGCGTAGCGCTGCCTGATGCGGTCGTGTTAGCCTGGGTAGGATTTTTAGGATAAAACCACACCGAGACATCGCCGCCGATTTCAGCAGTGCCCTTGTTGCAAACCGTGTAGGAAAGGGCTGGCGAGCCGGCGTTGCACACAGCCCCATTGACGCTGAAGGTCAGGTCGGCGCAGGGACTTACAGGGCCGCACAACAGCGTGGTTTGCGGGATAAACTTGACGGGTGGGCTGACCGGCCAATTCAGGATAAAAAGCGGATCGCCTGGCACGATGAGCTGCGGGTTGCGCGGGCCACCGTCGGCAACCAACGTGGAATTTGCCGAAATTTCAACAAGCCAATCGCACGTCTGGGTAATGTTGTGCGCTAAGTCTATTTTGAGCACAAACATACTGGCAATAAGTGAGTAGTGGAACATTTTTCCGGTGATATATAGCGCGCCGTCGTGCACAATGGCTTGATAGTGACTTTCCAAAAAATCGCCGGCAAAAGAAAAGTCGGTCTGATATGCCCATTGCACCTCACCTTCTTTGTTTAGCTTAGCAATAACGATGTCCGTCACGTAGCTAAAAAGCACAAAGCCGTCCGGCACTGAAATCAGATTCTTCGCCGTGGTAGAAGTAAGCGGCAAGTTCAGTCGCCGCAGCCAGAGAAGGTTTCCATTTAGATCGCGCTTTTGCAGATAGACCCGGCCCTCTCCATCGATGGCGCCGCTAAATACCGAATACACAGCGCCGTTCTCAACGACGACGTCTTTGGACTCAAGGTTCCCAAACGCGCCCGACTGGAGCGGTAGTGGGCTTCCTTTGGCCCATGAAACAAAACCGCTGTTCAAAGAGGCGCGCATCATGAATGGCATGCGGCCTTTGTATTGCGTTGGAGAAGATTTTTCCAGGTGGTAGCCTACCACGTAAACATCTCCTTGATGCAGCGCCATGCGCTTGGGCACAGTGAGGCTATCCAACCGGTAGCCAAAGGCTGAGCCGGGCACGATGACGCCATTAAGGCGGCTGATTTTGACGATTTCTACGGAGAAAGCCGAGAAGGCCACGACATACGCATTTTCAGCAGGCAAGTCTATGATGGCGCCTGAGCTGAAAAAGTTTTGCTCTGATATCCTGGCCCACAGGGTAGTACGCAAAACGGGGTCGTAGCGCAGGATGAAACTGCGCGAATTGAACGGGAAAAGAATTCGGCCCATGATAGCGATTTTACCCTCCGAGTCGGTGATGGCGCTCATAGGGTACACGGTCGAGCCATTGCCCACGCCCAGGTAGTCAGCCGAAAGCACCTCCCCTTGAGGCGATACCTTCAGAATGACTATTTCAGCGCCTTGCGAGCCGACAACGTACACGTTGCCGTCGGGCGCAGGGCAGACGGCATGGCCTGCATCCACGTTATTCACTTTCAGGAGAAAAGACTGGTCTGCGTTTGTCAGAGCCGCTTGCGGCTGTTGGGCCACAGCGCTCAGCACGCCGAACGCGGCAGCGATGAGTAGTAGAGCAGTAGAGCGTTTCATCTTTCAGAAAAGTTGCGTAATGGATAAAACAAAAAATGGGTGAGGCAAATTTAAACTGATGGCGCGCAGGTCAAACGTCGTCAGGGCGTCAGAGTCGCCTTACCTTCGCGCGTCTTTTGTTTAAATATCGTTTGTATGACCCATCATCCGGCCATCGTTGGCGATTTGACCGAGAGCGCCTCCAAACTCAAGCGCATTTTCATAGAGCCTACCCTTCCTGCCGAACTGATGCCGTTGCGCGACCTGGCCCACAACCTGTGGTGGTCGTGGCATTACGAGGCCACCGAGTTGTTCCGTTCCATAGACCCTGCCCACTTTGAGCGGCTGAATTACAACCCGTTAGCCCTGTTAGACAACCTGAGCATCGAACAGGCCCAGGCCTTGCTCAAGAACGCGGATTTCATGGCGCGCATGGAGCGAGTGCTGCAGCAATTCCGGGCGTATATGGAAAAAAAGCCCGAGCGCACGCATCCGCAGGTGGCCTACTTCTGTATGGAATACGGCTTGCACCAAAGCCTGCGTTTGTACTCGGGCGGCTTAGGCGTATTGGCCGGCGACTACCTCAAGGAGGCCAGCGACCGATGCTTCCCGATGGTGGCGGTAGGGCTGCTGTACCGGTACGGCTATTTTCAGCAGACGATTTCGCTACACGGCGAACAAATCCATCAGCTGGAAGCGGCCAAGTTCACGCAAATGCCTTTAGTGCCTGTGCGCGACGCGCGCGGCGAGTGGATCAAGGTAAACGTCTCTTTCGGCCAACGCACCATATGGGCCAAAGTATGGCTCCTCAACGTCGGACGAGTCCCGCTGTATCTGCTCGACGCCGACATTGACGACAACCTCTGGGAAGACCGCAGCCTGACGCATCAACTCTATGGGGGCGACAACGAGCACCGGCTGAAACAGGAAATCCTGCTCGGCATCGGCGGCGCTCGCCTGCTCAAAGCACTCCAAATGCGTCCTGATCTCTATCACCTCAACGAAGGGCATGCGGCGTTTCTGGGCTTAGAACGTCTGCGTTACTACCTCCAAAACCAGCAATTCTCCTTCGATGAGGCCCTTGAAATCGTCCGTGCTACCCAGTTGTTCACTACCCACACGCCCGTGCCGGCCGGACACGATGCTTTCCCAGAGTCGCTGTTGCGCACCTACCTGTTCAACTATGTGTACGAATTAGATATCCCCTGGGATACCTTCGTAGCTATGGGGCGCATTTCGCCCGAAGATACCAACGAACTGTTCTCGGTGAGCCATTTTGCTTTGCGCACTTCCAGTGAAGCCAACGGCGTCAGCCGCTTGCACGGAGAAGTGAGCCGGCGCATGTTCAACGAGCTCTATCCCGATTACAACTACGCCGAAATCCACATCGGCCACGTAACCAACAGCGTCCACTACAAAAGCTGGACGGCCCCAGAATGGGATGCCCTGTATCGCCAGACCTTTGGCAACGAGTTTGAAGAACGCCAAAGCGACCCAGAACTGTGGGCTAAAATCTATGACGTTGCCGATGAAACCATTGCCGAACTTCGCAAAACCCTCAAAAAACGCCTGCTGGATTGGGTGCGCCGGTCTTTGCGCGAAGACCTGACGCGCCGCGGAGAAAATCCGCGCACCGTCTTCGAGATCACCAACGCCATACAGGACAACGCCTTGGTCATCGGCTTCGCCCGCCGTTTTGCCACCTACAAACGCGCCACCTTGCTCTTCACCAACGAACAGCGCTTGGCCACTATCGTCAATAACTCCGAGCGGCCCGTCCTGTTCCTGTTCGCGGGCAAAGCCCATCCCGCTGACAAAGGCGGGCAGGAGTTTATCCGGCTCATTTACAACACCACCAAAAATCCAGCCTTCCGAGGAAAAGTCATTTTTTTAGAAAACTACGGCATGGAAATGGCCAAACTGCTGGTGCAAGGCGTGGATGTATGGCTCAATACTCCCACTCGCCCTAAAGAGGCCAGCGGCACCAGCGGCATGAAAGCCGTCCTCAACGGCGTCCTCAACTTCTCTGTGCTCGACGGCTGGTGGATAGAAGGATACCGCCCCGGCGCCGGCTGGGCCTTGCCCCAACACGAAACTTACACTGACCCTAACCTTCAAAATGAATTAGACGCCGAAACCATCTATAATACCCTTGAAAGCGAGATCATCCCGACCTACTTCGAGCAAAACGACCAGGGTTTTAACCCAAAATGGGTGGCCTATATCAAGAAAAACATCGCAGAAATCGCCCCGCGCTTTGTCATGAAGCGTATGCTCGACGATTACAACTCCCTTTACTACGAAAAACTCTGGAAACGCAGCCAGCGATTGGTCAAAAGCCAGTACCACTCGCTTCGCGAATTGGTGGACTGGAAGAGTCGCATCCGGCGCGCGTGGGAAACGCTCGACCTCGTTTCGTTGGAAGCCCCCGACACGTATAACTATCCACTATCGTTGGGCACACCATTCGAGGCGCGCGTTACGCTGAACTTGCAGACCCTGAGTTCCTCCGATGTCGGCGTGGAGGTTGTTTTCCTGCGCCGCCGCACAGAGACAGAACTCGAATTGGTCGAGACCCACGAACTTGAGCTGGAGCGCCAGAAAGGCGAACTCGCCACCTATTCGTGTAACTTTACGCCCCAAAAGGCGGGTGTCTTTGAATACGGCTTTCGCCTCTTCCCGAAGCACCCCCTGCTGGCGCACCGGCAAGACTTTCCGCTGGTGCGTTGGCTCTAAACTCAGCCAGCCATCACATCGTTGGCAAACAGCAATAGCGGCCAAAGGCTCAACGTGTTCTCTCTTCACAACAAAAACATCAGCGCCATGCAAGAAGCATACATCGTAGCCGGTTATCGAACAGCCGTAGGTAAAGCCGGAAAAGGCGGTTTTAAAAACACGCGCCCCGACGATCTGGCGGTCGAAGTCATCCGCCGCCTGATTGCCGATGTGCCCGGGCTCGAACCCAAACAGATAGACGACGTCATTGTCGGCTGCGCTAATCCGGAGGGCGAACAAGGTTTGCAAATCGGACGGCTCATCGCTCTGCGCGCCTTAGGCAAGGACGTGCCCGGCATGACCGTCAACCGCTATTGCGCCTCTGGCTTAGAAACCATCAGCATCGCCACCGCAAAAATCCGCGCCGGCATGGGCCACTGCTACATCGCCGGTGGCGCTGAAAGCATGAGCCTCATCCCCATGACGGGCTACAAACTGGCGCCCAACTATCACATCGCTTCGCAAACACCCGATTATTTGGTAGGCATGGGCCTGACAGCCGAGGCCGTCGCTAAGAAATACGGCATCACCCGCGAGGCCTCCGATGTCTTTTCACTGCGCTCGCATACTCGCGCGGCGGAGGCCATTGAACAAGGCAAATTCAAGGGCGAAATTGTGCCTATCACCGTTGAGGAGGTCTGGGTTGAAAACGACAAGCGCCAGAGCCGCACCTTTACGGTGGATACCGACGAGGGCGTGCGCCGCGACACTTCTTTAGAAGCGTTGGCTAAGTTGCGCCCGGCCTTTGCCAACGGCGGCATCGTTACAGCGGGCAACTCGTCGCAAACCTCCGATGGCGCCGCTTTCGTGCTTGTTATGTCCGAAGAAATGGTTAAACAACTGGGCGTAACTCCGGTAGCGCGCTTAGTGGCTTGTACGGTAGCCGGCGTAGAGCCGCTGCATATGGGTATTGGGCCAGTGGCAGCCATTCCCAAAGCCCTCCGCCAAGCCGGTATGCACTTGAACGACATCGAGCAAATAGAACTCAACGAAGCGTTTGCCGCCCAGGCCTTAGCCGTCATCCAGGAAGCTGGCCTCGACCCTGAGCGCGTCAACGTCAACGGCGGCGCTATTGCACTGGGGCATCCCTTAGGCTGCACAGGAGCCAAACTCACTGTCCAGCTCATCAATGAAATGCGCCGGCGCCATCAAAAATACGGCATGGTCACCGCCTGCGTCGGCGGCGGCCAGGGCATTGCGGGCATCATCGAGCGGCTCAATTAGGCTACCACTATCCCATCAAAGCAGGCCACACTCTCTCGCCTACGTCTCACATACCTCCTATCCACCAGGCTACAAAAGCGCTAGCCAAACCAATCGCATAGCCGTACCACACCTGCTGCGGAGTATGCACTTTCAACGCTATACGCGCCCAGCCCACGGCGCCGGCGAGTAAAATGCCTTTGACCAACAGAAGAAACGGGCTGACTTGGAGCCAAAGCCCCCCCCAATGCAAAGCCAGCGAGCGGTTGGGCCATTGCAGGCCCAGCAACAGCAGCATGCCTACCCAGCCGCCCATGCCCGCCGCATGTGCGCTCACCTTCGTGAACACATTGACGAAAAACAAACCAAATAACGCTAAGGCAGCCCCCAGTACGCAGGCCCGATACAACGGCGGCACTTGTACGCCCGACTTCAAATTCTGGTACAACCACAAGTAGAACACTCCCGCGATGATGTACGGCCCTATGCGCTCCAACCGCTCTGGCGACTCCAGACTGCTGATGAAACCCAGCGGCTTCATCAGTGCAATACCCACCCCCGGAATCAGCGCTGTCGTAGCAAAAACATACAACAACAAGACGAGCGCTTTTCGATGAAAAAGAGAATGTACACCAAACTCATAGGGGTCTGCCAACAATAAAGCTATCAAGGCATACGAAAGCACCAGAAGCGGGTGCCCGATTGCTGAAAAAAAACGAGCCAGCGATAACGACATAAAACGTTAGCGTAAAAGCGCAGCGCCAATAGCGCATTCCAGACAGCGCTGCGGCTGACAGTAGCGCGTTTTCAGATGAAGCAGCGCCTGCGCCTGGGCCGCATTTTGCGGCTTAAGACCCAGCTCTGCCCATTTTTGTAAAACAGAATTGTCCTCCGGCGGCAGCGCATCCAGCAGACGCAAGGCCTGGTCCTGGTGGTGGCTTATGCCTTTTATCTGGCCAAAATGAAAAAGAAACGGCGCCACGGTATTGATGAGCAGCAAATGTACAAAACTCTGGCTGAGTAGCTTTGGGCGCGCGGGCGAGACTTTGCCAAAGCGATAGTGGGTTAGCCAATACGGGCTGACCTCTACCTCGAAGAGCTGTTCAATACTGCCCGACTCTGCGGCGGTTAGCACAGCAGCAAAAGGCCGCTGTGTGCGATGCAAGAAGGCGGCCAGCTGAGCGATGCGCACCGTGGGGAAACTCGTTGGCCGCAGGCGAAAAAACTTCCACTGGCTGGCCGCCAAAGGCCGCAACTGATATTTATGCCGCAGAAACTGGTATTCTCGCGCCAATGCCTGTGCGTACTCATCGCGGTCGGGCGCCTCTTCCAGCAAGCCTGCCTGCCCAAAGAGCAAGGCCTCCAATTGCAGGCGGTTGTCGCTATGCCGGGCCAACAAACTTAGCGGTGCTATTCGGGCCAGATACTCGAAAGTTTCGGCGTTGATTTTCAGGCCAAAACTGTGGGCCAGCTGCCGGTAAAACGCCTCCTCCCATTGTCCATCGGTTTCGGCGATGCGCCGGGCTACAGCATCGGTCTTTTCTTGTAATCGCTCCACCAGCAGACGGTCGAGCCAGTTCACTTTAACGATGGCCGATACCTCGCCCAAGCGCTGAGCACAGGGCACCCATTCGCGAGCATACAGGAGGCGGTGATATTGCTCCAGCAAGCCGGATGGAATACGCGAGCGCAGCGCCAGACAGGGCAGGCGCTGACCATCGGGCCGATGGATAGGTTCGTCTTCGTCGAGCACGACGTGCAGCACCACATTGTCGTAGGCGCGATCGGCGTCGTGCCCATGCGCCAGCCACTCTGAGGCGCGCAGGTGCATCTCTATATTTCCGGCCCAAAGGGTGTCGCCAATGCGGATGCGAGCGTTGAAAAAATCTGGCCCGGCATGCGCATTCGGCTCACCTGGGTGCACGATTTCCAACGGCTGCCCGTCCGTCGTTTGCAGATCCTGCGCATTAAAGCGCCGCCAACGCCACAGGAAATGGAGAAAATCTTCCCGCATGGGCTGTTTTTATCAGGTGCAACAAAGGTTTTGGCTCCGAATGTCTTTTGGGCTAAAGCGCCAGCATTTTTTCCCAAAAGACCAAAAAAGGAGCGCGGACTTTTCCGAGCGCGCGCCGTTTTCGGCTGTGAATTTCGGAAAAATCCGCGCCCTACAGGTAAGCGGCCCTAATTCTTTGCGGCCTAAGGCTTATCGAACAGACACCTTGCGCACGCCAACGCCTTCGGCATTCTCAACACTCAGTGTGTAAAAGCCACCAGGCAGGCCAACGACTGACAGGGTCAGCATGCTCTGGCCTGCGCCCCACACGCGCTCGCGCACTAAGCGCCCTGAGGCGTCGAACAGGCGCACGCGCGTATCGGAGCGGAGCGCTTCGCCGAAAAACAGGCGTACTTCGTCGGTGGCCGGGTTGGGCGTTAGCATAAACTCCAGCACAGGCAGGTCGCGCGTGCCGACCGGGCGTATCTGAATGGGCAAGCAGTCGTAAATGAGGCCGCCCTCGCCATCGGTAACGGTGAAGCAGAACTGGTCTGGCAGCACGTTGGCGCCATAGTGGAAATAGCGCAGGGCGCCATTGTTAATCTGCGTTTGCGTAAACTGTGCGCCCACTGCCATCTCGCCTGTCCAGTTCAGCTCTAAGCGGCCGTACTTAGGCTGGCTCACCAGAGTATAGCGAATCTGGTCGCTATTGTTGTTGGCGTCCTCCGTCTTGAGCAGCGCTTCCGTCACGGGCGCATTCGTGCCGATGTCTAAAATAAGCGGTAATTTTTTGACCAACACAGGCGGCGTGAGCGAGCTGCCCGAGCACAGTTCAATTTCGAATTCGGACAGCGTGCCGCCCGAGCTCACGAAGTTGTCTTTGACCTCAAGCGTCCAGGTACCGAGCGCGGACTGGCCGTTAAAGGCATTGAGCATGCCCTCGGGCCGATAGATTGTCCCAATATTGCCCGGAGGGCAAGCAAAGGCCGTAGGACTGGAGTCGTCGAAGCCGAAGGTAAACGGGACGTTGATACCGCCGCAGCGCTGGCGGAAGAGCAGCACTTTCGTGCCGACAGGACTGATGAGCGACATCTCTAAGTCGCGGAAGAATTGGTGGTTACCGCGGATTTTGCTCACATTGACATCGCTGATGATAGCATTAGCCTGCACGTTTATTTTGGACTCGATAGTGCTGACGCTTGTTGGGATGTTTTTAGGCAAGTCAAAGGCCTCGAACTTCGCACATACATCTACGAGAGTAGCGAAGGCGAAGGGGCCTACCCAAGCGCCACGGCCACATTCGTTGATGGGGCGCATACGCCAGTAATAAACCGTGCCTTTTTCGAGCAGCAAAGGCACCTGGAACGTATCCACAGTGATGCCGTCTCGGGTAGATACGATAGTGGAGGGCTCAAACGAGGGGTTGGTGGCCAGCTGCACCTCATAGGTATTGGCATTGGGCGAGCCCTTCCAGCGCAAAGAAGGCGCGCGGTTCTGGCCGTCGGCGCCATTAGGCGGCAACTGTAGGGCCAGTCCGGTGAAATCGTTGAAAAAGACAGCGACGGACTTATTAAACGTAGCCGTTTGGGTGCCGGCTTCAGCTCGGATGGTTACTTCAAACGTGCCTTCGGGTTGATTAGCCGGGAAAGCGATTTCCATGACGGCGTCTTGGCCGGGCATTACTGGGTTGGGTGTAAATTTAGCCGTAGCGCCAGCAGGCAAATTAAGCGCGCTTAAGGTGATCGGTGTACTGAAGCCTCCGATGGCGCGCGTAGTGATGACGCTGCTGTGTGCGGCCGGCAGGCAGACAGTGTCATAGACCGTGGGCGCGCACAGGCTAAAGGCCGGTTGGGTAGGCGCTTCAATGCGCAGGTTGGCATTTGAGATGTCGAAAAAGAGATTGTCGGCTGCCTCTACCATGATGCGTACTTGCGTGCTAACGATATTAGGCACGCGAATACAATGGCGGCCCTTGTTGGGCACGTCAGTGGCTAAGGTGATGGGGTAGGTCAGGCCGCCGTCGGTGCTCATGCGGATGTTGACGCGCTGGCAATTAATGGGCGCGCGGTCGGTGTTAGCCACGTCCCATACGATCACCTGGTCTTCGCCCTGCCGCCAGACGATGCCGTTCGCGTTCGGATAGTCCACGCGGAAGGGACCAGCGGCATCGTTAACAGAGAAGCGAATTTCATCCCATGCTTGGGCGCCTCTGTTGTCGCGCACGCTAACGCGGAAGGTGAAGGGACGGTTGTAGATAGGAATAACCTCTGTAATTGAGGTGGTGTTGTTGGCCACTATCTGCATTCGCGGCAGGAAGCGCGTGGTGTTGGCCGTAGGCGGGAACGAACGGAACATTGGCGCCGTACCGGTTGGAGCGCCCAGGGGCGAGCTAGGGCCAGTATCGAATTGCTCCCAGTTGTAGCGCAGTGCGTCGCCGTCGGGGTCGGAGCCTTGCGCCATCAGGCGGAACGGCGTCTGAACGGGAATGACCACATTGCGCGGGCTGACGACGCTTACTGTGGGTCGCTGATTGTTTACATTTACTTCGCCGCCACAGGTAGCACCTTCATCTTGCGTAACGAAGTTGCGTACCTGAATGATAGAAGCCAAATGGAAGTACGAGTCTGCGTCGCCCTGGACGTTGCTGCTGCCGCAGGCGCCAGCATACGACATGATAGTGCTGCCGCTACCCGGCTCAAAGGCCGTGCTCTGAGCCAGTTGTTGCTCAGCGCCCGGGCAGTTCGACCACGTATGGCTGGCACTCATTTGGTGGCCTAGCTCGTGAGCCGCTACCCGATAGAAGTATTCTGTGCTTGTATTGGAAGCCGAAGAAGCACCACGGGCTTTACCAAAACTACTGCAGGCCCGCCCACCGGCTACACCGGCCTGGTTGCCTGTGATGTAGCGCGCAAAGACGTGCCCAATATCGTAGGAGTCAATACCAATAATAGGGTTGATAGCTCCTGGGTTTTGATTCATCCAATCGCCTACCGTCTCGCCTGAATATGGATCAGTATTGGGATCGAGAAAAATAATGGCATCGTTGTTCGGAATGAGCACTAAGCGCACGCCGAAGTCCGGCTCCTGAATATTGACGATGTAATTAAGTGCTATGTTAATAGCATTTAGCACCGAGGCTTTGGTTCCGCCGTGAAATTGCGAGTATTCGCCCTTTGCAGCAATAGCAGTGCGATAAGTTTTCACGGGCGCCGGGTTATTTGAGCGACTCTGCACGCCGCGTTGGCCATTCTCCAGAATACGCTCCCATTCTTCAGCGCTGTGTTCGTCGTCTGCCACACCACACGGAATACCGCCCTGGAGCATCGGTTCTGCGGGCAGGTCGCGCTGGTGGTAAACCACATAGTAGTCGCGCTGCCCATCGGCATACGTGCGCACCGACTGGATGCGACCGGATTCGTCGCGAATAAAGGCATGAAAACCCAGATAGCCCACTCCCAAACGCACGCGCACACTGGGGTCATCTACGGCTTCGCCCGCGTAGGTACGAATTTCCGGGTAACGCTCTGTTAGCTCCGGCGCCATAATTGGCGACTCCCACACGCGGAAGGTGCGCAGCGCTCCATCTGCCGTAGGTATCTGTACCATCAGCGGATGCCGGTGAGCTGCTTCGGTGTATTCCATTGGCGCCTGGCGCAAAGCCGCGGCAAGGGCTGTGTAATTCAGCTGGTACACCTGGTAGCGCATCGGCTCCACAGTACGGCGCGCCTGCTCTGGCAACGCCACAGCGCTCTCCGGGATCGCTTTCCAAAAGTTCAGCGCCGATTGGGCGCCCAGGGTGTTCATCAGCCCGAAAAGACAGGCCAAAAGGGCTATTTTTCGCATAATCACGAGACAGTGTGTGTTTTTTGTAAAAAGCGGGTGAAATTTCTGTGTTTATGAGCTACAAAATTCCAGCTTTCGCCCGGCCTCAGGTCTTTTTTTCGAGGAAATGCCAGAATTAGACAAAGTAGGGCGGTGAGGAAGGCGATGAACAGGCGTAAATTAGCCGGTAAACAGTTGTCAAGGCTTATGAAAAATTTTTATGTCGCGCTGCTTTACCTGCTTACGGCCACTGCCCTTGAAGGGCAGACCTATTTCGCTCCTGTGGGTACGCGGTGGCAATACTTTCGCTACCAGTTTGGCCCCTGGCCGCCAATTCCCCCAGTGGCCGAAGTTATTGCTACCGACACCGTAGTTGTTCAGGGTAAGCCCTGTCTAAAGATCGAGGGGGGCAAGACTGCGGCTGGCTGCCCATCGCCTATTTGCACTATGACAGCGGCCGGGTTTCCTACACCCTTCACCCCAGCCAACCCTTTCAACTCGTGTATGACTTCAACGCGGGCGTAGGGCATGTATTTCGTCTCTGCGCTTTCAATGCTCCTGAGCAGTGTAGCCGCTATCACATCACAGCTGTGGACTCTATTTTCGTCAGCGGCCAGCATTTGCGGGTTCAACGCATAGTGCGAGATAGCGGATATGTTTATTTGGGCAACAGGATTATTCAACACATTGGCTCGGTCGGTTTTCTCTTTCCGCAAAGTGCCACCTGCGACCCTGTCCTGGGCGGGCTGTTGTGCTTCCACAACGGCTCCTGGGGGTACCCTACCCCAACTGCCTGCACCGTAAGTGCTCAGCCACTCCCAAATCCTTACACCGATGCTTACATCAGCCCTAATCCAACAGTTGGACCTTTCATCCTGACGCTCTTTAGCGCAGAAGGCGCTCAGCCTCTATTGCGCATTTTTGACTCGACGGGGCGCGTACTTTACCAGCGTATCCTCACCTTGCACGCCGGTGAAAACCGCATAGAAATGACCCATCTGCAAGGGCACCAAGGTCTTTTCTGGCTAATGCTGGATGGGCATTTCATCGGCAGAGTGATCGTGCATTAGTTAAGGGCCACTCTAAGCCCGGCCGCTGTTGGCTAAGCGCGCCTCTGCAGCGTTGATGTTCTCAATGCCGCTCAGCAGGGCATCTGGCGTGAAGGAGATGCTGTGGATACCCTCCTGAACTAAAAACTGTGCAAATTCCGGCATGTCGCTGGGCGCCTGGCCACACAGACCGATTTTGATACCCTTTTGGCGCGCAGTGCGTATGGCGGTGGAAATCAGCTGCATGACTGCCGGGTTTTTCTCGTTGAACAGCTCGCTAACCAGCGTTGAGTCGCGGTCGAGGCCTAAAGTCAGTTGGGTAAGGTCGTTAGAACCGATAGAAAAGCCGTCAAATAGGTCGGCGAACTGCTCGGCCAATAGCACGTTGGAAGGGATCTCAACCATAACATAAACCTCTAAACCGTTTTTGCCGCGCTCTAAGCCGAATTCGCGCATGGTCTCTAAGACGTGCTGGCCCTCTTCCAGGGTTCGGCAGAAGGGGATCATGACCTTGACGTTGGTAAAGCCCATTTCCTCGCGCACCCTAAGAATGGCTTTGCACTCCAGCGCGAAACCGTCGCGATATCGCGGCGAATAGTAGCGCGAAGCGCCGCGGAAACCCAGCATCGGGTTTTCCTCCTCCGGCTCGAACGGGCGCCCGCCAATGAGGTTAGCGTACTCGTTGCTCTTAAAATCGCTCATGCGCACAATGACATCGTGCGGATGGAAGGCTGCGGCGATGACGGCAATGCCCTGGGCTAAGTGGTCAATGAAGTACTCCTTTTTGTCGCGGTAGTGTTTGGTCAGCTGGGCGATCTGCGCCCGCACATCAGGCTGAGTAATTTGCTCGAAGCGGGTGAGTGCCAGGGGATGTACCAGGATATGGTGCGTGATGAGGAACTCCATGCGGAGCAGCCCTACACCGCGCTGGGGCAGAAAGGCATGTTGGAAGGCCAGGGATGGGTCTCCCAGGATGAGCATGGGTGCCGTTTGGGGCATCGTCAGGTTGGAAATGTCCTTTTCCTCCACTGTCCATTCGGCCTTGCCGGCATAGACGTAGCCCGTTTTGCCCTCGGCGCAGCTGACAGTGATAAGGTCGCCATCGTGAATGGTGTCCGTGGCATTGCCGCAGCCCACAATGGCCACCGTGCCCAGCTCGCGGGCTACAATGGCGGCGTGGCTGGTGCGGCCGCCCTTGTTTGTAACGATAGCCGAAGCGCGTTTCAAAATAGGATCCCAGTCCGGATTAGTGATGTCGGTTACGAGTACTTCGCCATCTTGCAGCAACGCGCCTTCTTCGGGTGAACGCAGTAAGCGCGCGCGACCACAGGTGATTTTACTCCCTAAAGCAATACCTTCGGCGAGTTTGCGACCTTTCGCTCGTAGAGAATACACCGATACTGTCGTCTGCCTCGGCTTACCGGCATGCACGGTCTCCGGGCGAGCCTGCACAATGTACAACTGCCCATCTTCGCCGTCCTTTGCCCACTCGATGTCCATGGGTCGGCCGTAATGCTGCTCAATGCGGACGCACCAGCGGCCCAGTTCCACAGCATCCGCATCAGACAGGGAGAATTGCTCACACTTGTGCGTCGGTGTATGATGGTTTTCCGTCGTAACACCCGCCTGACCGTGCCGCGCATAGACCATTGTCCACTCTTTGCTGCCGATTTTCCTATAAATGATGGGATTGTACGTGGTCTCCAGGTGCGGTTTAAATAACCAGAACTCATCGGGCGTGGAACGACCCTGGACGATATTTTCGCCTAAACCGTACACGCTGTTGATCACCACTACCCGGTCAAAACCCGTGTCGGGATCGAGGGTGAATGCCACACCCGAGCAGGCCAGATCGGAGCGCACCATCTTCTGCACACCTACCGACAGGGCCAAATCTAAGTTGCCGAATCCCATGTCTTCGCGGTATTTGATGGCCCGATCGGTAAACAGTGAAGCGAAACAATGTTGCACGGCCCACATCAGCGCCTCTTCGCCCCGAATGTTGAGAAAACTGTCTAAGCGCCCAGCAAAGCTGGCTGAAGGAAGATCCTCCGCCGTCGCACTGCTGCGCACCGCTACAGAAACCTCGCCGCCTTCGCGCGCGCACAAATCGCGATAGGCCGAAGCAATGGCCTCTCGCAACTTCGCCGGCATTTGGGCCTCATAGATTTGCTGACGTGCCGCAGCTCCAATAGTGGATAGATTGCTTAGCGTCGCATGGTCTAACTGGCGCATGAGGGCATCCAGGGGCGCGCGCAGCTGATTCTGCTCTATAAACAGGCGATACGCTTCCGCTGTAACAGCGAACCCATCGGGCACACGCACACCAGCAGCATTCAACTGGTTGTACATCTCGCCTAAGGAGGCATTCTTGCCCCCTACCAGCGATAAATCCCGGTAAGTAATTGCGGAAAAAGGGAGGATAAACGGACGCATTATTGAGGCAGGTTTAAAACTGAAAAATTGAGTCTTCTTTAGTTACCCTTTACCTAAGGGAACTCAGTCCTCGCTTTTTCAAGATTTTGATCCTCTGAGTCGGGTCTCAAGAAAAAGCAGAGATATCTAACGCTTTCTTATTGCTTCACCACCGTCCGCGTTTGTTGCATTTGCCCGCTGATGAGTCGGCAGAAATACGTGCCTGGTGTCACGGCAGCGGCATCCCAAGCTTCCCGGTATCGGCCTTGCGGCTGCCAGCCACTGACGGGCGTCGCCACCACACGGCCCGAAGCATCGAGGACTTGCACCAGCGTAGGTGCGCCCGTGCTTTCGTACTCGAGGTGAAGCGTATGGCGGAATGGATTGGGCCAGCACGACAACAAAGTGCGGCCAGCCTCCTGGTTGTCTTCGTGCACAGAAGAGGTGGCGCAAGCCACTCCTGGGCGGAAGAGCCCGCTCAAGAAGGGACGCTTGTGCAGCAGGATACCCGGCACGTTGGCTTCGGGTACGCAGAACCAGTCGCGCAGGAGCGTGGCATACACAGAGCGGAAGTCCACTTCCATGTCTAAGTTGTCGTACACGGTAGGGTTGGGCGGGAGTTTGGGATTGTTGCCCGTGACGCCACCAGCCACCGGGGCGCCGAAGAGGAAGACGGGAGCGGACTCGCCGTGGTCGGTGCCGTCGCTGAAGTTGCTGACGATGCGGCGGCCAAATTCGGAGAAAGTCATGCCGGCAACGCGGTCAGCCACACCCAGAGCCTGCACGTCCTGGCAAAAAGCCCACACAGCATCGCCCAGTTGGCGCAACAGGTTCGCATGCGCGCCTTTAGTGGGGTCACTCGGGTCAGCCTGCTGAGCGTGAGTATCGAAACCGCCAATACTGACTAAGTAAAGCCGGGTTTTGAGGCCACCGGCAATCAATCGGGCGATGATTTTCAGTTTGGCTGCCAGCGGCGTATCGGGATAAATGGCTAAGTTGTTAGCCTTCTTAGAGGCGTCGAGGATGGCCTGCGCATACACGCGCGATTGCTGGGCGATAAGACGCACATAGGCCAACTGCTCGCCCGCCGGCGTGTCGGGTGCGGGCGTCTGCTGCCCGGAGAGCAGCTGGTAATAAGCGTCGGTGTTCGGAATAACGAAGCCCATCCCTGTTTGTGGGCCCATAACCGTTAGCGACATAGAGTAGCCGATTTCAACCGCCAGCGGGTGCGGCATGGTGGCATTCGGGTAGCCGACGGGAAAGTTCGGATACTCATAGGCCAGGTAGCGCCCGGCCCAGCCACTGCTGATGAACTCGTTGGCATCAGAGCCAGACATCCAGATGTCCGTAGCGCGGAAATGGCTGAGGTTCGGATTAGGATAACCCACGTTTTGCACGATGCGCACCTGACCTTCTTCGTACAGGTTGCGCATCCCTACAAAGGCCGGGTGCATAGCCAGTGTGCTCAGCCCCGTCAGCGGCAGCAGGCTGTTCTCCGGCAAGGCAATTTTGGGCCGCGCTTTCTTGAGGCGGTCATATTGGTCTAGCGGAGACACTGTGGCCAGTCCGTCGTTGCCGCCATCGAGCTGGATGAGCACCAAGGCACGGCCGTTGTCCGCATTGAGCGGGGCCAACAGGCGCGTTAGCGGCGCCGCATGCAGTCGCACGCCGAAGCCGTTCAGAAGCGAGGGCAGGGCTACCCCTGCTGCAATGTTTTTGATGAAAGAACGCCGTTTCATAAGAACCTTCCAACGGCCAAGTGAGTCTGGCCTGAATAAAGTGTTAAAAATGTCGTTAAGCCTGGCCAACCAAACGCACCTCCTCCACGCGCTCAATCTCGTAGCCTACAACCACCCAAAGGTACGCCACAAAATCACCCTGCGCCACCACCTCCGGATGCGACAAATAACGCCGCAACTGCGCGCGACCTTCCTCTACCACCTCGCTCAGACGGCTCGCATCGCTCTTTTTGAGGTATTTTAATTCAAACACATACTGCCGCTTCGGCTCCAAAATCGGCGGACGGCGCAGCAACAATATGTCCGGATACCCCTGACCCAACGCCTGCTCGCTGCGCACCATGTACACACCCGTGGGCGACATCAACGCAATCAACGCCGTCTTCAGGTGCTTCTCGTCCAGCTGACGCGCATCGCGGTTATCTAAATGGCTCAGTACCATCTGAAACGCCTCCCGCAGCGGCTCGATATCGCCGTCGCGCGCCAGGGCAATCATCCGCTCCGGAATACGTAAATCCAAACGCTGCAAATCGCCGCGACGCAACAGCATCTGCTGAAAAAACTTGTAGTACAACTCGCCAATCACATGGTTCGGAATCTGAAGCGCCCACTGATCGAAAATCGCCTCGCGCACCGTCAGCATACCCAAATAAAACAGCATACTCACAAAATCCTGGCGCGTCCAGTCCCGCTCAAAACTAAACTGCTCAGTAATGCCCGATACCACCGAACCTTCCTCGATGACCTCCTCCAACACCGCCGTATTGATGGCCTCATCGCCCACTCTAAGCATGCGGTTGATTTTGCCGTAGTCGCTTGCGATATTCGTATCCACTAAACTCTTGGGATA